>JBOFLG010000274.1:0-8037 GCA_051657745.1 Dermatophilaceae bacterium | reverse complement strand
TACGCCGCAGGGTCCGGTTGCGCCGGGTCCGACTACGCCGCAGGGTCCGGTTGCACAGGGTCCGGGTGCGCAGTGTCCGGTTACGCCGCCGGGTCCGGTTACGCCGGGTCCGGGAGGTTGCCGAGGATGCGGTCGACCTCGAGCACGATCACGACGCGCTCGGGGTTCGGCCGCGGCTGTCGGTACCGAGCGGCGTAGCGCTCCTCGGCCTCGCGCACGTCATCCGGCTCTTCAAGCACGCGGGTGACGCCTTCGAGGGTGATCCAGCGCCGGCCGTCGACCTGGCTCAGCGCCGCCCGGCGACCGGCCCGGGCCTGCCGGACCTTCGCGCTGCCCCGACTCGCGATGACCCGGGCAAGGTGCGCGCCGTCATCCCAGGTGAAGCCGACCGGGACCACGTGCGGCGAGCCGTCGGCCCGCAGCGTGGTCACGGTGGCCAGGTGCCGTTCCGCAAGAAAGGCGAGGGATGCCGCGGTCAACTCGCCAGGTGTGCACGCCATCCCCCGAGCCTGCCCCACCCCCCCGCACAGTCGACCAATCGGGCGATTCTGCAGCGCTCTGAGCGCCTGCAGAATCGCCCTATTGGTCGACTGTGCGGAGGTGGAGGAGGAAACCCTGAGCGGGGGCGAGCACCGGCAACGCCAGGCCGACCTCGCCCAGCGCACCCCCGGAGACCTCGGTACCGGCCGGCTCCAGCGCATCGTCGAACCACCGTGGGCCGGACCGCTGGACGGTCGAGGGCAGGCCCGCCCCGTGGCGCACCCGGACTCGGTAGCGGCGCGCCGGGTCCAGGCCTGGCAGCGGCACCGCGCCCGGCGTGACGCCGCGGCCAGTGCCGACCTGAGCCACCGTGAACACCGCCGCCGAGCGGTCCGGCGCCAGCACCCCGCCCACCAGCAGCGCGTGATCCGGGTGGTCGCTGCGCACCACGTCGCCGGAATGCAGCAGTGGCCGCAGCTCGCGGTACAGCGCCGACCAGGCCCGCAGCGCGTCGAGCTCGTCGTCGGTGCAGGTGGTGAGGTCCCACTCGAGGCCGGCGTGCCCCTGCAGCGCCACAAGCAGGCGGAACGCCAGGTCGACCTCGCGGTGCGTGGTGTGTGCGCGCGGGCCGCCGACGTGGGTGCCCATCCGCTCCGGCGGCACGAGCAGGCCGGTCCACCGCTGAATCGTGGCCCGCTCGAGCGCGTCGTTGCAGTCGCTCGTCCACACCCGGTCGGTGCGGGCCAGCACGCCGAGGTCGACGCGCCCTCCCCCGCTCGCGCACGACTCGATCTCCAGGGCCGGATGACGACGGCGCAACTCGTCGAGCAGGGCGTACGTGGCGCGGGTCTGGGCCGCGACCGCCGGCCGGTCGGTCACGCTGGACCGGTTGGCGCCCGTGGCACCGCCGACACCCGTGGCTCCACCGACACCCGTGGCTCCACCGACACCCGTGGCACCGCCGACACCCGTGGCACCGCCGACACCAGTCGTGTCAGGACCGCGCGGGTCGGTGCGCACCGGCTCGTGCAGGTCGCGGTTGTGGTCCCACTTGACGAACGCGATGTCGTACTCGGCCACCACCGCGCTGACCGCCTCGAGCACGTGCGCGAACGCCGCCGGGTTCGCCAGGTCGAGCACGTGCTGGTGGCGGCTCGGCCGCGGCGGGCCGGCAGCCGGCCCGAGCACCCACTCCGGATGAGCGCGAACCAGATCCGAGTCGAGGGTGACCATCTCGGGCTCGAACCACAGCCCGAACTCCATGCCGAGCCCGCGCACGTGCTCGACCAGCGGCCCCAGCCCGGCTGGCCACACCTGGGGCGACACCTGCCAGTCACCGAGCCCGCTGGTGTCGCTGCGGCGCGACCCGAACCACCCGTCGTCGAGCACGAACCGCTCGACACCCACCGAGGCGGCGACATCAGCGAGGCGGCGCAGCCGGTCCAGGTCGTGGTCGAAGTAGACCGCCTCCCAGGTATTGAGCACGAGCGGGCGCGGCCCGGTGCGGTAGCCGGGCCGGGCGCGCTGGAAGCGCAGCAGCGCGTTCGTGACGCCGTCGAGCCCTTCGCCGGAGCGGGCGAAGTACACCGTCGGCGCGGCATACGATTCACCCGGCCCCAACCGCACCTCACCGGCGGCCAGCGTCTCGCCCCCGCCGAGTACCGAGGCGTGCGCACCGGCCCCTTCCGGCAGTCGCTCGACCAGATGCTCGTGGTTGCCGCTCCATCCGACATGCACGGCCCAGACCTCGCCGTACCGGAAGCCGAAACCGGCTGTGCCACCACACATCAGCAGCGTCGCGTCGTGGCCGGTACGCCCGCGCCGACCGGTGCGCCACCACGTGCCGTCGAGCACCGGATGTCGCTGCGGCGCCCGCTCCCGCAGCCACCGGCCACCAAGGTCGAGCACCTCGGTGGCCCGCGCCGGCAGCGGCAGCAGCACCCGGAGCGCGCCGAGGTCGAGCGGTGCGGCGGCGTCATCCGCGGTACTGATCAGCACGGTGTCGACGCCGAGCACACCCGAGTGGTCGAGGCGATACGTCATCCGCACCTCGACGTCCGCGGACTCGGCGACCGCCCGGATGACGACCGCGCCCGCCTCGTCAGTGGTCACCTCGGCCACCCAGCGGGGCGCGGTGCGGCCCCCAGCCCGGTGCGCCTCGAATCCTGGTGTGCCGAGCCAGCCCTCGCCGCTGGTCGGCAGCACGCTGAACTCCCACAGCGAGTCCAGCGCGCCGTGCGGCACCGGCCGGTCGGCGGTCAGACGCACCAGGTCGGCGATCGCGTCATCCGGCAGGTCGCGTCCCCAGTGCGCGACGGACGGCAGCCCCGTGCCGGCCTGGACGAGCACGAGCGCCGTGCCGCCGCCGCGCAGGACGGTGATCGCCGTGCTCACCCCTTGGTCGAGCCGAGGGTGAGGCCGGAGACGAACTGCTTCTGCAACACGAAGAACACGATGAGCACCGGCAGGGCCACGATGATCGACCCGGCCGCCACCAGGTTGGTGTCGGAGAAGAACTGACCGCGCAGGTTGTTCAATGCACTGGTCACCGGGTACTTGTCGCCGCGAGAGAGCAGCACGGTGGCCCAGAAGAACTCGTTGTAGATCCAGGTGACCTGCAGGGTCGCCAGCGCTGCCAAGGCCGGCCGGACCAGCGGCATGGTCAACTGCCAGTACTGGCGCCACACGCTCGCGCCGTCGAGTTCGGCGGATTCGTAGATCTCGTGCGGCAGCGTCTTCATGTAGTTGCTCAATACGAAGGTGCAGAAGCCGAGCTGGAACGCGGTGTTCACCAGGATCAGCGCCCAGTAACTGTTCAGCATCGTGCCGCTCTCGCTGAGGAACTCCGGCAGCGGAATCTCCCGGAACATTCGGAACACCGGGATGAGCAGGGCCTGCGGCGGCAGCAAGTTGGCGGCCAGGAAGACGCCGAGCAGGGTGAGGTTGAACCGGTACGAGAATCGGGCGAGCACGAACGCGACGAGCGAGGACAGGAACAGCGTGATGAGCACCGCGGGCACGGTGATGGCGAGCGAGTTGGTGAAGTGCAGGCCGAACCGGCCTCGGCTCCAGGCGTCTCGGTAGTTGTCGAGGGTCCACCCACCGAACGAGAGGTAGCCGTTGGTTTGGGTGTAGCCGTAGTCGCGAAACGAGTTGTACAGCGCCCACAGCAGCGGGAACAGCCACAGCACGGCGAGCCCGGCCATCACGACCGTGGCTACGCGGCCACGCCGCCGGTTGATCACTCCGCCACGACGGCCGGATGCCGACGCCCCGCCACCGCGGCCGGATGCCGACGCCCCGCCACCGCGGCCGGATGCCGACGCCCCGCCACCGCGGCCGGATGCCGACGCTCCGCCACTACCGGCTGGGCCGCCGGTTGCGATGGCCGTGGGCGTGCTCATCGCTCCTCCCGCACCACGACGCGCAGGTAGATCGCGATGAAGACCGAGGAGATCACCATCATCACCACGGCAAGGGCCGAGCCGAAGCCGTAGCGGGTGGCCTCGCCGATCACGTTCTGCGACACCAGTGCCGAGATCAGCTCGAGCCCGTTGCGGCCCTTGTTGATGATCCAGACCAGGTCGAACGCGCGCAGCGACTCGATGACCACGATGACCACAACGATGAGGTTGATCGGGCGCATCACCGGGAAGATCACGTGCAGAAAGGTCTTCACCTCGCTGGCCCCGTCGACCGCGGCGGCTTCACGGAGCGAGCCATCGACGCCTTTCAGGCCGGCAAGGTAGATCAGCATGATGTAGCCGGTATGCCGCCACGCGGTGGCGACGAGCACTGCCCACAGGTTCACGTCAGGGTTGCCGTACCAGTCGATGTCGCTGCCGAACACCTCGTTGAGCAGCCCCTGGTCGGTGGAGTAGAAGAGCTGCCAAATGAAGCCGACCAGCGCCAGTGACAGCACCACCGGGAGGTAGAAGGCCGTCTGGTAGAAGCGGCTCCCCCACATCTCTCGATCGAGCACCACGGCCAGAAGGACCCCAAGAATGGTCGGCAGCACGAAGAGAAACACCAGCCAGATGAGGTTGTGCCCGATAGCCGGCCAGAATGGCGGGTAGATCGTGGCGATGTCGATGTAGTTCTTCGTCCCGATCCACTCGATTGCACTGAACGTGAAGCCGTTCCACCTGGTGAACGACAGCAGCACCGACGCCAGCGCCGGCAGCCACACCAGCCACACGACGAGCACAGTGGGGACGCCGACCATGGTCGTGATCACCAGTCGATCGCGCATCCCGCGTCGTCGCGGCCGTGGTGACGGGCCGCGCGGGTGCGTGGCGGTGGTCACGAGGGCACCATCCTTGCCGCCGCCGGTCAGCTGCCGAGGATCGAGTCGGCCTGTTTCTGGATCGAGGTGGTGACCGCGTCAATATCGTTCGGGTTCTTGATGAATTCCTGCAGCGCCGCGGTGATCACCGTGTTGGCAAGGTCGGCGTCGGTATCCCGATCGAGGAACTGCGCGATCGACGTCGCCTTTTGCACGACCTCGACCGACTTCTTCTGCAGGGCACCGTACTTCGCGGTACTGGCCTTGCTATTCGCGGCGATCATCGGCGCCGAGGCGGCGTTGTTGGCCGCGTCGGCGGCTTCGGCCGAGCCGAGCCAGGTCACGAATGCGGTCGCGGCATCCGTGTCCGTGGCGCTCGCCGCGACGCAGAAGCCGTCGATCGGGGCGTCGAGCGCGTCGGACCCGATCGCGGCGTCGACCTCCGGGAAGGTGAAGAAGTCGAGGTCTTCCTGGGCCTCTGGCGGCACCCCATCGACGATGAACGTGCCAAGGAGGTACATCCCGGCCTGGCCATTCGCCATTGAGGTGGCGGCCTCCTGCCAGGTACGCCCGAGCGAGTTGGTTTGGTGGAACGGGAGCAGGGTCTTCCAGGTCGCGAAGACCTCCTTGACCTCGGGGCTGTCCCACTTCTTTTCGCCCTTGGTCAGCGACATATGAAAGTCGAACCCGTTGATGCGCATATTGAGGATGTCGAACGTACCCATCGGCGCCCAGGCGTCCTTGGCCGCGAAGGCGAACGGGGTGATCTTCTTGCCCTGCATGTCCGTCATCAGGGCCTTCAACTCGTCGAGGGTCGTCGGCTCGGTCCAGCCGTTTTTCGCGAACACCGACTTCCGGTAGAAGACCGCCCAGGGGTAGTAGCTGACCGGCACGAAGTACTGCTTGCCGTCGGCCGCGGTGGATGCGGTCTTGAACGCCTCCCCCATTCCGTCGATCGGCCAGGCACTGCTGAGGTCGGCGATCTGCTTGCTCTCGGCGAACTGCGCCATCCGGTAGCCGGCGAACCAGGTAAAGACGTCGTCGGGGGTGCCCTGCAGGTAGGTGGTGATGCTCTCCTGGAAGGTGTTGTGGTCGACCGGGTTGGGCGAGACCTTCACGCCCTCCTTCTTCGCGTAGGCGTCGGCCATGGCCTGGAGGCGCTCGTAGGCGGGTCCCGAGCCGGTGGCCTCGTTCATCCCGAACGAGACGTTGCCGGCCGCGCCGCCGCCGGTCGAGGAGTCGTCACCGCAGGCGCTGAGCAGGCCTGGTACGCCGAGCAGCGCACCGGCCCCGACCGCTCCCCGGAGCAGGCTGCGGCGGTCGACGCCGCGGATGGACGAGGGGATCGAACTGGCGAGGTGCTCCTCGCGCGTGGCCGGGCGTGCCATCGATGTCTCCTTTGACATTCGTGGTTCTGACAGATTCGATCAGAAACCAACACTCGTGGCGCGAGTCTGTCTCTGGTGGCCGTGCGTGTCAAGCACTCGCCGACGTCGTGTCCACACCGTAATCCAGCACGAAGAGTGGCCGGTTCGGGCGACCTGCCGCGGATGACGACCGCCCGCCACGGCGGCCAGAGCCGGTCGGCCAGATGTTGATAGTTGTTGACAATTTTTCAAAAGACGTCAGAGACTAGGCGCCATGCGTGGGTGGCCCGGTGACCGCGTCGCCGTCGGTGGCGACTACAACCCCGAGCAGTGGCCCCGCGAGGTGTGGCACGACGACCTGCGGCTGATGCGCACCGCCGGAGTCTCGTTCGTCACCCTCGGGGTGTTCTCCTGGTCCTGGCTGGAGCCGACCCAGGGCGAGTACACCGTCGGCTGGCTCGACGAGGTCATGGACCTGCTGCACGCCCACGACATCGCGGTCGACCTCGCCACCGGCACCGCCACCCCACCGCCCTGGCTGTCCGCCGCGCACCCCGGGATCCTGCCCGTCGACCACGAAGGCCGCACCCGGTGGCCGGGCTCCCGCCAAGCGTGGTGCCCGAGCTCTCCGGTCTTCCGTGATCTCGCTCTCGCCCACACCGACCGGGTCGCAGCCCGCTACGCCACCCACCCGGCACTGGCCATGTGGCACGTCTCCAACGAGTACGCCTGCCACAACCTCCCGTGTTACTGCGACACCTGCGCCGTCGCGTTCCGCCGATGGCTCGAGCGCCGCTACGGCACGCTGGGCCAGCTCAATGACGCCTGGGGAACCGCCTTCTGGAGCCAGCGCTACTCCGCCTGGGACGAGGTGCTTCCACCGAGACTCACCACCACCCTCGGCAACCCCACCCACGTGCTCGACTTCCGCCGCTTCGGCTCCGACACCCTGCTCGACTTCTTCCTCGCCGAGAAGGACGTCATCCGGCGGCATTCCGAGACCGTGCCGGTCACGACGAACTTCATGACGCTCAGCAGCTTTCGCCACCTCGACTACTCGCGCTGGGCCGCGCACCAGGACATCGTCAGCACCGACCACTATCTCGACCACGACCTGCCCCACCCACACGCCGAGCTGTCGTTTCACGGCGACCTCACCCGCGGCCTGGCGGGTGGGCGTCCGTGGCTGCTGATGGAGCACTCCACGAGTGCGGTCAACTGGCAGCCGGTCAACCTCGCCAAGCCGCCCGGGCAGACCCTGCTGGACTCGCTCGCGCACGTCGCGCGCGGCGCCGACACGATCGGCTTCTTCCAGTGGCGGCAGTCGCGGGCCGGGTCCGAGAAGTTCCACTCGGCGCTGGTGCCGCACGCTGGCGAGCACAGCGACCGCTTCCGGGAGGTCTGCCGGCTCGGCGAGGTGGCGTCCCGGCTCGGCGAACTACTCGGCTCCCGGGTCGAGGCCGAGGTGGCGATCCTGTTCGACTACGACTCGATGTGGGCGGCGTCGGGCCCGGGCCTGCCGAGCAGCGCCCTCGACCCGGTCGCGGCCGCGCACACGATGCACCGGCTGCTTCGGGCTCGCGGCGTCACCTGCGACGTCGTGCACCCCGACACCGACCTGTCCGACTACCGGGTGGTCGTGGTGCCGACCCTGTATCTGGTCTCCGACGCCCAGGCGGATGCCGTGCGCGCGGCGGCCGAGGGGGGCGCCCAGGTGCTGGTCACCTACTTCTCCGGGATCAGCGATCGGGACGACAACGTGCGCCTCGGCGGGTATCCGGGGGCGTTCCGCGAGCTGCTCGGCATCCGGGTCGAGGAGTTCTTCCCGCTCCGAAACGGCGAGCAGGTGCCGCTCTCCGGGGGCGGCCACGGCACGATCTGGAGCGAGGACGCTCGGGTCTCCAC
>JBOFLG010000273.1:0-2017 GCA_051657745.1 Dermatophilaceae bacterium | reverse complement strand
TCCTGCTCGACCGCGGCCCCTACCCGCTGGATGGCGAACTGGCGCTCCAGGAGCGCCACGGCTGCGACGTGCTGGTCACCAAGGACTCCGGTGGCAGCCTCACCGTCGCCAAGCTGGATGCCGCAGCGCGGCGCGGGGTGCCGGTCGTCGTGGTGCGTCGGCCCGCTCCCCCACCGGGCGTTGCTGTCATCCACGATGTCGACGCGGCCGTGCGCTGGGTCGAGAGCCGCGGGGAACGGTCGTGAAGGTTGAGGTTCTGTGGTGAGGATCCTGGTCACGGGCGGGGTGCGGTCCGGGAAGTCGCGGCATGCCGAGGCGTTGCTCGCCGACGCGAGCCGGGTCACCTACGTGGCGCCGGGCCCGAGCCCCGAGGATGACGACGACCCCGACTGGGCCGCCCGCATCGCGGCGCACCGGGCCCGAAGGCCCGCATCCTGGACCACCCTCGAGACCCGCGACCTCGCCGGCGCCCTGTCCGCCGAGAACCCGGTACCCCTAGACGACACCGTGCCCACAGGCGACACCCCGCACACCGGCAACCCGGTGCCGACCATCCGCCCGGTGCGCCCACCCGGCCCAGCGCAGTCGGGCAGCCTGGCGCAGTCGGGCAGCGCGGTGCTGGTGGACTGCCTCGGCACCTGGCTCACCGGCATCCTCGACGAGCGCGACCTCTGGCCTGCACCGGCGGCCGAGGTGACCGACGCCGTGCGGTCGCTCCTCGACGAGGTGGTGGCCGCCCTCGCAGCGCGCGACGACGTGGTGCTGGTGACCAACGAGGTGGGCCTGGGGGTGGTGCCGGCGCACCGCTCGGGCCGGCTGTTCCGCGACCTGCTCGGGATGGTCAACCAGCAGGTCGCGGCGGCGTGCGACGAGGTGCACCTCGTGGTGAGCGGGCGCGCCATCCGGCTCTGAGACTGCCGTTCGGCCGAGGCTGCCTGCGCCGTGGCCGGCGTCCGTCCCGCTTCTCGTTGGAGAGCCGAACTGGCTGAGGATCAACGAGACTCGTCATCCACGATTCTTGTTTTCGTACATTTGTACGGGTAGAGTCGAGGTATGGACCGAGGAAACCTCAGCAGTCGCATCGCGGCACTGCGCGCGGAGTGCGTGGCGCTCGGTCGTGAGCTGGTTGCCGAGGGGTCGGCGCTCTCGGTGGTGGAGGCGTTCGAGGTCGGTGGGGAGTTGCAGAGGCTGGTCAACGCGGTAGAAGGCGCACAGGCGGTGGCGCTGGCGTGGGGTGCCCGGGTGGAGGAGCGGCCGGTTTCTGGCGGGTTCGTCGAGCGGGTGCATCCGGTGGGGTTCATGTCGCCGATGTCGGCCTCGATGGCGTGCCTGGAGACCCGGGTGACGGAAGGGCTGGCCGGGCGGAAGGTCCGGCTGGGTGCCTCCCTCGGGGAACGCTTCCCGAAGGTCCGTGACGTGCTGCTCTCCGGTGACCTCGGGTCGGCGGCCGCGCACAAGGTGCTCGACGCGTGCGACGGGCTCGACCTCGATGCCTGCGCGGCGGTGGATGACCAGCTCGCGGCTCGGCTCGCGGAGCTCGACCCGGCGGAGGTGACCCGCACCGTGCGTCGGGTGGCTGGGCGGGTCGCCGCCGACCAGGTCGCCGCCCACGTGGAGCGGGCGAAGCGGGGCCGGTACGTCGAGGTCCGTCCCGGTGCGGAGGACGGGTTGGCGGAGGTGTCGGCGGTGTTGCCGAGCGCGACTGCTGCGGTGGCGTGGTCCGCGGTCGAGAACGTTGCTGCTGACTACCGCCGGATGGACCCGGGCCTGTCCGTGGACCAGGCCCGCGCGGACGCGTTCGGGGATCTGCTGCTGCGCAACGTGACAGTGTCGGCGAAGGTCACCTTGGGGGTGCCCGTCCTCACCGGCGACGCGGCCAGCACGCCAGGCGGTGGAGCCCGCGGGTCAGGGGTTCGGGGCGGTCAGGCCGCAGCGACCGGTCCCGGCGGTCCCGGCTCGGGCGGTTCGGTGGGTCCGGGCGGTCTGGTGGGCTTGTCGCCGTCCAGGGCGTGGGTGG
>JBOFLG010000272.1:0-3280 GCA_051657745.1 Dermatophilaceae bacterium | reverse complement strand
TGTCTGGGTCGCGTTCGGGGTGGCGTTCGGTGCCCTGATCTGGTCGATCTACGGCTCCGAGTTCGGCCAGCAGTACTTCGCCGGCTACCTCATCGAGAAGTCGCTCGCCGTCGACAACGTGTTCGTCTGGGCCATCATCTTCACCTTCTTCGCCGTCCCCCGGGAGTACCAGCATCGGGTGCTGTTCTACGGCGTGCTTGGTGCGCTGGTCTTTCGCGCGGTCTTCATCGCCGGCGGGTCGGCGCTGATCGCGAGTTTCTCCTGGATCCTCTACATCTTCGCCGCGTTCCTGCTCATCACCGGCTACAAGATGCTGAGGCAGCGCAACACGCACATCGACCCGGCGCAGTCCCGCACCCTGAAGGTGTTCCGCCGGTGGGTGCCGATGATCGACGAGTACCGCGGTCAGCGGTTCTGGATCCGCCGAGGCGGGGTCATCGTGGCGACTCCGCTGCTCGCCGTGCTCGTGCTTGTCGAGGTCACCGACATCATCTTCGCGGTCGACTCGATCCCGGCGATTTTCGCGGTCACCGACGAGGTGTTCCTGGTCTTCACGGCCAACGCGTTCGCGATTCTCGGCCTGCGAGCCATGTACTTCCTGCTCGCTGACCTCGTGCACCGGTTCGTCTACCTCAAGGTTGGCTTGGCGCTCGTGCTCATCTGGGTGGGCATCAAGATGCTGCTGAAGATCGACGTCTACTACATCCCGACCACCGTCTCGCTGGCCGTCATCGCGACGATCATCGGGGTCTCGATCGGGTTGTCGCTGAGGCGGACTCGCGGTGAGAGCCGACACGCGCCCAGCGTCCCCGGTGCCGCGCCGTTCCGGGTGCGCAACGAGGACGGTGGTGTGCTCACCGGCCACGAACATGAATACGGCGAGGACACCCCGGCCCGCATCGTCGGCGGCACTCGCCGCCAGCGCGAGAAGTTGGGCCTGGCGCCGGAGGAGGATGCCGCCGCGCCTACCCTGGGCCAGTGATGCATATGGCCTGCCCGAAGACCCAGCGATGAAGGCGCTGCTCCTCTACGGGCGGCAGGGGAAGTTCACCTTCCGGCTGCTCGCTCTGGTGCTCATCGGGCAGGCCATCATCCTGTCGTTCTTCGCTCTCGCCGCCCGTGCCGTTGCGCTCGCGGACGGCCGCCCGGATGACGGTTCGCGCCTGCTGTGGGGTGGCCTCGGTCTCGCGATACTGGCCATGGGTGCCGCCGGTTTGATGCGGCGGCCGTTCGGTATCACCGTCGGCTGGCTGGTGCAGGTGCTCACCTGGGCCTGTGCGGTCATCGTGCCCGCGATGGCAGGCGTCGCGGCGATCTTCACCGGGTTGTGGGTGCTGATGCTCGTCCAGGGCCGGCGAGTCGACCGCCTCGTCGCCGAGCGGGAGGCGGCTGCGCCGGGCGAGGCGGGCTCGGGTGGCGAGGCGGGCTCGGGTGGCGAGGCGGGCCAGGCTGCATCCGCGCCGTGAGAGCGTCGACCGCCCGGCTTCGGTGACGTCGTGCGGCATCCGATCGGCGGCCTCGGGGCCTCCGGCGCTGGTGGCTAGGGTGTGCCGGTGACCAACGAACGCTCCCTTGTCCTTGTCAAACCTGACGGTGTCGCACGTGGCCTCACCGGCGAGGTGCTGCGCCGCATCGAGGCCAAGGGCTACCGCCTGGCAGCCCTGGCTGTGCTCACCCCGACGGTCGAGCTGCTCCGGGTGCACTATGCCGAGCACGAGGGCAAACCGTTCTTCGCGCCGCTCGTGGAGTTCATGTCATCCGGGCCGGTGACGGCCGTGGTGGTCGAGGGGCACCGCTGCATCGAGGGCTTTCGCGCGTTGGCCGGTGCAACCGATCCGACTGCCGCACTGCCCGGCACGATCCGCGGCGACCTCGGCCGCGACTGGGGCCTGCCGGTGCAGCAGAACATCGTGCACGGCTCCGACTCGCCGGAGTCCGCGGCCCGGGAGATCGCGATCTGGTTCCCCGACCTCTGAGCCCCGAATTTTTCGCTCCGTGCCAGAACCTGGAGCGAGGCACCAGGAACTCCGGGGTGTCTCGCCCAGGTTCTGGTGTAGCGCCGGGGCTGCCGGGCCCGGGCGGCTCGGTCGATCACTCGCGGGCGGCGGGGCAGCCTGGCCCGGGTTGATCACTCGCGGGCGGCGGCCCATGCCGAGGGCGGGTCCAGCGCTGGATAGGGTGAGCGGCATGCCTGATGTCGACGTCCTCGTGCTTGGTGCCGGTCCGGGTGGCTACGTGGCGGCGATCCGCGCCGCGCAGCTGGGCAAGAAGGTTGCCGTGGTCGAGAAGAAGTACTGGGGTGGGGTCTGCCTCAACGTCGGCTGCATCCCGAGCAAGGCACTGATCAAGAACGCCGAGCTCGCGCATACCCTGCAGCACCAGAAGGACGTCTTCGGTATCGAGGGCGAAGCGACGATGAAGTACGGCGCCACCCATGCTCGCTCGCGCACGGTGTCCGCCACCATCGTCAAGGGCGTGCACTACCTGATGAAGAAGAACAAGGTCGAGGAGGTCGACGGCTGGGGCACGCTCACCTCGGCCACCTCGGTCGAGGTCGCGCTGAACGACGGCTCGACCCGCACCATCACGTTCGACCACCTGGTCGTCGCAACCGGCGCGCTGACCCGGATGATCCCCGGGGTCGAGGTGTCGCCGAACGTGGTCACCTACGAGGAGCAGATTCTCGACGAGACGCTCCCCGAGTCGATCGTCATCGCGGGGTCGGGGGCCATCGGCGTCGAGTTCGCCTACGTGATGAAGAGCTTCGGCGTCGACGTCACGATCGTCGAGTTCCTCGACCGGATGGTGCCCACCGAGGACGCCGACGTCTCCAAGGAGCTGGCCCGGCAGTACAAGAAGCTCGGGGTGAAGGTCATGCTCTCGACGAAGGTCGAGAGTGTCGAGGACACCGGCTCGGGTGTGCGGGTCACGGTCTCACCGGCAGCGGGTGGCGACTCCACGGTGCTCGAGGCCGGCAAGTTCATGTCGGCGATCGGGTTCGCGCCGCGCACCGAGGGCTACGGGCTGGAGGCCACCGGGGTGCAGCTCACCGACCGCGGCGCCGTCGCCATCGACGAGTACTGCCGCACGAACGTGCCGAACATCTACGCCATCGGCGACTGCACCGGCAAGCTCATGCTCGCGCACACGGCATCCGCGCAGGCCATCGTCGCGGCCGAGACCATCGGCGGCGTCGACACGATGCCCGTCGAGTACGACTTCGTGCCGCGGGCCACCTACTGCCACCCGCAGATCGGCTCGTTCGGGTACACCGAGGCCC
>JBOFLG010000271.1:0-5276 GCA_051657745.1 Dermatophilaceae bacterium | reverse complement strand
CGACGGCACCACCCACCACCACGGCAACCCCGACCTCCCCCCACACCACATCGTCGAACTCGACCACGGCTACGCCGCCACCATCCCCACACCACCCCCCGGCCACACCCCACCCGGCGCCGACCCCACCCCCGACACCGACACCGACGCCCACCACTCCGACAACGCCCCCCACGACACCGGATTCGCCGACGACATCACCTGGGACGAACTCCGCCCACGCCAAGACGAGCACCGCGAACCCACCGAGCACGACCGCGACAAGCTCCTCGCCGTCCTCCCCATGGACCAGTACGGCCAACCACTCCCACACCCCGACCCCACCCTCGGCTGGGTCCCCTACATCAACCCCGGCCACCGACGACCCGCACCCGGGCAGCCCGGGCGCCGCCACAAAAACTGCGTCGACTGCGTCATATCGGCCCTGTCCACCTGGTTCGGCCACCCCGTCCCCGCCGCCGACCAGGACTTTGCAGATGCCGAGTATTGGCCGCTGCAGTTCGCGGCCATGCAGATGAGCGGCGGAACCGAGATCGACCTCACCACAACCGGCGAGTTCGGCACCGACCTCGACCATATCGCTCGCGCGCTCCGCACCATCGGCCACGGCTCCGCGGCAAGCCTGATGATCCACGGTTCACGACGCTCTGCGAGCCATGTCATCCTCGCCGTCAACCATCATGCAACCATCCACTGGATCGACGCCCAGAGCGCCACCACCTGGTCGGGCCCCACCGACGTCCCCCTCGAACTCGTGAGCAAGTTCCACTCTGCCCGGTTCGAGTCCGTCGGCTACTACGTGTTGTTCGACCCGCAGGGGCGGCCGGTGCCGCTGACCTCGGAGGCGCACGGCGCATCTGTGGGGAATGGGCCCGGCGAGATCCGCCTGGAGAACCTCGCACGCGTCCTACCGGCTCCGAACCTCGCAGCGCTGGACCGGGTGGGGAGCGCGAATCCCGACATCGGAACAGCACACCCCGGCGTCGAAACACCGGTCCGGGAAGCCAACTCCGACGCCGCCGACCTGATGCGCCACCTCAGGCTTAGCCCGCCGCTGACCACACCCGGCCGCCACGACTGGTCCTGGTCCGGTGCCGGCATCCACCTAGCGGGTGGAGCCCTGATCCCCCTGACCCGCTGGACCCGATCGTCGCGCTGGCTGCTGCTCCGCCCGGAAAACGGGCTCATCTTCGACCCCCTCACCGGTGAACTCCACACCGCCCCCGACGTACTCCGGAACGTGGCCACGGACACGGACCCGGAACTGCCTGCGGAGCAGGTGCGTGCGGTCGTGACCGCGAGCACCTGCTCCGCCGTCACCCTCGAACAGATCCCGGAGCAGGTCGGCGGTCGCTCGCTCGGGGCAGGCCAGCGGGCGACCCTGGCACGGCTCGGCCGACTACCACTGGACACCACCGCCGACGGCAGCGACAACTACCTGCATGCCCTGCTCGGCACGGCGTTCGGCGGCACCACCCGCATCGACGACACCGGCCCAGTGCACCACCCGGCAGCCACCGGCTTCCGCGCGAACTTCGCCCAGGCCTACCGGAACCGGAGCGTTTCCGACCGACTCGCGACCTACGTCCCAGGGTACTTCCACCAGCACGCCCCCTCGCGAATCCGCACCGGACGAGCGGCGACCGAGGTGACCAGGTGCTTCCCCATGCTCACCACGTACGTCGTCAATGTTCATGTCGTCGTCGTCACCGAGAAGGGCGACGAAGAGCACTACGGCGATACTGTCCGGCCGGCCCGCTACATCGCGCGGGTCGACGACGGAACCTATCTCGCCACCATTCCCGCCCCGGCAGCCACCGACTCGGAGGACCAGCCGCCGCCACGCGACGCCGCCCACCCTCACGAACCCAGCCCGGAACACGACACCTCGAGTTCCGCACCCCCGGATGCCGAGAACCCGGGCGCAGACCCCGGCGCCACGAACCCGAACGCCAACCCCGGCACCTCGAATCCGGATGATGCGGATGACGCCCCGGCCGTCGCGGAGCCCGTCGCCCCGGCCGTCGCGGAGCCCGTCGCCCTGGGTGACGACGATGCCCCCGGCGACCACGCAACCGATCACTCCCGCAACGGCACTCGCGGCACCGGGTTCGCCGAGAACCTCACCTGGGAGGAGATTCGCCCACCCGAAGCCGACGAGCGCCGCAACCCCACCCAGGAAGAACGCGACCGACTACTCGCCGCTGTCACCGGCCCGGACGGCTACCTCCTCCGACACCCCGACCCCACCAGCGGCTGGGTCCCCCACATCAACCCCGGACACCGGCCCGCTGACCACCCGCAGGGCGAACACCGCAACCGGAACTGCCTTGACTGCGTGATGTCGGCGCTGTCCACCTGGTTCGGCGACCCCGTTCCTGCTGCCGACCGTGGCAACACCAATGCGGAGTACTTGCCGCTGGAGTTGGCCGCGATGCAGATCGCCGGTGGGGTGACGACGGCGCTCATCACCACCGGGACGGCGCAGACCGACCTCGACCAGGTCGCCCGAGCGGTCAGCGACACCGGCCCCGGCTCCGCTGCGCTGGTCGAGTTCGCCCACGGGGAAGACCGCAACTCCCACAGCGTCCTTGTGGTCAACTACCAGGGAACGATCCACTGGGTCGACGCCCAACGGAACCTGGTGTGGACCCACGGCGACGACGCTCCCGCCCACCTCAGAGAACCCCAGGTCACGTCCGTTTGGAGTTACCTGCTCTTCGACTCGCAGGGCAACCCCGTGCCGCCGGCCCCCCTGGCGCCCGATGCGCCGGACGATGTACCTGGGCAGATCTTCCCCGAAACCAGACGGGAGGACGTGCCCGCTGGGGTTCCTGCTGATCTCGCCGAAAGGCAGGCCGCAGGCCCGGACTCCGCCGTTCTGATGCGCGACCTCGTGCTCGGCCCGCAGCCAATCACGCCTGGCCGCCACGACTGGTCCTGGACCGAGGGCGACCCCGACGGCGACGACGACGCCGGCATCCTGCTGGCCGACGGCACCCTGGTCTCCCCGAGCAGATGGACTGCGGCGAACCAGATGCTCATGCTGCTCCGCCCCGAGTCCGGGCTCATCCTCGACCTCCTCAGCGGTGAACTCCGCACTGACCGTGCGGAACTCCAGACCCTGACCACCGCCGACGACCCGGAGATACCGGCCGACCAGGTGGTCGAGATCGTCAGAGCGGGCGAGACGCGTTCCGTGCCGCCCGAGGAGATCCCCGAGCAAGTGGACGGCCACATATTCGGCACGGCCCAGCGCGACACCCTGGCACAGCATGGCCGGATGCCGGTACCCACCACCGGCGGCGGCGACAACTACCTGCACGCCATCTTCGGCACCGCGCTCGGCGGGACCATCCAGCAGTGGGACACCGACGCAGTCACCCACCCCGCAGTGACCGAGTTGCGCGAGGTCTTTGCCACAGCGTATGACCGCGCTGCGCAGGGGCTCGCTCGCGCCGTCCTCAGCGGGCTCCGCGACGCGAACCCCGGCCGGTCCAACGAGGAGATCCTCGACATCTACCAGGACATTCCCCGGCTGATCCG
Source organism: Dermatophilaceae bacterium (assembly GCA_051657745.1). Taxonomy (GTDB): domain Bacteria; phylum Actinomycetota; class Actinomycetes; order Actinomycetales; family Dermatophilaceae; genus JBOFLG01. Next base: position 1,730 of record JBOFLG010000271.1, on the reverse strand, counting down.
CACGGGGGAGGCGCCCCCCGAGGTGCTCAGCCTCCTTCCGGCGCTCGCCAACGACATTCCCGGCCTGCGTGTCGTCGTCATCAGCGAGAGTGGCCAGACCTACGACTTCGGCGACCGCACCCTGCGACCTCTGTGTATCGCGCACGTCGGCGACGATGGCTACCTCGCCACCATCCCCGTACTCTGACCCACCCAGACGAAAGGCCACCGCGATGACCGCCGACCACGACCCGTCCCCGCCTCCCAGCACCGACGCTGCGCCTGACACCGGTGCTGCATCCGGCACTGACACCGGCGCTGCATCCGACCTCGCCCCGGGCTCCGAGGCCGCCTGCCATGACCTGCTCCGGCACCTGGCCGGCCGGGCCCCGGACGATCTGCTCCCCTCGGCTCGAACATGGCTCGCCGAGGGGCGCGTGGTCGACGTCGCGCGGGCGGTGACCGTCGCGGCGCTGACCTACCGGGTTCCGCTGCGCGAGCAGGATATTCCCGTCCTGGCGAGCCTGCTGTCCACGGGCGGCGCGGACCCCACCGTGCTGGCCGAGGCCGAGGTCGTCGTGTCAGAGGTGCCGCCGCCGTTCGTGTTCGGCGAGCGGCCCGACGACGCGCCGGATGCCGGTTCTGCCGACGCCGCCGCGGTGGCCGCGGCCAGCGGCACCAGCAGCGCCAGCGCAGGCCGGGCCGGCAAGTCCCGCGCCGGCAAGGGCCGCGCCAAGAAGGGCAGCACCACCGCGAACCGGTCCACAAAGGGCACCACCACGATCACGACCGGCAGCGGCGCTGGCCCGGTTCGAGGGCTCTGGCGGTCCTGGCGGCGGCCCGCAGACGGATCCCCATGGCCACCACCGCGACCGGTCTACATCGTGGAGGTCGCCACGCTCGAGTCCCGCGTCGCGACCGCTGCGCTCGTCGGCCAGGCCCTCAGGGATGCCGGTGACCCCACCCCACAGGTGGAATGCCACGCGACCGGCGAGGACCTCCCGACCTACGTCCGGATGGCGCTCACCGACGGCTCGCTCCTGTGGGCGGCCTCCCCCGATCGGGAGATCCTCGTCGCCGACGTGTTCGACCGGATCGATGATGATGGCGAGCCCGCCTTCGACGACGACCACCCGAGGATCGACGACATCGCCGAGCGGGAGCGCCTCGCCGCGTATCTCAATTCCGGTGCGGCGCTGCTGACCACGCCGATGGGCACGATCGACATCCTCGCTCCGGAGCGCGGCCCGGTGGTGCCGTTGACGTTCCGCACCGACGGGACCTGGGTGTGGACCGACGCACTCACGTACTACCTGGTGGAGTACGGCATCCGGCCCGTTCCCGAGTTACTGGCGCACCTCGCAGAAGCGGGGACGGACCACCCGCAGATCGACGGGGTCGACGTGTACCGCGCCATGGTTGCCATCACCGGATGACGCCGACGGCCGCTGCCGACACAGCGTGGCTCAGCGCCGCGGGCACAGGATGTTCCAGCGCTGCCGACACAGCGTGGTTCAGCGCTGCGGGCACAGCGTGGTTCAGCGCTGCGGGCACAGCGTGGTTCAGCGCTCGACGGTGAAGCTGTCGATGTCCAGGAGGTCGTTACCGGGGGTGCCACCGGAGAAGGTGAGCACCAACTGGCCCTCGCCCGGCTTCTCGACCGGGATCGTCAGGATCGTGTACGTTTCCCAGTCCTTCGTCGTCGGGACGGTGCGCTGGCCGAGCGCCGGGCTGTCCGGGGACCCCGCTCG
>JBOFLG010000270.1:0-13397 GCA_051657745.1 Dermatophilaceae bacterium | reverse complement strand
ACTACGGCGACCGTGACTCGCTCGGCCTGTTCCAGCAACGCCCGAGCACCGGCTGGGGCACCGCGGCGCAGATCAGGGACCCGCGGTTGTCTGCGCTGGCGTTCTACGGGCAGGCGACCCACACCACCAACCCCGGCCTGGTCGATATCGGCGGGTGGCAGGCGATGTCGGTGACCGTCGCCGCCCAGGCCGTGCAGCGTTCGGGTTTCCCCAGCGCCTACGCCAAGTGGGAGTCCGAGGCCGTCTCGATCGTCAGTGACCTGATCGGTGGTGACCTCACCATCGCCGACAGCGCCACGGCGGAGGTGTGTACCGCGATCGGTGCCGGCATCGGCGCGGGCCCGTGGCGGCTTCCGCTCCCGGCCGGGCAGTACACGGTGACCAGCCCGTTCGGTGTCCGCGTTCACCCCACGCTCGGCATCCTCAAGAAGCACGCCGGTGTCGATCTCGCCGCCGCGGGCGGCACGCCGGTGACCGCTGCGCATGCGGGGCGAGTCACGTTCGCCGGGGCGCAGGGTTCATACGGCAATATCGTCGTCGTGGACCATGGTGGCGGTGTCAGTACCGCGTACGCGCACCTCTCCGCCATCACTACCCGGGCCGGTACGGTAGTGCCGGTGGGCACAGTCATCGGGCGGGTCGGGTCCACCGGCCGCTCCACCGGAAATCACCTCCATCTCGAGGTCCGCGCCAACGGCACGGCGGTCGACCCGGTTCCCTGGCTCCGGGCCCGCGGCGCCGACCTGGAGCGACCATCGACGGCAGCCGCGTAGTTCGGAGCGCAGGGGTAGCGTTGCGCAGGATTGTCGGATGGCGATGCGCCCGACCGGCCGAGCGGATGTCGGCGGCGTCGGGCATTCTGGGGCGGTGTGCCCGTTGGTGGTGAGGAGGTGGGCCACGTCGTGTTGGAGATTGCCCGGTATCCCGAGTTGACGCCGGAGGGCGACCTGTTTGTCCCGGTCGCGCCGCCCCCCGCACCGACATTCCAGCCGATCACCGGCGAGAGTACCGACCTGATCGGCCGGGCTGCGGTGATCATCGCGCCGACGAAGTGGGTCGTCGATGTGCGGATCATCTCCGACCCGTATGTCGAGTCGGACGGTCAGCGGTGGTACGTCCACCTCTGCGACGAAGGCCTCTGGTTCGACCTCGACCGCCACCGGCTGCCAGTCCCCGGCGAGCGCATCATCGTGGCCAGCGTTCGGGTCGTCTTCGCGCTCACGTGGTGACCCACACGCTCCCTCACGAGGTGTACCCGAGTCTTCTGGTCAGGTGTCGACTCGCCTGAGGACGAGCACCGTTCCGTCGGCGAGAAGTTTGAGGCGGCGGGCGTCGCCGCCGGCTTCCTTGAGGGCCTGACTCCACACGAGTGGGTCGGGTCGTCTGGACTGCACTGGCGATGGCGCGAAACGGCGAGGGCGCGAGGTCACGGTGCAGAGGATGCCAGCAGCGCAGGTCCGAGTCACACACCGAGGGGGCTGGCGTGTCCAAACTCTCGGGGCCGGCGACCCCGGCGACCCCGGTGACCCCGGCGCGTCAGCCCGGCTCGGTGGATCCGGGATGACGACGTCAGGGAACTGTTCGGACGTCGATCGCGGCTTCAACAGTGGTCGCGAACTCACGGAGTTCGCGACGGGTCGGGGCATCGACAACGAAGGTGAGAACCCGATCAAAGGAGTTCTCCATCTCTCCGACCGCGTCCCCGACGGCCTTGTCGCACATGATGACGCGAAGTTCCGGGGGCGCATCAGCAGAAGTCTCGAGGAGTTCCGGCCACATCCACGCCTCGTCGTACCACCTCACCTCCGTACCTAGGTCGCCCCCGGCGACGACATCGGTGAGTGTCCCCGGCTCCGGGACAACAAAGACCTGCTTTGCGTGGCGAACTGGTTCGGGATGGGCCGCGGGATAGCCAAGGGCGATGTCGACGATCGCGGTAGTGAGTGCCGCGCCGGTTGCGAGGTTGTACAGGCCGACGATGCTGTCGCCGGGGAACCGCGCGGCAATCTCCATCAGGCGCACCTCACCCTCATTCGTTATCTTGAACTCCGCGTGCGAGATTCCGTCGCGAAAGTCCAGCCGCGCGAGGATCCGTTCGTTTGCATCGAGGAGGGCGCGAGTATGGGCCGGGGAGAGATCTGCGGGGAACTCATGGCCCACCTCGACGAACCCGTCTCCGACAAATTTTTGGGTGATCCCTGAGAATATGACCTTTCCGTGCTGGACGAGTGCCTCGACGGAGACTTCGTTGCCCTCGACGAATTCTTCGACGAGCAACACCTCATGGTCGGGGTAGGAGCAAAGGTGCCGCCGCATGTCCGTGCGGCCGGTGAAGCGATAGACGCCAGAGCTCGAGTTGCGTCCTACCGGTTTGATGACTCCGTCCGCCAGGTCGGGCAGGGCTGAATCATCAGCACGACGCTTCGGCGTGACCATCCACGATCGCGGTGAGAAATCCGCGAGATACACCCGCTGGAGGTGCTTGTTTCGGCACACTCGCCCGGCGCGTAGTCCGGGTGTGGGAACGCCGAGGTAGTCGTTCACGACGACCGACGCCTCCACGAAGTACTCGCCGATCGAGAATCCGCCAGCGATGGAGTAGCGATCAGTCCACTGCGCGACGGTGTGCAGGATCCCATCGAGGTCGTCACGCTCGTGAAATCCGACCTCGCCGATCGACGACAAGAGGTGGGAAGGGTCGTTCATGAGTTGAGGAAGTCGACCCTCCCGCTCGTCGGGCTCGGTCAGGACCAGGGGGGTGAGGCCTCGGTCCTTCAGCGTGCGGTACAACTCCGGGTACCGCGTGAGGACCTTGTTGCTGCCGTAGAGGAGGAAGGCGGGAACGGTCCCCGGGGTCGCGTCCATCCGTGGTGCACTCATCGTCACACGGACCTTTCTATGGGTGAGTTGACATCGGCTGTGTGTAGCCCTGACTGTTGCCGGTCGGCCAGGCTCGTCGCACGGGTGATCTCACATCCGTCAGTCGACCGGCCCTGCCGCCGTTCCGCAGACGATCCGCACAAATCCTTCGGCCCACTCCGCCTCCGCAGCCGGGCCGTACAGTGCCATCCGGTCCCAGACCCAGTGAATGTCCTCGGCGGGGGACGGTGACCTCTCGAACTGGCTTTGGTGGCAAAGAATCGCTTCCGCCTTCGCCTCCGCATGCCAGCGTTCGAGCCCGACGTGGAACGACGTGTGCTCCAGCCCTGGCACCCAGATCTCGGACACGGCGTGGGGGGCGAGTCCCTCCTCGAGTAGCTCGGGAAACGCGCGTGGGTTGCCTGAGTCTGGGAACGCGGCGCACATCGCTGCCTCACCAACGGCGAGGTGGTCGGGGTGGGAAGCGCCGATCGGGAAGACGAGCGACCGCAGCGGTTGGTGGGTGAGGAGGAGGTCCGGCCGAACCGAGCGGATCACCCTGCTGAGCGTCATCCGGAGCCCGAGGTCGGCCACCAGCGCACCGTCGTCAAGGCCCAGGAAGGTCACTGTTCCGACCCCGAGACGGGCTGCTGCGCGGCGTTGCTCGGCTCGTCGGCGGTCGGCGAGGTCGGTCGCTGAGACGCTGGGATCCTCGCCGCCAAGGGTGCCGTCGGTGCACACTGAATACACCACGTCGCTCCCGCACTCGACGAGCCGAGCGAGCGTCCCGCCAAAGGCGTACTCCGCATCGTCCGGATGGGCGGTCACCACCAGCACGCGGTCGTAGCGTCGGGGCAGGGGACGCAGGTCGGAGGTGGGTTCTCGGTGTGCCCCGGTCATGGGCGTGCCCCGCCGAGCCCATGGGTACAGAGGTGAACCAGGGACGAACTGAGGTCCTCGAGTTCGTTCGGGGAGAGCACGTCGTAGAACGGCGCGAGAATGGTCGTGGTGAGTTGTTCGGCGCGGAGGCGAGCGTCCCGGATCTCGGCCGGGTTCCGGAACGGGCCCACCCACCCCATCCGCTCCGCGTAGGCCGGTCCGGTTCGTGGCGGCGGATGGGGCGCCGCCAGGACGGCGTCGAGCGGAGTGAGACCGCACGCGGAGATCGCGCAGATGTGCGCAGCCCCTCGGAGTTCTCGGAGCAGATGGATCGTCAGCCCGACCCGGCCGCGCAGCGACGAGGGACGGGGGAGAAGCCGCCATCCAGCGAAGAGAACCCCGAGGGATGCCGGTGCGGCCGCGACTACTCGACTCCCCAGCGCATCGACCCGGGTGACGGTGTCGTCATCCAAGTCTGCGAACGCCCGCTCTGCCCAGGCAACGGGTTGGGCGCAATAGTGCGTGGCGACCTCACGATGGGTCAGTCCCGTCGGGACGGCATCCCAGGCTCCCCGCACCACCGGGAGCGCCTCGAACGCAATGGCGGCGGCGGCGATCTCGGCGGGACAGGAGCCCAAGACCCCAGCCCTCCCGACGACCCAGAACTGCGCCCCCGTCTCGAACCCGAGGCTGACGCCGTAATCATTCGTGCTCGGGTCGAGCATCCATCCTCGCGTGTATTGCTGGATGGGCTCGGTGATCAGGTCGATGACTTCCTCCGTCGAGCGGAACTCGCCACCGGGCCGCACCGTGGGTGGTGCCGCGGTCATGGTCGAACTCGCGGACGCGCGGGCTGTAGCCACGCCTTCAGGGCATCCGCGGCCCGTGCCAGGTCGGCAATCGCGACCCGCTCGGTTGCCTGGTGTGCCAAGTCGATGGAGCCGGGCCCAAAGACGACGACCTCGCGTGCCAGACCCGAGTAGCGAAGTGCGTTCGCCCCGAACGGAGCGACATCCGGCCGGGTGCCACAGACCTCGGCGAGTAGTGTGACCACGTCGCTCGCCGGGTCTTGGTAGAAGGCCGGCCAGCCCGGTTGGCCATCAGGCGCGTTCGGCAGCAACGACCTCGTGGTGCACGGTACTGGACTCGCAGCCCGCGCGAGGTCATCGAGGTGGCGCAGGACCTCGGCTGGAGACTCACCCGGGACGGTCCTGCGCCCGACCGTGATCGAGCATCGGTCGGGAACGATGTTGCTGCCCTGACCACCCGCTATCTGGGTGACGGAGATACTGCCGCCGCCAAGCGCGGTGTCTCCCCGACGGGACTGCAGCCGGTCGCCCTCCCGGGTGATGGCCGCCACGACGGGTGCCATCGCCTCGACCGCATTGACGCCCAATTGGGGCTGTGCCGAGTGGGCCGATACCCCGTGGGTGGTGATCTCGGCAAGGACCAGGGAGCGCAGGCCGTGGACTGGCCGCAGGTTGGTCGGCTCAGCGACAAGAATCTGGTCGATCTGCAGATCGTGCTCCTGTGCCCAGGTTCGGAACCGGGTAGCGCCGAGCAGGCCGCCAGCCTCCTCGCTCACGGTGGCGGCCACGAGCAACGTTGGCTCGGGGGCGAGCCCGGCGCGGCGCCAGTCATCAATCAGGGTGAGCAGAACCCCCAAGGTGGCCTTGGTGTCCAGGGCGCCTCTCCCCCAGACGAACCCCGCCTCCACTCGACCGTCGAAGGGCGCGTCCGTCATGTGTTCGACCGAGACCGTGTCGGTGTGCACATCGACAACGACGAGCCGGTCGGTCCTCCCGCGCACCGTTCCGTACACGTTGGGGCGGCCTGGCATGACCTCGTCGAGGATGACGTCGTCGGCGCCCAGCCGGGTCAACTCGTCAGCGACGATGTGGGCGAGCGCTGCTTCGCCGACCGGGCCGGCTTCCAGCGCCCGCGGACCTTGGTGAAGCGGATTGACACTCGGGACGCGCACCAACGCAGAGACGGCGCGCGCCATCCGTACGGCATCGTCATCCGAGGTCCTCGTCGTTGCGGCCGTCGTCCGAGTCGTCATCGGTGCGTCAGTTCGTACAGTTGGGCCGCGACATCGAACTCGTCCTGGGTATCGATATCGATGGTGTGATTCGTCGCGGTAAACCACTGCGGGTGTGCCCCGACAACGCCGATCGAGGTGGCCACGGCCCGAGTCAGGATGGAGCAGGTAAGGCCGAAGAGGTAGAAGGTGGGCAGTTCCTGGGAGGGGCGATGCCATGGCCCGAAGCCAAACCCGAGCGGATTGAAATTCTCGTCGAGGAGGTAGTCCTTCATCGGATACACCACCACCAGCGAGTCGGTGTTCTCGGCTCGGGTGGTCCACATCTCCTTGACCGAGGCGTGGTCATCGAAAAATGGATCCGTGGCGTGGCACCACATGACGTCGTCATCACCCGGGAGCTGCTGGCACACCTGGTTCACCACGGACTGATACGGGTAGGAGTTGGCGGTGAGGTGCTCCGGCCTCGGCAGGTAGTTGACGCCGTGCCGGTCACAGAACTCCTCGACCCACGGGTCCTCGGACGACACGTATACCTGCTGGGCGTCGTCCAGGCGCAGGTACTTCTCGACCATGATGTCCATCAGTGACTTGCCGTTGGCGAATGGCCGGAAGTTCTTATCCGGCACCCTTGTCGAGGAGCGCTTGGCGGGAACCACGTACTTCATGTCTGGCAGGTCCTTTCGTTGTGGGTGGGTGAGGTCGTCGGGCGCGAGGGCGAGCCGCGTCACTCGGCTCCGTCGGTCGTGACCGTGAGTGCCCGCGTGCGGTCGGCGCCGGGTCACCGGTCACCGTGCCGCGCCGCCGTGACGGAGGCGTACGGCGGAACGCGGCCCGGACGTGCGGCGATGCTCGCCCAGCCCGGTCGCGGCGAAGTAGGCGGCGCCGAGGATCAGCCCACCAGCTGACGCCCAGAAGGCGATCGCGCTCGTCGGCCACGTGACGGCTGCCGATGTCGCGACGGCGATTCCGACCCAGGAGCCGAGCGACTCCGCGCCACCGCGGGTCGCACCGGCAATCCCGTACGCCGTGACGTCGGAGAAGCGTCCCTTCACCTTGGGCACTTCCGAGTCGAACGCCGGAGCCCACACCAACTCGGTGAGACTGAACAACACCATCGCGCTGTACGCGAGGACAACCGATGTCTGTCCGGTGAACCCGAACGCGAGCACCGCGGCTCCGAGAGCAAGCTGCGAGACTGGAAGGACGGTAGCCGCGGCGAGCAACGGACGCGATTTCCGAAACCGCCTCACCGCCGCCGTCACGGGCGTCTGCAGGACCACGACAATCACCGAATTGAGCACAAAAAGGTAGGAGATTTCCTGGGGTCCGACTGTGCTTGCGGCGAAGGTCGGAAGCACAGTAAACACCTGAGCGTAGGCCACCCAGGTCAGGCCGGTGATGACGAGGAAGAGAATAAGTGGTGCCACCCGGCCGGCCTGCTGGCTGAGCCGGTCGGGTTCCGCAGGCGCTGCGTGGGTCGCGCTTGGGATCATGGACACGAGCAGGACGGCGACCGAGTACAAGGCGGCTCCGCCCCAGATGAAGGCCTCGGGTGCGTGGGCCACCAGCCACCCGCCCGCGGCGACGCCAGCAGGGGCTCCCGAGTTGACCGCGAGGTTGAGCCGTGAGAAGGCCCACAGTTGCTGCTCGGGTGCGTAGGCGACGACGACGAGCGCCTTGAGTGCGGCGGTCGCGGACGAGAAGGCCACGCCGAACACCGACCCGAGGGCTACCCACACGCCGACGGAATCCCCCGAATAGGCTCCCATCGTCACGAGCGTCGCCGCTGCAGAGACGTAAGCGAACAGAACCGAGCGGTGCAGTCCGACTCGGGTTATCACCCGAGACATCACGATTGCCCCGGTGCGCCCACAGAACAGGCACACCGCGACGACGGTTGCCGCCTGAGCGCCGGAGATGCCCCGATCGTCGATCAGCCAGATTGCGAGAAAGGGAACAATGAGGAAGTACCCTGCGGCGCTCAGGCCCCGAACCCCGAGGAAGGCCAACTCCGCCCGCCGGTTCATATCGATGTCTCCTGTCACTGAGTCGCGCTCGAACAGTCGTGGATGTCAGATCGTCACGTGCGATTCGAAGGGCGAAAGGTCGACACTGGTGTGCCCGTCGAGGGCCAGTTCGGCAAGTGCTTCCCCGACCGCCGGAGCGAACTTGAACCCGTGCCCCGAGCACACACTGGCGTAGGACACGTGACGCACGGCCCTGGACATGCCGATCAGGAACCCGTCGTTCGGTGACATCGTGTAGACGCACGCGGTTCCGGTGCCGGTGGACCGTAGGCCGGGCAGAAGCCTCCGCACGGCAGCCCACACCTCGTGACGTTCGGCGTCGGTCGCGGGTGTGCGTGGCGCGCCTGGGTCCATGGGCGAGAGCTGCCGGTTGTGGAACCCCACTTTGACCCCGCCGCCTGCTCGTGAGGGTGGTAATCCGTAGATGAGCGACCCGTCGGCAGTTTCGAGGAGGAAGACCGGAAGGCGTCCGGGCTGACAGTCGGCTACCCGATGCGGGTCAACATCGAGTTCGAAGACAGGAATCCGCATCGGGCGAAGGAGACCGGACAGATCGTGAGGAAGGAGCAGGCCAGCCCAACTGCCGGACGTCACGACGGCCGAAGCGCAGGAAATGGCGCCGGCGCCCTCGTGAACGGTGACCGATGAGTCGTGGTCGGAGAGGGAAGTCACTCGCCGCCCGTACGCGAGCTGGGCGCCGGCGTGGACTGCGCGTGACAAGAACGCGAGCCGACCCGTCTGGGCTGCGAGCATGAGGGCATCAGGCTCGAAGACGCCGACCTGGTCCTCAGCGGCATGAAACGCCGGAAACGCCGCGCGGATCTCCGCGGCATCGAGGTACTCGTGGCGGATTCCGCGCGCGGCGGCCGTCTCCCTGGCCCCGCGCACCAGCCGCGAACTGGTTGACCCAACAAACAGCCCGCCACCGGCCAGGATCACCCGGCCGTCCGCCAACGGGTCGTCGTCAAGGTCTCGCCACCCGACGTATGCCCGTTCGAGGAGCGGGAGGAAGGTCTCGCCTTCCCAGTAGGCGCGTCGAAAGATCCGGGTCTGTCCGTGCGACGAGCCCTGACCGTGAACCGGCGGCCCGGCATCCACGCCGAGGACGCGGACGCCGCGTTCAGCCAGATGTGCGACGGTCGCCGATCCCATGATTCCAAGTCCGATGACGACCACGTCATACGTACCTCGAAAGTCACCTGCCAGGCTCATTCCGACCCGTTCCCTTCTCGGGCCTCTCGCGGGCCCGATCGGTCGCAGTCGGGCCAGCGACGGTGAGTTCGGTGATGTCGTAGTACCAATACAGAGTCTGGTCGCGCATGACGTACTCGGCGCCGTACTGGCGTCCACCGTCCCGTATCTCCTGCAGCAGTTCGTCCCGGGCTGCAGCCCATTCGTCCGTATAGAGCAGTAGGGGGAGCTCTACGCGGCGCAAAAGCCGACGTCGAAGCCGTGGTCGGTCATTGTCCATGCCGGCGCGCACTGGGGGTGCGAGAACATCTCGCATCCCCAGTAGTGAATTGAATCCAACGATCGCCCGTCCGCGTGGTGTGAGGTGGTAGGGAAGATCGCGTAGGAAAGTCGCAAGAACCGTCTCTCCGTAGAACATCGAGTCGAGTTCGAGCGCGCCCTGACAAGTACTCAGGCGTCTCTTTAGGGACGGCGAGGGGGTCCGCCATCCCGGCGGGTTGAAGACGACGAGGTCGAACGGTTTCGCTGGCGTACCACTGTCAATCTCGAAAAGGTTGCCTTCCTGGAAATCGATTCGCGCGTCGGGAAAGTTGAGCAACTCGTTGTGTCGCGCCGTTTCGATGGCTCTCGCTGAGACGTCTGTGGCCGTAATGGATGCCGCGCCCAGAGATCGAAGCAGAAGCGCAATGACGCCGCTACCGGTCCCGAGGTCGAGAACGCGCCCGGCGACATCGTGCGGGGCCAAGTGCTCGTGAAGAAACTCGCCGAGGGCCATTCCCGCCCGGCTCACCCGAAAAGTCTGCCGCTGTCGGAGGAGGGACAGACGCCGCCCAGGAAAGTCGGCAGCGTAGACGGTCGGGCTTTCGGCGTCCGGCGGGCTGGCGCCAGGCGCGGGGAGCGCACCCATTATCGCGCCCCACGCCCGGAGCCATCGTGGAGCCCAGCGAGTTCGCGGGACCGGCATGCCGAGGCGTGCAGCGCATCGCGCACCGTCATCCGGAGGTTTGCACTGTCGAAGACGGCGATGCCGCGCTCAGTCGTCCCGCCCGCAGTCATCACCTCGCGGCAGAGTTGCATGGGCGGCTTCGGGCTGAGCGCGATGAGTTCGGCAGACCCGGCGAGCACCTGGGTAGCCATGTCCTTGCTCTGGGACGCGGAGAAGCCCCGGGACTGCGCGAACTGGCAGAACGCATCGACGATGTAACTCACAAAGGCTGGCCCGCCCCCGCACAGTGCGGTCGCGTCATCGACGAGTTCCTCGCGCTCCACGCACAGGCTCCGACCGACCATGTCCAAGATGGCTTTGGACGCCGCAACGACCTCGACCGAGGTCGAGGGCAGTGCGTAGTAGACCGTCATCCCGCCGAAGACCTCGGACGGCGTGTTGGGAATGGCGCGAACGACCTCGGTGGTACCCAACGCCGCGCTGACGTTCGCAGCGGTGATTCCGGCCATCACCGAGATCGTCGGGGTCGAGCGATCAAACAAGGCCGACGACCGGGCGGCGAGTTCGGCGAAGTCCTGAGGAGGAACTGCCACTACGACGACATCCCCCGTGGACAGCGTGAGGCTATCGCTCACGGTCAGCCCCGCGACGCCGCGGAGCAGTTCACGTCGGCTCGCATCGCGCTCCACCGCGACGACGTCCGTGCTTCGGTCCGGGGCTCGGAGTAGGCCCCTGGCGATCGCCAGTCCCATATGTCCGCAGCCGACAATGATGACGCGTGACGTCGTCGGCATGGCCTAGGACCCCACCAGGGTCGCGTCGAACGGGGTCTCCACGTCCGAGACCGTCGTTCGGTGCAGGACCCGTCGCTGGGTCATGTCGTATGGCCGTCCACGGTGCATCGTGCGGCGGTTGTCCCAGACAACGAGATCCCCGACGGCCCAGTCGTGGGTGTAAACGAACTGGTCCTGCGTGGCATGGTCCATGAGTTGGGTGAGAAGCGCGCGCCCCTCCTCGATCGGAAGACCGCGCACGTGCGAGGCGTGGGAGGCGAGATAGAGACTCGAGCGGCCGTCGTCGTAGTGGTCGACAAGCCGTTGCGGAACGGGCGGCAGCGAGGTGGTGACGTCGTCGTTGAACCCATCGAAATTCGTGAGGCTGCGCGAGTGGGCGATGCTATGTTCCGCGACGAGGCCGTCGATGTGTTCCTTCCGCTCTGCGGTCAGCGCCTCGTAGGCGGACCGCATGTCCGCGTACTGGGTGGCGCTGCCGCTCTCGGGTATCTCCCGTGCCGACAGGAGTGAGCACTTCGCCCGGATCGCCTTGAATGAACTGTCGGTGTGCCAGAGTTGGTTGCCGAGGTTGTATTGTGCAAGACGGTCTTCGGGGTCGAGAAGCCGACCCTTGCTGTCCAGGTTGGAGATATCAGTGAACTCGCCCGGTAGGCGGAGTGCGTTCCCCGCATAGTTCGGCGCCGACTCGACCGGACCGAAACGCTGTGTGAAGGCCAGTTGTTCGTCATCCGTGAGGTTTTGTTCTCGGAAGACGATGATGCCGAAGCGGTCGAGCGCATCGTGGATCTCAGTGAATGTCTCGGCGAGCATTGGTGCACGGAGGTCGACGCCGGTCACGTGGACGACGAACAGCGGGTGCAGCGGATGTAGGTTGATTGGCATAGCGTCCCCTAACGATTCTGCGCATGGTCGCAAATCAGGTGGTTCTGGTGCCCCTTCCATGAGTACGAACGAGCGAACCCTGCTCTCTCATTGCGTAACGACACCCATAGTGCAGATAGGGGATGGGTCTCGCAACTTGACCCGCGCATAGTCTTCGAGGGTTCGCGCACCTGTATGACGACGAACTCGACGCCATGGCACGTGCGCTCGACGGGCTCCACGTACCGGCAGTGGATCCGGGGGAGCGCTGACATGTGCCCATGTGGTGCCCTGGCGTGCGGTTTGGCGCTGTCGCTCGTTGTCTTGCTCTGGCGTTTGTGCAGTTCAGGCGTGGTGCCCCCGGCAGGATTCGAACCTGCGACACCTTCTTTAGGAGAGAAGTGCTCTTCCCCTGAGCTACGAGGGCGCGCCCGAACGCATCGGGCCACGCGCCACAGAGTAGCGGCCACGACGACGACGCCGACGACCTGCCGGATGCCGGGCCGGTGCGGCCGCATCGCTCGGTGTCTCAGCGCTCGATGCGCCCGTTGCCGTGGGTGCCGCTGCTCGATGTCCGCGCTGCTCGATGTCCGCGCTGCTCGAGGTGCCAGAGCCCGCTGTCGCCGCGGTTCGGCATCTCTCGGTGTCACCGCAGCCCGGCATACTGCCGCCGGTGACCACCATCGGTTCGACCACGCCGGACGCAGCCGCGCAACGGCGCGTGGTGGGAACGCTGGTGGTGTCGCAGATGCTCGGCGGAATCGGGCTTTCGTCCGGGGTCGCGGTCGGGGCCCTGCTCGCCGAGGAGGTGTCGGGCTCGGCCACCTGGGCCGGTCTCGGGTCGACGTTTCAGGTGCTCGGGTCGGCGCTGATCGCCATTCCGATGGCTCGCGTCATGGCGGCTCGCGGCCGTCGCCCGGGGATCGTGCTCGGCTACGCCCTCGCCGTGGCCGGCGCACTCGGCCTCATCCTCTCCGGGGTGGTCGGCAACTTCGCCCTGCTGCTGCTCGCCAGCGTGCTCTTCGGAGGCGCCACGGCATCCACCAGCCAGAGCCGGTTCGCCGCCGCCGACCTGGCCGCACCTGAGCACCGCGGCCGGGACCTTGGCCTGGTCGTCTGGGCAACCACGGTCGGCAGCGTGCTCGGCCCCAATCTTGTCGGCCCGGCCGAACCCGTCGCCGACGCACTCGGCCTGCCGCGCCTCACCGGCCCGTTTCTCTTTTCCTGCGTCGGGCTCGTCCTCGCCGTCGGGTTCGTCACCACGCGGCTGCGCCCCGACCCGCTGCTCGAGGCGCGCCGCCGCGCCGGCGCCGACAACGACGCGGCGACGCACGGCTCGGTGCGTCGGGGGCTGGGCGTCATCCGCGCTGTCCCGCAGGCCAGGCGTGGCGTGCTCACCGTGGTGCTCGGGCACGTCACGATGGTCAGCGTCATGGTGATGACGCCGCTGCACATGGCTCATGGTGGAGCCGACCTCGCCCTGGTCGGGTTCGTGATCAGCATCCACGTGCTCGGGATGTTCGCGTTCTCACCGCTCACCGGCGCCGCCACCGACCGGTTCGGCGCCCGAGCCGTGGCGCTGACCGGCGCCCTCGTGCTCGCGCTGGCCACGGTGCTGGCGTCACTGTCGCCGGAGGGGCACTCCGGCACGCTGCTTGCCGGGCTGTTCCTGCTCGGGCTCGGCTGGTCGGGCACGCTCGTCGCCGGCTCCACCATGCTGGTGGCGGCGCTGCCGTTGGCCGAGCGTCCTGGCGCCCAGGGCGCCTCTGACCTGCTCATGGGGTTGTGTGCGGCCG
>JBOFLG010000269.1:0-17644 GCA_051657745.1 Dermatophilaceae bacterium | reverse complement strand
CCGGATACATCTACCTCCTCCACCGCTACTACGACCCCACCACCGCCACCTTCACCACCACCGACCCACTGGTATCGATATCAGGTTCCCCGTACGGTTACGTAGGTGGCGACCCACTCAACACCACCGACCCCACCGGACTCTTCCCCCCACTCGTCGCCGCGTTCATCGGCGGCGCCCTCCTCGGCGGCGGCATCGAACTCGGCCGCCAAATCGGCAACAACCTCGCAAGCGGCTGCGGCCCCCTCACCAACATCAACTGGGGTAACGTCGCCGCTGCCGGTCTCGTCAGCGGAACAACCACCGCCCTCCTCGGCGGACTCGGCTCCGGCATCCTCAAAGCCGCCAATGCTGCGGACAATGTCCTCCCCGCGCCGCAAGTTTCTAGTGCTAGATTGCAGAATCTTGTAAAAGATTTATACAAAGGCACTGCCAATCCGAATCGTGTAGGAAATGGCACGACCATGGACGCCCTTCGCAATGAGATCTTGATGGGTGCTCCGACGGGCGGGAGGTTCCACCTGACCAAGGGTCGAGATGCGCTGCGAGGACTTAAGAACTGGCTGCGTCGAAACCCCGAGGCGAGCCACCACGACCGGCTCGTAGCGCAAAGCCTCGCCGACGAACTCTCAAGTATTCTGGGACATGTCCGATGAGCGCCACTACGGTGGCTGCGATCAGGGCTCTTGTACACCGATACCGCCAACTCACACCGCTGCTGGAAGAGCATCTAGAAGAAAACTATGGTGAGGTGCTTTCCCACCTCGTCATGTCGGATGTCGTGCGCTGGCTCGTGGCGCACCTCGACCAGGATCCGGACCTGTGTCGCTCCATCGTCGATTGGTTGGAGCGCGAATTCGAGCGCGGGCCGGAAGACGTTCGAGATCTGATAGCGCTCAGCGGTGTGGAGATGATCCCGGACCCTGGTCATCCCGGCTCCGACCTTCGAGACCTACTTGGTCCGGCTCTTAGAAGCGTTGACCCCTGGCTCATCTGACACCCTCATCTGAATTGGTTTGCTCGATGCGGTCAACGGTGAGCCGCCCCGGCATGTCCGTCAGACTCGCGGCACACCCGCGCGCCGCGGAGCCGTCGCCGCGTGGGTGGGCACTCGTAGACTCACGCGGGTGAGCGCTGCCACGACGACCCAGGCCGCCGCGACGACCGTTGATCGCATCGAACGGGCGCGCGACCTGCTCGGCGTCTCCCGCCTGACCAACGCCGCGCTCGCCAGGTGGCTGCACGGCCTGCCGGGGGTGGACCAGGTGGGCTGCGAGGCACGGGCCGCGGCGCTGAGCGCCCGCTCGATCAAGACCACCAGCAAGGCGTGGGCCATCGACACCGCGATCTCGATGATCGACCTCACCACCCTCGAGGGTGCCGACACTCCCGGCCGGGTCCGCGGCCTCGCCGCCACCGCGCGTACCCCGGACCCACGCGACCTCACCACCCCACGCCCGGCCGCGGTCTGTGTCTACGGCGACCGGGTCGGCATCGCGAAAGAGGCGCTCGACGGCACCGACGTGAAGGTGGCCGCGGTCGCCACCGCGTTCCCCAGCGGCCGAGCCAGCCTTGCGGTCAAGCTCGCTGACACGCGCGACGCGGTCGCTGCGGGTGCCGACGAGATCGACATGGTCATCGACCGCGGAGCCTTCCTCGCCGGCGACTACCTCAGCGTGTTCCGGCAGATCGTGGAGACCCGCAACGCCTGTGGCGCCGCCCGGCTCAAGGTGATCCTGGAGACCGGTGAGCTCGTCACGTATGACGCGGTGCGCCGCGCCTCGTGGCTCGCGATGCTCGCCGGCGGCGACGTCATCAAGACCTCCACCGGCAAGGTCACCCCGGCCGCGACCCTGCCGGTCACCCTCGTGATGCTCGAAGCGGTGCGCGACTGGCGCGAGACCACCGGCGAGATGGTGGGCGTCAAGGCGGCGGGCGGCATCCGGGCCAGCAAGGACGCGATCAGGTACCTCGTCGCCGTGCATGAAGTGGCCGGCGAGCGGTGGCTCGACCGGAACGGGTTCCGCTTCGGCGCCTCCAGTTTGCTGAACGACCTGCTGCGGCAACGCCAGCGGATGACGACCGGGGTCTACGCCGGCGTTCACGACGTCGCCGACGACTCTCCCAGCCGCTACTGACGCCCCGCGTGAGGACCGCACCGATGCCCACCTTCGAGTACGCACCAGCCCCCGAGTCACGGGCCGTGGTCGACATCGCGAGCAGGTATGGCCTGTTCATCGGCGGTGAGTTCGTCGAGTCCGCCGGTGGCACACCATTCCCGACGGTCAACCCGGCCACCGAGGAGACTCTCGCCGAGGTCTGCGCAGCGAGCCCGGATGACGTCGATGCCGCCGTGCGCGCGGCCCGGGTCGCATACTCCCGCAGCTGGTCACGGATGAGCGGGGCCGACCGCGGCAAGTACCTGTTCCGGATCGCGCGCATCCTCCAGGAGCGCAGCCGCGAGTTCGCGGTGCTCGAGACGCTCGACAACGGCAAGCCGATCCGGGAGAGCCGGGATGTCGACATCCCGCTCGCTGCGGCGCACTTCTTCTACCATGCCGGCTGGGCCGACAAACTCGAATACGCCTCTCTCGGAACCGACCCGCGGCCGCACGGTGTGGTCGGCCAGATCGTGCCGTGGAACTTCCCGCTGCTGATGCTGGCCTGGAAGATCGCTCCGGCGCTGGCCTGTGGCAACACTGTGGTGCTCAAGCCGGCGGAGACCACCCCGCTCACCGCGTTGCTGTTCGCCCAGGTGTGCCAGCAGGCCGACCTGCCGCCTGGGGTGGTCAACATCGTCACCGGGGCCGGGGCCACCGGTCAGGCCATCGTCGGCCATCCGGGCATCGACAAACTCGCGTTCACCGGCTCCACCGCGGTCGGCACGATGATCGCCCGGGCCATCGCCGGAACCCGCACCACCGCCACCCTCGAGCTGGGCGGCAAGGCCGCGAACATCGTGTTCGACGACGCTCCGATCGACCAGGCGGTCGAAGGCATCGTCGACGGCATCTTTGTCAACCAGGGCCAGGTCTGCTGCGCCGGAAGCCGGCTGTTGGTGCAGGAGAACATCGCCGACGAGGTGGAGCGCCGCCTGAAGCGTCGGCTGGCCACCCTGCGGGTCGGCGACCCGATGGACAAGAACACCGACGTCGGTGCGATCAACTCCGCGGCGCAGCTCGGCCGGATCGAGACGATGGTCGCGGTCGGCGAAGCCCAAGGCGCGACCCGCTGGGACTCCGGCTGCGAGCTGCCAAGCGCCGGCTACTGGTGTCGGCCCACGGTGTTCACCGGCGTCAGCCAGACCCACCGGATCGCCCAGGAGGAGATTTTCGGCCCGGTGCTTTCCGTGCTGACCTTCCGCACCCCGGAGGAGGCGGTGGCCAAGGCGAACAACACCCGGTACGGGCTGTCGGCGGGCGTCTGGACCGAGAAGGGCAGCCGCATCCTCTGGGTTGCCGACCAGCTGCGCGCGGGGGTCGTCTGGGCCAACACGTTCAACAAGTTCGACCCGACCTCGCCGTTTGGCGGCTACCAGGAGTCCGGCTACGGCCGGGAGGGTGGCCGGCACGGGCTCGCGGGGTATGTGCGCACTGGGGTGGCGACGTGAGTCGGCGAGTCGAGGTGCGCAAGACAGCCAAGTTGTACATCGGCGGGAAGTTCCCCCGGAGCGAGAGCGGCCGGTCGTACGAGGTGTTCGCGGCGCCGACGGCGGCAGCGCGGCGGGCGTCATCCCTGCGTCCACCGCGCTTCCTCGCCAACGCGGCGATGGGGTCACGCAAGGACGCTCGGGATGCCGTGCAGGCGGCCCGCGCCGCGTGGCCCGGCTGGGCCGGCGCGACCGCCTACCTTCGTGGGCAGGTGCTGTACCGGGTGGCCGAGGTCATGGAGGGCCGGCGGGAGCAGTTCGTGCAGGGCGTGCGCGACGGTGAAGGCCTCACGCCGGTGCGCGCCGAGGCACTGGTGTCGGCCGCGATCGACCGGTGGGTCTGGTACGCGGGCTGGTCGGACAAACTCGCCCAGGTGCTCGGCTGCCTCAACCCGGTGGCCGGGCCGTACTTCGACATCTCGGTGCCCGAGCCCACCGGGGTGGTGGCGGTGCTGGCGCCGCAGCGTTCTTCGCTGCTCGGGCTGGTGTCGGTGCTGGCGCCGGTCATCGTGTCGGGCAACACCTGCGTGGTGCTCGCCTCGGAGAACCGGCCGCTGCCGGCGATCACACTCGCCGAGTGCCTTGCCACCTCCGACGTGCCGGGCGGGGTGGTCAATATCATCACCGGGCGCAGCGCGGAGGTGGCGCCGTGGTGTGCCTCGCATCGCGACGTGAACGCCATCGACCTCACCGGGGCGGCTGGTGCCGACGGCGTCGACTGGGGTGCGCTCGAGGGCGCAGCGGCCGACCACCTCGCCCGGGTGCGGCGGCCCGCCGGTACCGGTGCGGATGCCGTGGAGCCAGACTTCGCCCCGGTGCCTGACCTCTCGCATCTGTCGACATTCCTCGAGACCAAGACCGTCTGGCACCCGAAGGGCCGCTGATTCTCCGCCACCGAACTGGCCGCCCGCCGGTCGGCCAGTTCGGGCGCCAGGACTAGCGAATCGGTCATGTGTTCGAGTAGGGTGAAGCATGGATCGGGAGGGTCTCACCAGTCGCATCACCGCGCTGCGCGAGCAGTGCGCGGCGCTTGGCCGCGAGCTCGTCGAGCACGGCCGTGCACTCGACTCCGCCGACGCGTTCGCCGTGGCAGGGGCGTTGCAGGGTGTGGTGAACACCGCCGAAGGCGCGCAGGCCATGGCGCTGGCATGGGGAGCCCGAGTGGAGGAGCGCCCCGCTCCGGGCGGCGTCGTGCAGCGGGTGCACCCGGCGGGGTATGTATCGGAAATGGCCGTGAGCCTGGCCTGTCTGGAGACCGGGGTGACCGAGGGCCTGGCTGGGCGAAAGGTCCGGCTCGGAGCCGACCTCGTCGCGCGATTCCCCACGGTGCTGGGCCTGCTCGTCGGCGGGGACCTGTCGGCGTCGGCCGCGCATAAGGTGCTCGACGCCTGCGAGGGCCTCGACGCCGACGCGTGCCGGGCCGTGGACGAGGCGCTCGCGCCGCGGCTGGCCGGGCTGGACCCGGCGGCGGTGACTCGTACCACCCGGTCGGTGGCGGCCCGGGTCGCCACCGAGCAGGTCGCGGCCCGCGCCGAGGCGACGAAGCGATCCCGATGTGTTGAGGTGTCCCCCGCCGGGCCGGACGGGCTCACCACGTGGTGGGCGCTGCTGCCGACCGCGACCGCCGCGGCCGCGTACGCCGCGGTCGACCGGGTCGCCACCGACTACCGGGCTGTCGACCCTGCCCTGTCGGTGCCGGAGTCTCGGGCCGATGCGTTCGCCGACCTGCTCCTGCGCAACGTCACGGTCACCGCCCAGGTCACCCTCGGGGTGCCCGTCCTCACCGGCCAGCCGGCTGCACCAGCCGTTGACCCGCACTGCGCCGGCGCGGACATGCCGTCGTCCTCGCGAGTGCGGGTCGACTGGGCCGAGGAAGACATCGTGCACGTCGACCACACCACCGGCGAGGTCCTCACCTTCGGCCAGCTCGACCCGGCCGGGCGGGAGGCAGCGTCCTGGATGCAGGCGCCCGCGGTGGAGCACCCATGCGGTGGGGCTGCCGACTCCGCGAGCGTCGATGACCGGTACTGGTCCTGCGCACCTGTTGACGATGGGTGTGCGGTGTCCGGGGCCGAGATCCCCGGCGTCGGCTGGGTCGACGCCACTACCGTCGCCGCGCTGCTGAAGACGCTGCCCGTGCACCTCGCCCGGGCGCTTCTCGACGCCGACACCGGCACTCTTGTCGCGACCACCACGACGGCGTACGCCCCCACCGTCGGCATCCGCGATTTCGTGCAGACGAGGGATGGAACGTGCCGGATGTGGGGGTGCAACCGTCGCGCCAGCCACGCCGACCTCGACCACACACGCCCCTGGCCCGACGGACACACCTCACCGCGCGGACTCGCCGCCCTCTGCCGACGACACCACCGGATGAAGCAACTCGGCCGGTGGCGGTACACCCTCCACGATGACGGCGACATCACGTGGGCCGACCCGACCGGGCGGGTGCGCCGCACTCATCCCGCCCATCGCGTCATCCCGCGACCGGCGCCCACCTCCGGGCGTGCGAGCGGCGCGAGTCCGCGGAGGGGTCCTGGTCCGGTGCATGCCGAAACGGTTCAGGTCGACCAACCACCGCCGTTCTGAACGGTTGTCGCCCCGTCACGCCGCGATCAAGTCGTCGTCGGTTCGCCGAGCCGGGATCGAGTCGTCGTCGGTTCGCCGAGCCGGGATCGAGTCGTCATCGGCTCGCCGAGCCGGGATCGAGTCGTCATCCTCGCTGGGCCGAGTGGCACAGGCGACTCGGCGTGAGTCGCCGGGGGCTCCGTTAGGCTGGCACGCATGTGGAATGACGGGGATGCCACCGCACCCGGCCCGTGGGTGGCCCCCGGCTCCTCAGCCCCTCCGCCCGCTACCCCGCCCGCTATCCCTCCAGCTGCACCCAGCCACCCCGGGCCGCCCGGGCCGCCGCCGATCGCCGTCCGGGGCTACGAGTTCCGCCCGGGCATTGTGCCGCTGCGCCCACTGGGGCTTGGCGACATCTGGGGCGGCGTGATCAAGGCCATCCGCGGCAACGTGGCGGCCACCATGGGGCTGGCTCTTCTCGTCTCCGCCGTCTGCATCGTGCCAGCCACTGGCCTCGGCGCCTGGGTGGCGAGTCTGGAGACGGTCGACTTCGTCAACGCGACCTTCGACGAGGACGCCGGGTTCGGCCTCTACGGGTTGCTCGGCCAGAACATCCCGGCCCTGGCATCGGCGTTCTCCAGCACCGCGCTCACCGCATTTCTCGCCTACGTGGTTGGGCAGGCCGTGCTGGGGCGCAAGGTCACCGCCGGGGAGACCTGGGACGGCAGTTGGCGTCGGCTGCCGGCCATCGCCGGCACCGTCGTGCTCTACACCCTGACGTTTCTTGGTCTGCTCGCGCTGCTCATCGGGGCGCCGGTCGCCCTGCTCGTTGCGGTCGGTGACCCCGGCCCGGCGACGATTATCCCGGTGGTCCTCGGCGTGCTCCTGGCTATCGTGGCCGTGCTGTGGTTGTGGACCCGGCTCGCCTTCAGCACCGCGGTGGTCGTCCTCGAGAACCGAAACCCGTTCGGAGCATTGGTCCGGTCCTGGCAGCTCACCACCGGATTAGCGTTTTGGCGGATCTTCGGGATCCGGCTGCTCACCGGGTTCCTGGTGTCGACGGCAGCGCAATTCATCACCGTCCCAATCGTGCTGGCCGGTCTCGCTGGCGTGGTTGCTATCAGCGGCGAGGAGTACCTGTTCGTCGCCCAGGCAGTCCTCACCGGAGTCGCGACCCTGATCGTCAGCGCCATCACCACGCCGTTCACCGCTGGAGTCGACGCGCTGATGGCGATCGACCAGCGCATCCGGCGCGAGGGCCTCGACGTCCACCTCGTTCACGCCGCCCAGCACGGCGCCGCGGCACCGTGGCCCACCGCGGTCCGCCCCGCCTGACCCGTGCGCGCCGACCCACCGCTCGACCCCACCTCGCCCGAGGCCAGGCAATGGCTTGAGGACGAGCTGCGCAAGAGCGTCTACCAGGAGCAGCCCGGGCTTCTCGACCGCCTCCAGGACTGGATCGAACAGTTGCTTAGTAGTACCGCCGGCGGGCCTGGGCTGCCCGCCTGGACCGTGGTGGTCGTGGTCCTGCTGGTGCTCGCCGTCGTCGCGCTCGTGCTGGCCCGGACGCTGCGTCGAGATCGTCGGATGACGGGCCAGGCCACCCCCGGGGTGTTCGACGGGCCGGTGCGTTCGGCGGCCGAATACCGGGATGACGCCCGGCGGGCGCTCGCCGCCGGGGACGCCGACACCGCAGTCGTCGAGGGGTACCGGGCGGTCGCGCGCGCCGCCGTTGAACGCACCATCCTCGACGACCTTCCTGGACGCACCGCGCACGAGGTGGCCGTGGCATTGGCGCGGGCCTTCCCGTCATCCGGGCCCGGCCTGGCCGGCGCCGCCGACGTTTTCGACGCGGTGCGCTACGGCCGCCGGTCGGCCACCCGGACCCAGGCCGAGAGCGTGCTCGCCCTCGACGCCGAGATCTCGCGCACCGCACCGGTGCTCGCCGACCACTGGGCGCCGGCGGCGGTGGCCGGATGACGACCGCCGAGCCGTCGACCACTGCGCCGTTGACCACTGCGCCGGCGGCGGTGGCCGGATGACGACCGCCGAGCCGTCGACCACTGCGCCGTTGACCGCCGAGCCGTCGACCACTGCGCCGTTGACCTCTGTGCCGTTGACCTCTGTGCCGTCGACCTCTGTGCCGTTGACCACTGCGCCGTTGACCACTGCGCCGTCGGCCAGTCCTGGGCCTTCCGGCGCGGCGTCCGGCCGACGTTGCCGGCTGCCGTCGCGACGAGCGATCGCGTACGTCGTGGTCGTCGGCCTCGGTGTGGTGTTGCTGGGTATGTTCGCGGCCTCGTCGGCCCGGCCGCAGCAGTTCCTCGACTCGAATGGCGGTGGGCCGCAGGGCGGTCGGGCGCTCGCGGAGGTGCTGCGCTCCCGAGGGGTCGAGGTCGAGGTGGCGCGGTCGATCGGCGCGCTGGAACGAGCCACCGTTGACGACACCACCACCGTGATGGTCACCGACCCCGAGGCGCTCAGCCCCGGCGCGACCGCACGGCTGCGGCAGTTTGCGGTCGACGCCGGCCGGCTGGTGCTCGTCGGCGGCGCCAGCGAGCAGCTGGAGACGCTTCGCATCCCGGCGCAGGCATTTCCTGGCGGCGACGTCACGGCGCGCAGTCGGTGTGACGCCGGCGGCGCCCGACCGGCCGACGTGCTGCGGGTCGTCGGTACGGCCTACCTCCTCGACGACCCCGACGCCGGCACCGCCTGCTTTGCCCTGCCGGACCCCGACGGTGACCCCGAGGAAGCGGCACCGGATGCCGAACTCGGGTCGGCGTTCATCGTGCTGCCACCCGGCTCGGGGCGCCCGGAGACCCTGCTCGTCGGTTTCGGCCCGGCCCTGACCAACGAGTTCATCACCGACGGCAGCCACGCCGGCCTCGGGGTGCGGGCGCTCGGCGCCACCGACCGGCTGATCTGGTACCAGCCCGGCGTCGGCGACCGCACCGCACCCGGGCCGAGCGGCGAGACCGACGAGCTGCAACCGATCTGGCCGGTGTGGACTATGCCGGCGTCGGCCCTCATCGGCGCCGTGGTGGTGCTCCTCGCCGTGGCCCGCGGCCGGCGGCTCGGGCGCCTGGTCCGCGAACCACTGCCAGTGGTCGTGCGGGCCACCGAGACCACCGAGAGCCGCGGTCGGCTCTACCGCCGGTCCGGCGACCGGGCTCGTGCGGCGGAGGTGTTGCGGTCCGCCACCCGCGAGCGGTGTGCGCAGCGGCTCGCCCTGGGTCGGCGGATGCCGTTCCCCGCCATCGTCGTGGCAGTGGCCGGCAGCACCGGCCGCTCCGCCGACGAGGTTGCCGCCGTTCTTGGTGGTGCCCCGCCCAGCGACGATGCCGCGCTGGTGCACCTCGCCCGTCAGCTCATCGATCTCGAGGAGAGTGTCCGCACCTGATGACCGCCCACCCACCCACCGATCCCACCCCCCAGATCGCGCCGGAGCCGCCGCATGCGTCGTCATTGGCGGACGCGTCCGGATCGCCGTTCCCGGCCGACCCCACTGCATCCGAGGCAGTGCCCGACGTGAGCGGCACGCACTCCGTCGAGGCCGCCCGGTCCGCGTTGCTCGCGGTGCGCGCCGAGGTCGCCAAGGCCGTGGTCGGCCAGGATGCTGCTGTCGCGGGGCTGCTCGTGGCACTGCTCTGCCGCGGACACATCCTGCTCGAGGGGGTCCCCGGAGTGGCCAAGACGCTGCTGGTCCGGGCGCTTGCCGCGGCCCTGGACGTGACCACCACCCGGGTCCAGTTCACCCCTGACCTGATGCCGGGCGACCTCACCGGCTCGCTCGTCTTCGACTCTCGCACCAGCGACTTCAGGTTCCGCGAGGGCCCGGTCTTCACCAACCTGCTGCTCGCTGACGAGATCAACCGGACGCCACCGAAGACCCAGTCGGCGCTGCTCGAGGCGATGGAGGAGCGCCAGGTCAGCATCGACGGCCGGCCGCGCGCGCTGCCCACGCCGTTCCTGGTGGCCGCGACCCAGAACCCGGTCGAGTACGAAGGCACCTACCCGCTGCCCGAGGCCCAGCTCGACCGGTTCGTCCTCAAGGTCGTGTTGCCCACCCCGGAGCGCGGCGACGAGGTCCAGGTGCTGCGCCGACACGCGAGCGGCTTCGACCCGCGGGACCTGGCCGCGGCCGGCATCCGCCCGGTGGCTTCGACCGCCGACCTCGACGCCGGCGCGGCCGCGGTGCGGCAGGTGTCGGTCAGCGACGAGGTGGCTGGCTACATCGTCGACATCGCCCGAGCCACTCGGGTGTCGCCGTCGCTGTCGCTCGGGGTCTCCCCGCGTGGTTCCACCGCTTTGCTCGCCACCAGCCGGGCGTGGGCGTGGCTCGCCGGGCGCTCGTACGTGACGCCGGATGACGTCAAGGCGCTCGCCCATGCGACCCTCGGCCACCGGCTTTCCCTGCGGCCCGAGGCCGAGCTCGAGGGCGTCGGGGTCGCGGCCGTGCTCGACAGCGCGCTGGGCTCGGTGCCGGTCCCGCGCTGATGACGATCACCGGGCGGACCGCCCTGCTCGCGCTGCTCGGGCTGCTGCCTGTCGTGGTGTGGCCAACTGGTGCCACCGTGCGCTGGTGGCTGCTCGCTGTGGCGCTGCTGGTGGTGCTCGACCTGGCGTTCGCGGTGCGTCCGAAGGCGCTCACCGTCGCTCGGGTCGGCTCCCCGCACCAGGTTCGGCTTGGTGACGGGACAACCACCTCCCTGCTGGTGACCAACCCGACCACGCGGGGAGTGCGGGGCCGGCTGCGTGATGCCTGGCCGCCGTCGGCCGGCGCCGTGGATGCCGTGCACCGCCTCCGGGTGCCGCCACGAGAACGGGTCCGCCTCACCACCCATCTGGTGCCCACTCGCCGGGGCGACCGGGTCGCCGACCGGGTCACCCTGCGCACGCTCGGGCCGCTCGGCCTGGCCGCGTGGCAGCGCTCGGTGCCGGTGCCGGGTTCGCTGCGCGCGCTGCATCCGTTCCCGTCGCGCAAGCACCTGCCAAGCCGGCTCGCGGTGTTGCGCGAGCTGGACGGCCGGGCCGCGGTGCGGGTGCGCGGGCGAGGCACCGAGTTCGACAGCCTGCGCGACTACGTCGACGGCGACGACGTGCGCTCCATCGACTGGCGGGCCACCGCGCGTCGGCAGCACCTGGTGGTGCGCACCTGGCAGCCCGAACAGCACCGGCGGGTCGTGATCGTGGTCGACACCTCCCGGACCAGCGCCGGGCGGATCGGCGACGCGCCCCGGCTCGACGCCGCGATGGATGCCGCGTTGCTGCTCACCGCGCTCGCCGGTCACGCTCGCGATCGGGTGCAGGTACTCGCCGGCGACCGCGCGGTGCATACCCGGGTCAGCGGCCACGACCGCGCTCGGCTGCTGCACGACACCATCAGTGCGCTCGCTCCGGTGGAGGCCCGGCTGGTCGAGGCCGACTGGTCGGCGCTGGCTGGGGAGATCCTGCGGCTCGGCACGCACCGGGCCCTGGTCGTGCTGCTGACGTCCCTGGAGTCGTCATCGATCGAGGAGGGGCTGCTGCCGGTGTTGCCCGCGCTCGCGGCGCATCATCGGGTGGTGATCGCCTCGGTGTCGGACCCGGCCCTGGGCACGATGCGCGCTCAGCGCGATTCGGTGTCGAGCACGTACGACGCGGCGGCGGCCGAACGCACGGCTGCGTTACGCGGGCGCACCGCGGTGGCGCTCGAACACCTGGGTGCCGACGTCCTCGACTTCCCGCCCGACGTGCTGCCGGTGCGGCTCGCTGACCACTACCTCTCGCTCAAGCGGCAGGGCCTGCTCTAGCCGCCTCGGGGAAGCGGGGCGTATCTGCGGACGGCTGGTGCGCTCCTTATGGGCATTGGCGCTGCAGTCGGTGGCGCCGCTGACCCTGAAGGGATGAGTGCGCTGATGATCAGTCACGATCAGAACATCTCCGAATTTCACCCGGCGGCCTGGCCGCGGATCCGGACCGTGCTGGAGCTCGACACGATGCTCGCCGCAGTGGTCCAACGGCGAGCCGTCGCGGTCCTGCCACGCGAGGCAGGCGAGGCGGTGGCGCACTCCATCACTGCGGCTGTGGCTCGGGTCGTGGCGGACACGTACGGCAGCGCGGGCCCGGTCGATGCCCAACCTCTGGACAACTTTGAGCAGTGGGTAGGGCGCACCAGATGGCCGTGGGAGCCCTGGCCGAGGCCAAACTGGACCGAGGACCTTCTCGCGCAGATCCTCGATGCCGGCCGGGTGCTGTCGCCGATCGCGGAGAACCCACGCCCGTCGTCGAGCCTGGCAGGCCCGAACCCATGGCCGATCACGGTGGCTGGCGCGGAGGCCGGGTTCGTGCTTCGCGAGCTGCAGAGCGGGGTCGAGAAGTTCGGCAGCCCGGCGCTCCAAGAATCGTTGATCCCGGTGTTGGCGGAGGCGGCGAACTCGCTCACTGTCTGACTGCGGCAACGGCCCGGACGCGGCGAGTCCGGACTGCGCGACGTGGGTGAACATCGTCGGCAGGGCGACAGTGTTCACCCATGTCGCGCGGGGACGGCTCGGGGATGACGGTGGCCGGCGGGCGCGTGGGTGGCCGGCGGGGGCGGGGGCGCGCGGACGGCGGACCTAGGCGGCGGTCGCCGGGGCGACGTCACCGGCATCCGCGGCGATCACGTCACCGGTGGCTCCGTCGGCGGCCGCGGCCCGGCCCACGGCGAACACGTACGCGAGGAACAGCCCTTCGGCGGCGACTCCGATGCTGATCCGCGCCCAGGTCGGCATCCCGGATGGCGTGACGAACCCTTCGATGACACCGCTGATGAACAGCACCACCGCGAGGCCGAGCGCCACCGCGATGGCGCGGCGCCCCTCGGCTGCGAACGACTCGAGCCGACTACGCGGCCCCGGCTCCACCCAGGACCAGAAGAGCCGCAGCCCGACCCCGCCGGCCACGAAGACCGCGGTGAGCTCGAGGAGTCCGTGCGGGAGAATCAGCCCGAAGAACAGCGGCCCACGGTCGTACGACACCATCAGCGCGCCCGCGACCCCCACATTGACCACATTCACCACCAGGAGGTACAGCACCGGCAGGCCGAGCACCCCGAAGGCGATGCACAGCGCCGCCACCCGGGCGTTGTTCAGCCAGACCAGCGAGCCGAACTCGGCCCCGGGGAACTCCGAGTAGTAGTTCTCGAAGTCGGTGCCCACGTAGGCCTCGATCTCGGCGGGCGTCATCCGGCTCTCCCACACCTCCGGGTTGTGCACCGCCCACCAGCCGACCAGGACGGCGAGTAGCAGGCTGGCCGCGGTGGTGCTGAGCCACCACCACCGGGTGCGGTAGAGCGCCGCCGGGAAGGTGCGGGTGAAGAAGCGCCCGAGATCCGACCAGGTCGAGGTACGGGCGCTCGCCGAGGCCACCCGCGACCGGGCGAGCAGCGAGGACAGGTAGGTGACCACCGACGGGTCCGGGCTGGCCGAACGCACCACCGACAAGTGGGTCGACACGCGCTGGTAGAGGTCGAGAAGCTCGTCCGCCTCGGCCCCGCTCAGCCGGCGACGCCCGGCGAGTTCCTCGAGCCGACGCCATTGGGTGTGATGAGCGGCGAGGTAGGCGTCGAGATCCACCCGCGAAGCCTACGTCGCTACCATTTCCGCTGTGAGCGACATCGGGGCGTACCGCGGCTATGCCACCGACGACCTGGTCACCGGCGAGGGCGTGGCCGTGGAGGTGCCGGCGGCGAGTGTCGCCGCGCGGGCGGCATCCGGCCTGCTCGACCTGCTGGTCGTCGTGGCCCTGATGATCGGCGGGTCCATCGCGGCGTCGGTGCTCACCGCCGAGTCGTCCGACGCGGTCGTGGGAGCGGTGTTCATCGCGGTCTCGCTGGCCGTCTTCGTCGGGGTTCCGCTGGCCCAGGAGGTGCTGTTCCGCGGCCGCACGCTCGGCAAACTGGCGCTCGGGTTGCGGGTGGTGCGCGACGACGGCGGCCCGGCGGTCGCCCGGCACGCCCTGGTGCGGGCCCTGGTGGGCTACGTCGAGGTGTACCTGCTTTTCGGTGTGCCGGCGCTGGTGGCCGGGATGATCCATCCGCGGGCAAAGCGGTTGGGAGACATGGCAGCCGGCACCTACGTGGTGTCCCAGCGGGCCCGTCTCACGGTGCTGCCACCACCGCCGATGCCGCCGTCGCTGGAGCACTGGGCGGTGGGTGCCGACATCGCCGCACTGCCCTCGGGGCTCACCGTGGCGCTGCGTCAGTTCCTTGGGCGGGCCGCTGGCCTGGCGCCGGAGTCGCGGCGCGTCCTGGGCACGGACCTGTTCCACAGCACGATGCGGTACGTCAGCCCGCCGCCGCCGCAGGGCGCCCACCCCGAGCTGGTGATGGCGGCCGTGGTCGCCGAGCGCCGCCGCCGCGACACGGGTCGGCTGTGGCGAGAGGAGCAACTGCGCACCCGCGTGCTGCCCCCGGACCCGCTCGGCTGACCCCAGGCTGCGCGGTCGATCCTCACAGTCAGGCGATGCCGAGCTGGCCGGACAGTACGAGCACCGCCGCGCCGAGCAGTACGGCATCCTCACCAAGGGGGGAGAGCCGCATGTCGAAGTGGTCCCCGACCACTGGCATGACCCGGCTCCGCACCACCGCCGCAGTGGTGTCGAGAAGCGGCCCATCGAGCAGGTCGGCCGGCCCGCCCAGGACCACCCGCGTCAAGCCCAGAGTGCCGACCACCGGGGCAAGTGCCCCACCAAGCAGCGTGCCGGCGGTGCGCAGGACGCGGTCCCGGTCGCCGCGGGAAATCGCCCGACGGAGCATCGGCACAGCCAGGTAGGTCTCGAGGCAGCCACGGCGGCCGCACGAGCAGCGGAGGCCCTGTTCGTCGACCACCACGTGGCCGATCTCGCCGGCGGAGTACCGGGCGCCCTGGACGAGGCCGCCATCCAGCAGCAAGCCGGCCCCGACGCCACGGCCGACGGTCAGCACCATGGTGCCGCCGTCGTGGGCGCCGGCGAAGGTGTGTTCGGCCAGAGCGGCGTTGTTGGCGTCGTTGCGCACATGGACCGGCAGGTGCACGCGCTGGCTGATCAGTTCGGCCAGTGCCAGGTTGACCCACCCGAGACTGGGCGCTTCGAGAATCCGGCCGTCGGTGCGGACCACCCCCGGGCTCCCCACGCCGACGCCGAGCACCGGTCGGGTGGCGGCTGCGACGAGGGTTGCCGCGAGGTCGGCGGCGAGGTCAATCGCGGCCCCGCCGAACCGTTCTCGCCGGGCCACGTCGCACCGCTCCAGGACCGCACCCCGCAGGTTCAGCAGCGCACCGCGAAACCGGAAGTCCTCCGAGAGGTCGAGCGCCACGATGTGAACGGCATCCGGGTCCATCGCAACCAGGGTGGCCGGTTTGCCGACTCGCGCCTCGGCACGGACCCCGAGTTCGGTGACCAGGCCGTCCCGCAGCAAGGTGGTGACCACGTCGGAGGTAGTCACCCGGGTCAGGCCGGTGAGGCGGGCAAGATCGGCGCGGCTCTGCGGCTCGCCGCGGAAGAGGGACTGCAGAATCACCGCACGGTTGTGGGTGCGCGCGTCGCCTGGCGATGCCTTTCCACGGGGGCGGAGGGCTCTGGTGCGTGAGGTAGTCGCGCTGCGAGCGGGGGGCATCGTCACCCCACGACGTAAGCACTGCATCACGGCACCGTCAAGGAACGGGCTGCGTGTCGCGCGGGTTCCTTCGGAGAGTTACGGCCGAAACCGCGCGCGGTGCCGGCTCTGGAACCGCGCGGGGAGTCGGGTGTGGTCAGGCCTCGGTGAGGGCCTCGAGGTCGGTGCGGATGCCGGCCAGCCGCCGGTCCGCGCGTTCCCGGGCGGCGCGCAGCCCGTCATCGGAGACCGGCTCGATCGACTCCAGGTAGACCTTGAGTGTGGGTTCGGTGCCGGAGGGACGCACGATGACGCGCGAGCCGTCGGCGAGATACCAGCGCAGGCCCTCGGTCGGCGGCAGTGGGCGGTCGCCGCGAGCCAGGCCGTCGCCGCGAGCCAGGTCGTCGGCGCGAGCCAGGTCGTCGGCGCGAGCCAGGTCGTCGGCGCGGGCCAGGTCGTCGGCGCGGGCGACCGCGATGCCGCCGATGGCCACGAGTGGTTCGGCACGCAACCGCGCCATGATCGTCTCGATGAGCGCACGGTCCCGAACCCGCCGGGAGAAGCCAGCCGTGGCGTGCACGCCGTGCGCGACGGCCAACTCGTCGAGCCGGTCGGCGAGGGTGCGCCCCTGCGCGCGGAGCGTGGCAGCGAGCTCGGCCATCAGCAGTGCCGCGGTCACGCCGTCCTTGTCGCGCACGTGCTCGGGGTCGACGCAGTAGCCGAGCGCCTCCTCGTAGCCGTACCGCAGCCCGGGCACCCGGCCGATCCACTTGAACCCGGTCAGGGTCTCCGCGTGCCGTACCCCGGCCGCGGCGCACACTGCGGCTAACCACCGCGACGACACGATCGAACAGGCGAACACGGCGTCGGCGCGTTCGGCATCGGTGAGCCGGTCGAGGAGGTGCGCGCCGAGCAGCACCCCGACCTCGTCACCGTGCAGCATCCGCCACCCGCTGGGGCCGGACACGGCCACCGCGCACCGGTCGGCATCCGGGTCGTTCGCGATCACCAGGTCGGGGCCAGTCTCCCGGGCCAGCTCGAGAGCGGCATCCATGGTGCCTGGTTCTTCGGGGTTGGGATACGACACCGTGGGGAACGTCGGGTCGGGCTGGGCCTGGGCCGGGACTGGTTGCGGCGCAGCGAAACCCGCCGCGGTGAAGGCGCGCCGCACCACCGCCGACCCCACGCCGTGCAGGGCGGTGTGCACCACCGCGAGGGTGCGCGGCGAGGTCGGGTCGGCCACCGAGGCGGCGTCCCGCAGATAGGCGTCGAGCACGTCGTCGCCGAGGGTCTCCCATCCGCCGTCGGCCAGCGGCACCGACGCCACCGACGGCACGGCGGCGATCTCGGCGGCGATGGCCGCGTCCACCGGTGACACGATCTGTGACCCGTCGCCGAGGTACACCTTGTAGCCGTTGTCCTGCGGCGGGTTGTGCGACGCGGTCACCATCACCCCGCCATCGGCTCCGAGACGCGCGATGGCGTATGCCAGGACCGGCGTCGGCAATGCCACCGGCAACAGTGCGGCTCGCCCGCCGAGCCCGGTGACCACCGCGCAGGTGTCGCGCGCGAACACGTCCGACCTGGCGCGGGCGTCGTACCCGACCACCACGAACGGTTCGGCCGCGACGGTGCGCAGATACCTGGTGAGGCCGGCAGCAGCCCGGATGACGACCGCCCGGTTCATCCGGTTGGGCCCGCCACCCATCCGTCCCCGGAGCCCGGCGGTGCCGAACTGGAGCAGGCCCGACATCGCGTCGGCCAGTTCCGTGCCAGCCGCAGCGTTGCCGGATGTCGCTGCGGCACAGAGTGATTCGAGTTCGGCCCGGGTT
>JBOFLG010000268.1:0-7247 GCA_051657745.1 Dermatophilaceae bacterium | reverse complement strand
GTCACGGTCTCGCCGACCACCATCTCCGCCATCCGCGGGCTGCCGAGGTACATCGACGCGTTGCCCTCGACCATGATGACCAGGTCGCAGAAGCTCGGGATGTACGCGCCGCCCGCCGCGCTCGGCCCGAACAGGCAGCACACCTGCGGCACCTTCCCCGAGAGCGCCACCTGGTGGTGGAAGATGCGCCCCGCGCCGCGCCGCCCGGGGAACATCTCGACCTGGTCGGTGATCCGCGCGCCGGCGCTGTCGACCAGCCAGAAGACCGGCAACTCCTCCCGGAGCGCAGCCTCGGTGGCG
The DNA here is from genome assembly GCA_051657745.1 of Dermatophilaceae bacterium. GTDB lineage: Bacteria > Actinomycetota > Actinomycetes > Actinomycetales > Dermatophilaceae > JBOFLG01. The sequence continues at coordinate 6,947 of JBOFLG010000268.1, read as the reverse complement.
CGCACGATCTTCTCGACGGTGCGCGCCCCCCACGAGCCAGCCTTGACCGTGGGGTCGTTCGCGATGATGACCGCGGTCCGGCCGTCGACGGTGCCGCGGCCGGTGACCACGCCGTCGGCCGGTAGCCCGGCGGCGCGGGCGTTGGCGTACCGGCCGTCCTCGACCCACGAGCCGTCGTCGACCAGCAGCCCCACCCGGCCGCGCACGGCGAGCTTGCCCTGGCTCGCGAGCGTGGCCGCCGCCTTCTCGGACGGTGCGGATGACGCTGCGCGCGCCGCCTCGAGCCGCGCCCGAACGTCCGCGACCCGCGGATCGGAGCCGCCGGCGTCATCCACCTCGCACCCCGCGTGACCAGGTGGTCGATCCGGGGATAAGTGACCAATTGGTCGATTCGGCCGCATGCGACGTAGGTGGTGGAGGTGGGCCAACGTGACCAATTGGTCGATTCGGAGACAAGTGACCAATTGGTCGATTCGGCGGCAGGTGACCAGGTGGTCGATCCGGGGACAAGTGACCAATTGGACGGTTCGGGGACAAGTGACCAATTGGACGATTCGGCGGCAGGTGACCAGGTGGTCGATCCGGGGACAAGTGACCAATTGGACGATTCGGCGGTGGCGGGGTGCCGTCGGTGCCGCTGGTGCCGTCGGTGCCGTCGGTGCCGCTCATCCTGGGAGCCCGAGGCCCTTGGCAAGCACCATTCGCTGCACCTCCGAGGTGCCCTCGCCGATCTCGAGGATCTTCGCATCGCGGTAGAACCGGGCCACTGGGTACTCCTCCATGAAGCCGTTGCCGCCGAACACCTGGGTCGCGATCCGAGTGGCATCGACGGCGGCCTCGGACGTGTACAGCTTGGCCTTCGCCGCTGCCTGGGTCACCTCCTGGGCCGCTCGCCGACCGGCCTCGTGCTCGTCCTTGAGCCACGCCGCCCGATAGGTGAGCAGTCGTGCACTCTCCTCCATGACGGCGAGGTCGGCGATCCGGAACGCGACGCCCTGGTTGGCGCCGATCGGCCGGCCGAACGTGGTGCGAACCTTCGCGTAGGCGGCCGCCTCCTCCCGCATCCGGGTGATCAGCCCGAGGGCGAGGGCGCTGATCGCGATGCGGCCGTCATCCAGGGTCTTGAGGAACTGGGAGACACCGCGGCCGCGCTCGCCGAGCAGGTTCGCGGCCGGCACGCGGCATCCACTGAAGGACAGGCCGTGGGTGTCCGAACTGTTCCAGCCAAGCTTGTCGTACGCCGGCTCGACGATGAACCCCGAGGTTCCGGACGGGACCAGGATCGCCGAGATCTCGGCGCGCCCGTCATCCGTGCTGCCGGTCCGAGCCGTCACGGTGACGACCGTGGTGATCGGCGTGCCGGAGTTGGTGATGAATGCCTTCGCGCCGTCGATGACCCAGTACCCGCCGTCGAGCACCGCCCGGGTGCGGGTGGCGCCGGCATCGGACCCGGCGCCATCCTCGGTGAGGCCGAAGCCGGCGAGCGCCCGGCCGCTGACCAGGTCAGGGAGCCAGCGGCGCTGCTGCTCCACGCTGCCGTACGTCAGGATCGGATTGATGCCGAGCCCGACCCCGGCGGAGAGCGTGATGCCGATCGACTGGTCGACCCGGCCGAGTTCCTCGATCGCGACGCACAGGCTGGTGAACGCACCGCCGTCGCTGGCCTCGAGCGAGCCACCGAACTCCTCGGGCACGACTAGCCCGAACAGCCCCAGGTCGCCCAGCTGGGGCATGAGCTCGGCCGGAAAATGGTGCTCCCGATCCCAGGTCGCGACCTGCGGCTCGACCGCGTCGACGGCGAACTCCCGCACGACGGCGCGGAACTCCTCGTGGTCCGGCCTCAACTCGAACATGCGGCTCCTTCGCCGTGGCTCGGCCCGGATGACGGCTGGTCGCCGAGGGCGGCTAGTCGCCGAGGGCGGTAGGTCGCCGAGAGCGGTACGCCGTGAGGCGGTCCTGGTGCGACCAGTCGCTGGGGGCGGTGGGCCTGGGCCGTCCAGCAGCAACGATTCTTGCTTGACGTTGACGTTAACGTCAAGCAAGAATCGCGATCGTGGCATCCACCCCTGGCGACCGCACCTGGTCGATCGCCGAGGTTTCCGCTGAGTTCGGCGTCACCCACCGCGCGGTGCGCCACTACGAGCAGCTCGGGCTGATCTCGCCGGAACGTCGAGGCACTACGCGGGTCTACCACCGGCGCGACCACATCCGACTCGAGCTGATCCTGCGGGGCAAGCGGCTCGGCTTCCCGCTCACCGAGATCCGCACCATCATCGGCCTCTACGACGCCCCGCGCGGCAGGCGCTCTCAACTCGAGTATGTGCTCGCTCAGGTCGACCAGCGACGGTCCGACCTGGAGCAGCGGCGCAGCGATATCGAGGCCACCCTCACCGAGCTCGCCGACTTCGAGCGCCGCTGCCGCGCCGACCTCACTCGCCTCGGCTGAGCCCACTGGCCGACTCATCGGTCCGGCCGCACCGAGCAGCGGCCCTGACTTTCCCCGACTTCACCCGGGAAACCCATGCTTCACGTGGGAAAACTTCCCCGGCGAAGCGAGGGGTTCCGTGGTGCAGAAGTCACCCGCGACGCGAAGGGTTCCGGGGTGAAGTGGTCAGGCGAAGTAGTCACCAGTGACGCGAGCGCCACGGGCTCGACGGATGCTGGCGACGGATGACGCCACCAGTACGGTGGGGCGCGTGCCCACCCCGGCCTAGCCACGGGGTGGGCACGCGGGCTTGGTTACAAATGTGGCTCGAGAATCGACATCTTGCGATCATCGACGGTGACCCAGTCGTCCTTGAGGATGCCGCCGGTCTGTTTGGAATTGGGGTTGAGCGACCAGTAGGCCCAGCTCATCCCCCGCTCGTCGAGGTAGGCGAGCAGTTTCTTCATCCACACGACGTCGTCCTCGGACTCCAGGGTCGACCCGAACTCGCCGACCAGCACCGGGGCGGTGCCGGAGGTGACCAGGTTGCCCCAATTGGCGTCCCAGACAGCTGGCAGGTTCTCCGGGAACTTCGGGTCGTCGAACCAGGGCTGACGGAAGATGGAGGTCGCGTACTCGTGCGGTGAGTAGACCACCTTGTTCGGGGTGTCCAGGATGACCGGGTCCTCCAGCGCCGCCGACAGGTTGCCGCCCCACCAGGTGCAGGACCCCTTACCGGGCTTGCTACAGGCCACGCCATCGACCCGCTCCACCCCTTCGACGAGCACGAGCCAGCCCGGCGCGTTCTTCAACACGGCATTCCCGGCTTCTTCGGCTGCCGCCTTCCAGTCGCGCTTGGCGTCGCCGCACCCCCAACAGGCGGTGCCGTGCGGCTCGTTGTAAAGGTCGGCGCCGATCACGTTCGGAGCGTCGGCGTACCGCTTCGCCATCGTGGCCCAGTCTTGCGCGAGCCGCTCTTGCGGGTACTTGGCGTCGTACCAGAGGGGCGCCCGATTGTCGGGCGCGAGCGCATGCCGGTCGAGGATGATGCCGAGATCGCGCTCCTCGGCCTCGGCCACGACCCGGTCGAGCAGCTCGAGGCTGCTGAGCCCGACCAGATCAGGGTTCGCGTCCCCATTCAGCCCCTTGGGCTTGACGGTGCCCTCGACGACTGCGGCCGAGAACGGAACCCGGAGGGCGTTGAACCCGAGCGACTTGACCTTGTCGAGCAGCGAACCGAGTTCCTCCTTCCAGAGCCCGTGCGGCATCGCGGCGGCGGTCTCGAACCCGAACCAGTTGACCGCTTTGATCCGCATCGGTTCGCCCTGTGAGTCCAGGATCTGTGAACCCTTCGTCGCGAACTGCCCACCCAAACCCATGGTCGCAGCGCCGGGCGGGCCAGGGATCGCCGATGCGGTCGCCCCGCAGCCTTCCGGGGAGTTCCCGGAGTCTGCCGCTGCCAACCCGGCGAGCACGGCCAGGCCAGTGACCAGGGCAGCCCCGGTCACCAGGCTCGGCAGGTGGCGTTTCCAGCGGGGTTCGCGCGGCGCGACGTGACGCGCCGACCGCGTCATCCGCGGGGGTGCCGGCTCGAACCGGCGAACTGATGGGCGGGGCCTGGTCATCTCGTTGGTCGCACCGTCGGCGTCCTCGGGCATGGTGTGACCTTGCTGGCGACGTCTGTTGTAGCCGGCGGCGAATCCGGTGTCGTCCATGAGGTCCCTCGCATGTCAGTGCGGCTCTGCAAGCCAGTGATCGGTGTGGTATTCGTGCTGCCACCGTAAGCACGGCGGAGGCCCATCAGATCACACACTGGGGATACCCCCGGTAGGGCCTATCCGGGTGATTCAACACACCGTCCGCGACCAGGCAATCCCCTGGTCAGCGGGCCTGTCGCAGCGCGCCAGCCCGACCTACGGTCGTGACATGGGTCTGACCGGGCCCGGTCAACAACCCGATCGGAGCGCCGACGTGTCTCGCACCCTTCTCGTGGCTGCCGACAGCCGCGGCGCCTACGCCACGCTCACCGACGCCTTGCATGCCGCGGCCGACGGTGACGTCATCATGCTGTCGCCAGGAGAGCACCACGGCGCCGTGGTCGTCAGCGGGGCGTCGCTCACCATCCAGGCCTCGGACGGGCCCGACACGGTGACCCTGCGGCCCGAGCAGCCGGATGCCGCGATCGTGCAGTGCCGCGGGGGTTCAGTGGTCCTGCTGTCGCTGACCCTCGACGCCGGCACGGCAGGCGGGCTGGCCGCGTCCGGGGCGGAAGTTCGGCTCGAACAGTGCACCCTGCGGGCCTCTGGCGGCACCGTGGTGAGCGCCACCGACCGCAGCAATCTGTTCCTCGACCGAGTGACGATCGAGGGTGGTCAGGTCGGGCTCGCCATCGACGACGCCACGGCCACCGTGGTCGACTCGACCGTGCGGGGCGCCATGGATGACGGGGTGCTGGTCAGCATGGGCTCCGACCCGGTCCTCCGGAACACCACGATCACCGAGTGCGGTGGCCGTGGAGTGTACGTATACCAGTACGCGACACCGGAACTCGATGGATGCAGCATCAGCCGCACCGGCGGCCCGGGTATCGCGGTGGCGGCCCGCTCGGCACCGCAGTTGCGCCGGTGCCGGGTCTCGGACACCCCGGCTGCTGGCATCGAGATCGGCGCCGACTGCGGAGGGACCGTCGAGGACTGCTCGACCGCGAACACCGCCGCACCGGGAACCCTGGTGCACCCAGGGTCGACCGCGACCATCATCGAGTCGGAGCGCGGCGTCGCGGCGGGGGTCTCGTCATCCGGCCCGCAGCAGGACGCGGCGGCCGTCGAGCAACTGCTCGCCGAACTGGACGAGATGGTCGGGCTCGAGGGCGTCAAACGCGAGGTCCGTTCGCTCATCGACGAGATCCAGGTCAACACCTGGCGGCGGCATGCCGGGCTGAGCGTCAGCGCGATGAGTCATCACCTGATCTTCGCCGGGGCGCCCGGTACCGGTAAGACGACGGTCACCCGGGTGTATGGCAACCTGCTCGCCGCGCTTGGGGTGCTGCCGAAGGGGCAGTTCAAGGAGGTCGCCCGCCGCGACCTCGTCGGGCAATACCTCGGGCACACCGCCGAAAAGACGGCGAGTGCCTTCGAGGAGGCCAGGGGCGGCGTGCTCTTCATCGATGAGGCGTACACGCTGTCGCGGACCATGGGCAGCGGTGGCGACTTCGGGCAGGAAGCCATCGACACCCTTGTCAAGCTCATGGAAGACCACCGCCATGAGATCGCCGTGATCGCGGCCGGCTACACCGGGGAGATGCTCCAGTTCCTGGACGCCAACCCTGGTCTGGCGTCGCGGTTTTCCAAGACGATCGTGTTCGAGAACTACGCCACGGACGAGCTCGTCGAGATCGTCACCCGGATGGCGGCAGCCGACGACTACGAGATGCTGCCCGACCTCGTCGACGGCATCCGCGAACACTTCGACACCATTGAGCGAGGGCCGAACTTCGGCAACGCCCGTGAGGGCCGCAAGCTCTTCGAGGAGATGCGCAAGACGCAGTCACAGCGGCTGCGGATGCTGGGGCGTCGACCAGAGATCGCCGAGTTGCGGATGCTCGCCCGCGAGGATCTCGACGCCGTCTTCGCCCACTGAGCCGCACCCCCGGGCGCACCGAGTCCAGCACCGCGACCCCCTCCCAGCAGCGGCCGGGAGGGGGTCGCCTCGACCCCTGACCCTCGACCCCTGACCGAACACGGCTCTTGGTCAGGACAATTCGAGGGGATTCTCCGGGAGCCCCAGCCAGGCCACGTCCGCACGGTGGCGCCGGATGACGGCGACCTCGAGGCCATTGTGGAACTCTCGTCGCCCGTCGCTGAGTTCGTGCGCTCCACGGGCCGCCGCCACGAGGCCGACCCCCTCCGCAGCGGACGGCTGGACCAGCACCAGGTCGGCCGCGCGGACGTCATCCCGCATCACGGGGGTGACCACGTCGATGAGCCGCATCTCGCAGAGCCAGCGACCACTGGCGGCGCCGTCGTCATCACCGTCGCGGGGTGCCGGCGCCGGGCTCGTGGCCCGGTGGTGGCGCCCACCGGCGTCGTCCACCAGGAGGTGCGGTCGCGTGGCAGTCGGCTCCACCTCCGGGTCGTGGCCGGCTGGCAACACGGCGATCCGCTCGCGCGGCAGCGCGACCGCCGTCACGAGCCTGCCCCAGGCATGCGGCCGTTCCGAACGGATGGTGATGGTCGCCCCCGCACCGACCGCGCGCATCACCACGTGCTGACCCAGGGCGAGGGATCCCGCGGCAACGACCCGAACCGGCCCGTCGATCGCGAACAGTTCACACGTCTGCCGCCCGCTCCCGTCGCCGAGCACAACGCCAGCCTCGCTCGGCGCGGGCACCAGAGACATCAGGGCGTCCGAGCGGATCCGGTGGTGCGCGGCAATGGGGCCCCGCTCGCGCCAGGTGGTCGTGGTCATCTCGAGAACCCTCCGAACGGTGTCGTGGCCACGGCGCCCGCGCGCTGCATCCCGT
>JBOFLG010000267.1:0-5170 GCA_051657745.1 Dermatophilaceae bacterium | reverse complement strand
AGGGGTATGACATCGGCACGCACTTCACCCCGCCGTACCAGCCGTGGGACCAACGGCTGTGCGTGGTGCCCGACAACGACCTGTTCCAGGCCATCTCGGCGGGCCGGGCCTCGGTGGTCACGGACACCGTCGCGGAGTTCACCGAGACCGGCGTGCGCACCGGGTCGGGTACCGAGCTCGAGGCCGACGTCATCGTCACGGCCACCGGGTTCACGCTGCGGGCCTTCGGCGGCATCCGGATGACGGTCGACGGCGCCAGGGTCGAGCCGGCGTCGCTCGTGGCGTTCAAGGGGATGATGATGGCGGGCCTGCCGAACTTCGCCTTCTTCATCGGCTACACCAACGCCTCGTGGACCCTCAAGGTGACCCTGGTGGCCGAGCACCTGTGCCGCCTCATCCGCCACATGCGCCGCCACGGCCACACCTCCGTGGTCCCCCAAGCACCCGAGGGAATCACCACCCGGCCGCTCATCGACTTCGGCGCTGGCTACGTTCAGCGCAGCCTCGCCGGGCTGCCGCGGCAAGGCCCGACGTGGCCCTGGGAGATGTCCTGGAACTACCTCACCGACGAGAGGCGAATGCGCCGCGGCCCGGTCGACGACCCCCAGCTCGCGTTCGACCCCCGCCCTGAGGTTCCCACCACCACCTCGGCAGACCTCCACTCGACGCCATCGACACCCGCGAGCGCCCGATAGCCTCCGAGGTCTCTGCGGTACGGCGTGCATGCGTCACCATGACGGCGTGACCGCGCCGCTCATCGACCCCACCCACCCGCTCGTTGATGCGGCTGCGGCCCTCGTGGCTGACCGTGACCGGGCCGTACTCGGGGTCACTGGCGAACCGGGAGCCGGCAAGTCGACCTTCGCCGCAGCCCTGGTCACGGCGTTGTGCGACGCACGCGGCGAGGGCTGGGCCGCGCTGGTCCCGATGGACGGGTTCCACCTCGCCGACGTGCAGCTCGAGCGATTGGGGCTCCTGGACCGCAAGGGCGCTCCGGAGAGCTTCGACCCGGCCGGGTATGCCGCCCTGCTCGAACGGTGTCGGTCTGAGCCGGGAGCGGAGCTCTACGCGCCGGGGTTCGAGCGCACCCTGGAGCAACCGTTGGCCGGTGCGGTCGTGGTGCCGCCGGCCGCCCGACTGATCGTCACCGAGGGCAGCTACCTGTTGCAGGACACCAGCCCCTGGCCCCGGGTCCGCGCCGCGCTGGACACCGTCTGGTCGGTCGAGGGCGACGCGGAGTCGCGTCGGGCCCGGCTGGTCGAACGGCACGTACGCTTCGGCAAGACCGAGGCGGATGCCGTGGCGTGGGTCGCGCGGGTCGACGAGCCGAACGCCGTGCTGGTGCGAGCCGCAGCGGCGGCCTCGGACCTCGTCATCCGAGCGACCACAGACGGCTGGCAGGCCACCTCGCCGACGCCCAGGAGAACGCCATGACCGGTCCGGATGCAGCGAGGCCGGCCACCGCCGCCCACCACACCAGCAGGTCGGCCCGGTGGGCGCTGGCCGCGAATGCCGCCGTCGCCTGGTCCGGTGTGCTGCTGAGCACCATCCTGGTGGCGTTCGGGGCGTACGACACCCCGACCCCGACCGCTGGGCTGTACGGGCTGCATCCGGAGGGTGTCGCCGGCTGGTGGTCGCGGATGACCGACCACCTCAGCTACTTCACCACCTGGTCGAACGCGGTCGTTGCCGTCGGCGCCACGATGCTCGCCTGGCATCCGGACCGTGACACGTTCTGGCGCAGGGTTATTCGGCTTGATGGCCTGCTGATGATCACGATCACCGCGATCGTGTACACGGTGCTCCTGCGCCCCACCGCGGTGATTACCGGGTGGGCACATCTGACCGACCCGATCCTGCACGTCGCCACTCCGGCGGTGACGGTCATGGTGTGGCTGGGGTGGGGGCCACGCGGGCTGGTCACCGGCCGAGTCGTGCTCGCCTCACTTCTCGTGCCGGTCGGGTGGGTTGGCTGGATGCTCGCCCGGGGTGTGGTGATCGGCGCCTACCCGTATGGGTTCGTCAATGTGGCCGAGCGTGGTTACGGCCCGGTGCTGTTGACGGTCACCACCATCCTGGGCTTCGGCCTCGTGGTGGCAGCCGTCTACTGGGCCGTGGACATCGGATGCGCGCGGGTGCGCTCACTCAGCCGGCCTCGGCGACTGACGTGAGTTGAGCGAGACCCTTCTCGAAGTCCGGCCCGACCAGGGAGTCCATCGACTTCACCAGCGCGAACACCCGCATGACCGGGCTGAGTTCGCCATGCATCCGCCACTCGACGGCGGTCGAGCCACCGGCCGGGCCGAGGATGAACTCGATCCGGTTGTCCGCCCGGAACGGCTTGTCGAAGCGGAGGGCGATATCCACCCGCTCCGGCTCGTCGCTGGTGATCGTCATGCTGCCCTTGCCGGCCTTGCGGTTTCCCTCCCACGTGAAGCAGGCGCCGACCGACCGCTCGGCGCCGGAGTACGTGCGGCGCATCCCGGGGTCGATGCCCTCCCACGGCGACCAGGCCGGCCACTCGTGAAAGTCCGTGAGTAGCGCGCGTACCCGATCGGCCGGAGCAGCGATCGTGGTGGATCGGGTGACGGTATACGGCGTGCCCATGGCCCGCATCATCCTCCACGAGGGCCTCGCGGGCTACCCCTGACGTTCCGCACCGCCCGCACGCTGGGTCGTGCCGCCGGGGCAAGCATCCGTCTGCACCCAGGGGCGCCACCGAGGCCCCTCGCCATGGCGCACCATGGCGGCGGACGATGCGGATGACGCCGCCCGGGTCGCTCACCCGGGCCGCGTCATCCGCAGTGCATCGGGTCAGCCGACGTGGACCGGCCCGCCCTCGGCCGCGTCGGTGGCAAGCTCGGTGTGCTTGACGCCGAGGAACAGCCACACCACGATCGATGCGCCGAGCATCAGCCCGGCCCCGAGGAGGAAGGCCTGCGTCGATCCCTCGGTGAACACCTGGCCCTGTGCAGCGGCCTGCAGCGCCTGGATTTGCTCCGGCGTCGGCGCCGGACCGCCCTGTGCTGCAGCGCTCTCCGCCGCGGCAGCGAGCTCGGCGCCGCGGTCGGTGAAGACCTGGGTCGCGAGGGTGGCGAGCAGTGCGAGGCCGGTGGCGCCACCGACCTGCTGCATGGTGTTGAGCACACCGGAGCCGATACCCGAGTCCTCGGCCCGCAGGTGATGCACTGCGGTAAGGGTGAGCGGCACGAAGGTCGCACCCATGCCGAGCGACATCAGCAGGATGTAGGGCAACAGGTCGGTGGTGTAGCTCGCCTCCAGCGGCACGACCGGGAAGGTCGTGTCGTAGGGGATGCGCGAGAAGCCGAACAGACCACCGGCAGCGAGCAGGGTGCCGACGCCGCTGATGTACCGCGGGTCGACCCGGTTGACCAGGTTCGAGGCCAGACCAGCGGCAACGACGATGCCGACGCAGAACGGCAGGAACGCCAGACCTGCCTCGATGGGGCTGTAGCCGAGCACTCGCTGGATGTACTGGCTGAGGTAGAAGAACATCGCGAACATCGCTGCGGGAGCGAGGAACATCGCCGCGAAGCTTGCCGCGCGAGTGCGGTCGGTGAACACCCGGAACGGCAGCAAAGGATGCGCCGATCGGCGTTCGACCACGAAGAACAGCACCAGCACCGCACACCCGCCGAGCAGAGTGACCAGGGTCCACTGGTCGGTCCAGCCGTCCTGGCCGGCCCGGCTGAGGCCGTACACGATGCCGAGCAGACCGACGGTGCCGGCGGCCGCACCCGGCACGTCGAGTTCGCCGGGGTGCGAGTCGGATTCGCGCAGGAACCGTGGGGCCAGCAGTGCCGCGACGATGCCGATCGGAACGTTGATGAGGAAGGTCAGCCGCCAACCCTCGATGTCGACCCCAGCGATGCCGTCGAGCCCGGTAAGCCAGCCACCGAGCAGCAGGCCGACCGCCGCGCCGGCGCCCGACATGGCCGCGTAGACGGCGAAGGCCCGGTTGCGCGCCGGCCCCGCCGGGAAGGTGGTGGTGATCAGGGCCAGCGCCGCCGGTGAGGCCAGGGCGGCGCCCAGACCCTGAAGCCCACGAGAGGCGAGCAGCAGCGCTTCGCTCGTCGCGAGACCGCCGAGACCCGAGGCGATGGCGAACAGGACCAGCCCCACCATGAAGACCCGGCGGCGGCCGTAGAGGTCGCCGAGCCGCCCGCCGAGCAGCAGCAGGCTGCCGAAGGCGAGGGCGTACCCGGTGACGATCCAGGTGAGGTTGGCGTCGGAGATGTCGAGGTCGCGCTGGATGTAGGGCAGCGCGATGTTGGTGATCGTGCCGTCCAGGACCACCATCAGCTGGGCCATGGAGATGACGACGAGTGCCCAGCCGAGCCGGGTCGACGACGAGCCGGATGACGAGGTGGATGACGACGCGGGTTCGGTGGCGTCGCGGACTTCGCTCATGAGTGCGCTTTCTGTGCGGTGGGGCGGTGACACCCGCCGCGGCATGCGGCGGCGGGCAGGAGGAGACGGTCGATGACTCGGGACACCACATCGGGCCCGGGATGCGCACCGTCACCAATCGATTGGAAGATCGCCACGGCCGGGATGACCGTGGCCAGGAGGTCAAGATCCGCCCCGTCGGCGACCTCGCCGCGGGCGCGGGCCCGCTCGAGCAACGACCGCATTGTCGCGTTCTTGGGGCCGAGGAATTCGCGGCGGAAGACTGCCGCAAACTCCTCGTCGCGGCTGATCGCGGTGATCACGCTGGTGAACACCGCGAACGCGTTGTCGGCGGCGAGCCCGCCCTCATGGCAGTACATCGCCATCAGGTCACCGCGCAGCGAGCCAGTGTCGGGCAGGGTCTCGGGCTGGCCGTGACGGAGCAGGGCGTCGATCACCATGGCGGACTTGGACTGCCAGCGACGGTAAAGCGTGGCCTTCGACGCGCGCGCCGCGAGCGCCACGGCATCCATCGTCATCCGGTCGTAGCCGACCTCGGCGAGCACCCCCAGAGCGGCGGCGAGGATCTCACGTTCGCGATCCCCCTCGACCCGCGGCCGGGATGCCGACAGTGCAGCAGTGGCGGGCATCTGGACTCCTTTCCTCGCCAGAAGGATAGAACGAAACTGTTCCGTTCCGTTGCAGAACAGAACCCTACGGCACGGCAGACACCTGGCTGACCGGCCACGCCGCACTCGCT
>JBOFLG010000266.1:0-7427 GCA_051657745.1 Dermatophilaceae bacterium | reverse complement strand
CTCCGACCGCGGCCGAGGGTCGGGCGTGGTCGGTCGTCGCGAGTGAGGCGAGAGAATTGGTTCGCGGCACTGCGATGAGCGGTGAGACCCTAGGGAGAACATGACTGCACGACACCTGTCCCGGCGCGCCGAGCGACTCGCCCCCACCGACACCGACGACGCCCTCGACACCGACGACGCCCTCGACACTGCGACCTTCACCGACGCCGGCTTCGTGGTGGATGCCGACCTCGCCTACGACGGTGAGCAGTTCGACCGCGAGGAACGCTCCGCGCTTCGCCGGGTCGCCGGGCTCTCGACCGAGCTCGAGGACGTCACCGAGGTCGAGTATCGCCAACTGCGACTCGAGCGAGTGGTCCTGGCCGCGGTCTGGTGCGATGGCACGCTCGCCGACGCCGAGAACAGCCTGCACGAGCTCGCCGCCCTTGCCGAGACAGCGGGCTCGGAGGTGCTCGCTGGCGTCATCCAGCGACGGGCCCACCCCGACCCGGCCACGTATCTCGGTAAGGGCAAGGCTGTCGAGCTGCGTGACGTCGTGATCGAGGAGGGCGCGGACACCGTGGTCTGCGACACCGAGCTGGCGCCGAGCCAACGCCGCGCCCTCGAGGATGTCGTCAAGGTCAAAGTCGTCGACCGCACCGCACTGATTCTCGACATCTTCGCCCAGCACGCGAAAAGCAAGGAGGGTAAGGCCCAGGTCGAACTCGCCCAGTTGCAGTACCTCCTCCCACGGCTGCGTGGCTGGGGCGAGTCGATGAGCCGACAGGCTGGCGGTCAGGCGGCGGGTGGGCAGGGCATGGGGTCGCGTGGCCCGGGGGAGACGAAGATCGAGCTGGACCGACGGCGGATCAACACCCGGATTGCCCGGTTGCGCCGCGAGATCCGCGAGATGAAGACCGTGCGGGACACCAAGCGTGGCTCACGCCGGGCCCACCGGGTGCCCGGGGTGGCCATCGCGGGCTACACCAACGCTGGGAAGTCGAGCCTGCTCAACCGGCTGACCGGTGCGGGGGTGCTGGTCGAGGACCAACTCTTTGCCACTCTGGACCCGACGGTGCGGCGGGCTGAGACCCCCGATGGCCGCCTGTACACCCTGGCCGACACGGTCGGGTTCGTGCGCCGGCTGCCGCCTCAGTTGGTCGAGGCGTTTCGCTCCACCCTCGAGGAGGTGGCCGACGCCGACCTGCTGCTGCACGTCGTCGATGGCTCGCACCCCGACCCCGAAGGCCAGCTCTCTGCGGTGCGTGCGGTGCTCGCCGACGTCGACGCGGCCGACGTCGCGGAGATCGTGGTTGTCAACAAGGCGGATGCCGCCGATCCCGAGGTGGTGGCCCGGCTACTGCGCCACGAGAAGCACGCGGTGGTCGTGTCAGCGCGCACCGGCGCCGGGCTCGAGGCGCTGCGCTCTCTCGTCGCGGCCGAACTGCCGCAACCGGATGTCGGCGTGGACGTACTTGTGCCCTACGCGCGCGGCGACCTCGTGAGCCGCATCCATGCGAGCGGCGAGGTGCTCACCAGCGAACATGTCGCCGAGGGGACTCGCATTGCGGCCAGGGTGGGCGCCGCGCTCGCCAACGATCTGCGCGCCTATCTCCGATAGGGCTGGGGCCGATCCCGACTGTCGGGATCGGCCCCAGGGCGGCGTCGGTGTCAGACGGTGCGTCCGCCCCGCAGCGAGTCGGTGAGTTTCTTGAACTCCGCCCACCGACCGTCCGCGAGAAGGCCAGCCTGGCGCGGCCAGGTTTCCGGTTTGTGCACGCGGAACCGTGGGCCAGCCGCGTCGAGCATCTGCTGCAGCGTGGCGACATCGGTGCGGGAGAGCGCGCGCCAGGTATCGACCCCAGTGGCGTGAATCAGGTCGCGGATTTTCGGCCCGATGCCCTCCACCGCGGTCAGGTCGTCGGCTTTGAGCGAGAAGCCGAGAGCCGCTGACCCCGCTGTGACGTCAGGCGCGGCCAGCGGTTCGACATCGAGCTCTGGCTCGGTGTCGACATCGGGCTCGGTGTCGACATCGGGCTCGACCTCGACCTCGACGTCGGGCTCGACCTCGACGTCGGGCTCGGTGTCGACGTCGGGCTCGACCTCGGGCGCCGGGTCAGGTTCGGCATCTGGGGCACCGGCCGGCTCATCGACATCGGCGAGTGCCGCCGTGGCCACCAGCGTGGCCGGGCCGGCGACCGCCGTCGGCGCGGGTCCGGCGGGCACGTCGGATTCGAGTTCGGTGATGCGGGTGATGTGGCCGGTGATGATGGCGTCGCGCTCGCCAAGTTCTGCCTCGAGGTCGGCGATCCGGCTGCGGTAGTCGCTCGAGGTGGCCTTGCAGTCGCGCAGCATCGCCTCAAGCTCAGCGGCTTTGGCGCTGTCGCGCTCGGCACGCTCGCGCGCGTCGACCAGCAGTCGCTCCTGGTCCTCGGATGCAGCTGCTACCGCCACCACTGCACCTCGACCGGTAAACCGGCAGAGGAGCCACGCGATGATGCCCGCCACGATGGCGGCCAGCAGCCACCACGGCCAGGTCTTGCTGAGGAAGTAGCCCATGTCTGGTCAGCCCTTCTGGACAGTGAATGTGATTCGGCGGTTACTCGCGCGTCCTGCCTCGGTCGCGTTGGTGGCGATCGGGGAGGCCGAGCCTCGGCCAGCAGCGGTGAGCCGGCCAGCTGCGATGCCCCGCTGCACGAGCGCGACCCGGACCGCCTCGGCTCGTCGGGTACTCAGGGCGAGGTTGCCGGCCTGGCTGCCTCGGTTGTCGGTGAACCCGGCAATGGCGACCCGGGTGGTCGGAGCGGTCTTGAGGATCGCCGCGACGCGGTCGACCGTTCGGACGGCTGCCGGAGTGAGTTGGTTTGAACTGGTGGCGAACACGATGCTCTGGGCACGCACTGCCGCGTCAATGTCGCGCTGCACCGAGGCGGCGTCCGGCGGCGTGGGCGCGGCCGGAGCGGTGACGGTGCCACTGACCTCGAGCGGCGGGTCGTTGCGCGCGGCAGCGGCCACGGCGGAGTTGGCCCGTCCGGCTGCTTCGGGGGTCGTGCCAGACCCGGTCACGCTGAGACCGGACTGATCGAGGCTGAACGCTGCGGTCGAGACATCCGGCTCAAGCGTGGACACCAGCCCGGCCAGTCGGGAGACGACCGGGGTTCCGGAGCCGGTAGCACGACGTACGGTGAGCTGGTCGTCGACTTGGTCCGTGCCGTACGCCGCGCCCGCAGCCTGGACCAGGCTCGTCCGGTCCGCCGCGGTCGGCACGGTACCGGTGAGGCGAACCCGCGGGGTGACCCCGGCAGCAGCCACCGCGATATCGACGTCCACGTCGTCGACGACCGACTCGGGTGCCGACCCGGCACGTGAGTCGGTCGCGACGTACCGCACATCGCGGACCGCCGAGCGGTGGTCCATGTCATCTGCCGCAGCGAGGGCCGCATCGGATGACGCGGCCGGCCCGCGCAGGGTGACCCGGCCCCAGTCGCTTGCCGCGTTGACGCCGCCGATACCCGCACGCGACAGGGTGGTCTCCGCGTCGGCGGCCAGACCGCCGTCGATCCGGCTCTTGGAGAAAAAGAGGAAGAGCAACCCGAGGAGGAGGGCGAAAATGACGGCGAAAATCGCACAACGCCAGCATCTGGCCATGGGAGAAGCGCTCCTCGAGATCGACGACAGCGCCGGCTCGACGCCCCTGCGCGGAGAGAAGGATGACCTAGAACGTTCCGCAACACAAGTGTGCACACCGGACTTTTTCGACGTCCCCGGATGCCGGCCGGCGCCGAGGTCGGTGCTTCACCTCGCGGCCCGACCCGGTCGCTGCGATGCACCCGTGGCGCGCTCGCCTCTACCGTGCTGGCATGCCTGCGACCACCGTGCGCACCAACCGTCTCGTGCTCCGGCCGCCCACTCCCGACGATGAGGAGGCCTGGGTCGGCTGGCACACCGACCCGGTGCGCTCTCTCCATGCTCCGCACTCGCGCCTGACCGCTGGGGCCGCTCGCCGCTTCCTGGCCGAGGTGTGCCAGCACTGGGCCCGACACGGTTTCGGCTACTGGACGGTCACCTGTCGGGGGACCGGCCGGCTGGTCGGGATGGCGGGTGTGCGGGTCGTGGACACCGAGGTACTCACCCTCTGCTATCGCGTCGACTCCTCCGTCCACGGCCACGGGTTCGGTCGGGAGGCGGCTCGGGCTGCGGTCGCCTATGCCGCCGAGTGGGTGCCCGGGCGTCGGGTGCGGGCCGTCATCCGGCCCGACTATGCGTCGTCGATCCGGATCACGGAGGCTGCTGGGCTGGTCGACATCGGCACGCTGCGTCATCCAGACGACCCCGACGACGGGCCCCCATCACGGCTGTTCGAGGCGCCACGGCTGGTGCGGCGCACCAGGTTTGCCGACGGCGAGCGGGCCCAGGTGCTCGATCTATGGTGCCGGGTCAACGACGCGGGTGGTTCGGTCGGCTTCCTTCCCGGGGCTCCGCGTGAGGTGGTTGACCGCGCACTGGCGGTGCACGAGCGACAGATGGCTGATGGCGACGCGGTGGCGGGGCTGCTGATCGCGCCGCGGGGCGCTCTTGTCGGATGCGCCTGGTGGGCCAGGGGTAGTAACCCACTGCTCCACCACGGACGATGGCTGTCCCGGGTGATGACCGACCCCGACTGCCGGCGGAGCCATCGAGGGACCTTGCTGATGGCCGGCATGCACCGCCTCGCCCGCGAGGACGGTGTGGAGCTGTTACAACTCGGATACCGCAGCGGCAGTGGGGTATCGGCCTTCTACGGCAGCCTCGGGTACCACGAGGTCGGGCGGGTTCCGGGAGCGATCCGGGTGGGCCCAGGCGACGACCGTGACGACGTGACGATGGCGCGACGGGTTGACGGTGGCCCGTTCGTCACCGACGGCCGGGGCTGAGCGTGGCATCCGGCTGGTGCCGCCACAGGTACGAGCAGTAGGTCGTCACGGCGCACAGCAGGAGCACCCCGAGGAAGACATGGGCGCCGAGGATGTCGAGCGAGCCGAGGGTGACCTGGAGTGTGATGACGCCGAGCAGACACCCGGCGGACCACCCGGGCCAGGCCGGGCCACCGTCGCGCCGGTAGCGCTCGGCGGCCAGGGCGCAGAACACCGTGGTGGAGAGTAGGACGTAGGCGACGATCGAGTGCGCCGTCTCCAACCCCTCGCTCTCGGGCGGCCGGACCAGCGTGGCGATGAGGCCGGAGCCGAAGCCGGCCTGGCCGATGGCCACGCCCAGGAGCACGGTGGCGAGGACGCGGAGCAGCCGCACGGAGCCCATCGGCCGAGTCTAGTCGCGCCGCTCGTCCCGCCGCGGATTCGCCGGGCCGGCGAGCGGGGCGCGAGGCGGCATCCGCCAACGGCCTAGGCTTGCGCGAGTGCCCACCGTCGATGACCTGCTCGCGGCCGCGGTTCACGGGGTCGGGGGAAGCCCACGAGACGGGCAGGCCGAGATGGCCCGGGCGGTCGCGTCGGCCGTCGAGAAGGGTGAACATTTGGTCGCCCAGGCCGGGACCGGCACCGGCAAGTCGCTCGCGTATCTCGTCCCTGCGGTGCTTCATGCGTTCGACACCGGATCCCCGGCGGTGGTCGCCACCGCAACGCTCGCCTTGCAGGCTCAGGTGGTCGACCGGGATATGCCCCGACTTGCCGACGCCGTGGCGCCGCTGCTCGGTCGGCGGCCGGCGTACGCACTGGTCAAAGGCCGCCGCAACTACCTGTGCGCCCATAAAGTCACCGGGGGGTTTCCCGAGGACCCCGATGCCGACTCGTTGCTGGCGGTGGGGGAGGTCGATCAGTCTGCGTCGCGACTCGGCGCCGAGATCGGGCGGCTGCGGGAGTGGGGAGAGGTCACCGAGAGCGGCGACCGCGACGAACTCGTGCCGGGGGTGTCCGAACGCGCCTGGCGGCAGGTGTCGGTGAGCGCGGAGGAGTGCCTTGGCGCGGCCCGCTGCCCGGTGGCGGGTGACTGCTTCGTCGAGCGCTCCCGGGAGGCCGCGCAGCACGTCGACATCGTCGTGACGAACCACTCATTCCTGGCGATCGACTCGTTCGAGGGGCGGCAGATGCTCCCCGCCCACGACCTCCTCGTCATCGACGAGGCGCATGAACTGGTCGACCGGGTCACCGCCACGGTCACCGACGAACTCACCCCCGGGCTGGTGCGGGCCGCAGCGCGGCGGTCGGCCAGGCTCGCCGATGCGTCATCCCCGCTCGAGGAGGCGGCAGATCTGCTCGAGTCGGCGCTGGCCGACGCCCCCGACGGCCGGATGACGTCCCTGCCCGATGCGCTGTCGCTGGCTCTCGGCCGGGTGCGGGACACCGCTCGGTCGGTGCAGTCCGAACTGAAACCAGCCCCGGGCCAGGATGCCGATGCCGCTCGCCAGGTGGCTCGCGCCGCAGCCGACGAGGTCTTCGAGGCGGCCACCCGCGTGCTCGAGGAACGCGAACTGGACGTGGTGTGGGTGGCTGCCGACCCGCGCCGAGGCCCGGTGCTCCGGGTGGCTCCGATGAGTGTGGCAATGCTGTTGCGCGACAAACTCTTTGCTGACCGTACGGTCGTACTGACCTCGGCCACCATGGAACTCGGCGGAACGTTCGACGCGGTTGCCGGCACGGTCGGGCTGCGGGGGGAGGGTGCGCCAGCCTGGCGAGGACTCGATGTCGGCAGTCCGTTCGACTACCCGAAACAGGCGGTGGCCTACGTGGCGCAGCATCTTCCGCCGCCGGGCCGGGATGGGCTGTCCACGCAGTTGCTCGACGAACTGGAGGGGCTGGTCCGGGCGGCCGGTGGGCGCACCCTCGGCCTGTTTTCGTCGATGCGGGCTGCCCGGGAGGCCACCGAGGCGATGCGTGCGCGGTTCGCGGAGTCGGCCGGTGAGATCGCGTTCCTGTGTCAGGGTGAGGACCAACTCGCCACGCTGGTGCGGCAATTCGCCCGCGACCCGCGGGTGTGTCTCTTCGGCACGCTGTCGCTGTGGCAGGGCGTGGATGTCCCGGGGTCGTCCTGCCAACTCGTGGTCATCGACCGGATTCCGTTCCCGCGCCCCGACGACCCGCTGGCCTCGGCGCGCGCCCAGGCGATCGGGCGGATGGGTGGCAACGGGTTCATGGCGGTGTCGGCGACGCACGCGGCGCTGCGCCTCGCCCAAGGTGCCGGCCGGCTGGTGCGACGGGCCGACGACCGCGGCGTGGTCGCGTTCCTCGACTCGCGGATGATGACAGCTCGCTACGCCGGGTTTCTCCAGACGTCGCTACCGCCGTTCTGGCCGACCGCCGACCGCGAGATGGTCCTCGCCGCGCTCGCGCGCCTCGACCAGGCAGCGCCGCCGCCGCTTCCGGTGGCTGAGCCGGCTGCGCGCGGACTCGGCGGCGCGGCATCCGGGCCCGGCGGTGCGTCGGCTGGGCGTGGCGGCGCGGCGCGGGGGCGGGCCG
>JBOFLG010000265.1:0-1784 GCA_051657745.1 Dermatophilaceae bacterium | reverse complement strand
GGGGAGCAGTTCGGCCACCAAAACCACACTTCAGGGGTGCAGAGCGTCGAACTGGGCCTCGGCGACCAGGTCGGCGTCGGCGTCGAGGCGCACGTGCGCGAGCAGCGCCTGAACCACCCGAAGCGCGGATGCCGCCCGCTCACCCCAATGCGAGAGGTAACTGAACTGCCACCACCACAGGGCCTCGACCGGCCGGCCCGCGCCGTAGTGGACCAGGCCGTGGCCGAGCGCCGAGGCGATATCGACGAGGTCGTTCGACAACGACCCGACACCCAGCTCGGGGGTGGTGACCGGGTCGACGACGTCGGCGTACTCGTCGAGGCCGTCGAACAGGTTGGCCAGGCCTTCGCGCAGCGGGTCGAGCTGGGCGTCGGGACCGGGGTCGGCCTCGAACCGGGCAACCGGCACGACATCCTCGACCGCGCCGAGCCGGGCACCCATGACGAGCACCTGGGAGAGCGCGAGCAGCGCCATCGGCAGCGCGGCGTCGGGCGCCGCCCCGGCCGCGATCTCGCGCACCGTGAGCAGGTAGACCCGCGCCTCGGCGGCCGACTCCGTGGCGAGGGCCAGCCACTGATCGGCATCCGCCACCGGCTCAGGCACCAGGTCAGACATCGAGCAACCGCCGTCCCTCGAAGGCCCGCCCCAGAGTGACCTCGTCGGCGTACTCGAGGTCACCTCCGACCGGCAGCCCGGAGGCCAGCCGGGTGACCCGCAGGCCGACGTCACGCAGCATCCGGGACAGGTAACTGGCCGTGGCCTCGCCCTCGAGATTGGGGTCGGTGGCAATGATCACCTCGGCGACGGTGCCGTCGGCGAGGCGGGTGAGGAGTTCGCGGACCGTGAGGTCATCCGGGCCGATGCCGTCGATCGGGCTGATCGCCCCGCCCAACACGTGATACCGGCCGCGGAACTCGCGAGTGCGCTCGATGGCGACAACGTCCTTAGGCTCCTCGACAACGCAGATGGCGTGCTGGTCGCGGCGCGGGTCCGCGCAGATCCGGCAGCGCTCGCCCTCGGCGACGTTGAAGCACACCTCGCAGAACCGCACCCGCACCTTGACCTCGGTGAGTGCGGTGACCAGCCGCTCGACATCGGCCGCGTCGGACTGGAGCAGGTGGAACGCCAGCCGCTGGGCGCTCTTGGGACCGATGCCCGGTAGTCGGCCGAGCTCGTCGATGAGGTCCTGGACGGCGCCTTCGTACACGTGCCAGAGCCTACGTCGTGCGCTCTGCCCCGCGGACCGCCCCGGCGACCCGGATGCCGGGCTACGAACCGATTGCCGTGCCTGCGGCCCCGGGTGGCAGGTCGTTGTACCGGTCGGCCCGCTCCTGGCCGGTGAGCCCGGCGATCTCGTCCATGACGGCGTCGGTGAGGGCACGACGGGCTCGGCCGGCCGGCATCCCGTGGTAGCGAGTCGGCGAAATCGGCGGGCCGAACTGCACGGTGACCTTCGCCAGCCGTGGACGGTTGGACCCGACCGGCTGCACCTCGTCGGTGCCAGTGAGCCCCACCGGAACCACGGGCACGCCCCCAGTGAGCGCGAGCCACGCGACCCCGGTCCGCCCGCGGTACAGCCGGCCATCACGCGACCGGGTGCCCTCGGGATAGATGCCGAACACGCGACCGGCACGAAGCACCGCCAGGCCGGCTTCGAGCGACTCCTGGGCCGCCCGGGAGGATTGGCGGTCGACCGGGACCGCCTCGAAACCCTCGAAGAACCCCCGCCGTACCGCACCGCTGAGGCCCGTTCCGGTGAAGTACTCGGCCTTGGCCAGAAAACT
>JBOFLG010000264.1:0-1855 GCA_051657745.1 Dermatophilaceae bacterium | reverse complement strand
CGCGGCGCGGATCTCGGCGCCGTTGGGTAGCGCGTCCAGCCCGTCGAGGATCGCCCCGAGGCCGTTGGTGGGGCAGAGGCCAGCGGTGTCGAGGTCGGCGCCGTACTTCTCGAACACGTCGGGGAGTGCGGCGCGCACGACGTGGCCGAAGATGATCGGGTCGCTGACCTTCATCATCGTCGCCTTCAGGTGCACCGAGAACAGCAGGTCGTCGTCGGCGGCCCGGGCCACCTGCTCGCGGAGGAACGCGCCCAGGGATGCCGCCCGCATCACGGTGGCGTCGATGACTTCCCCAGCCAGCACGGGCACGGCATTCTTCAGGACGGTCTCGGTGCCGTCGGCGGCGACGTGGCGGATGGTGAGCGTGTCGGCATCCGGGATGATGACGGACTGCTCGTTCGAGCGGAAGTCGTCGGTGCCCATGGTCGCCACGGTGGTGCGGCTGTCACTGCTCCACGTCCCCATCGTGTGCGGGTGGGTGCGCGCGTAGTTCTTGACCGCGGCCGGAGCGCGGCGGTCGGAGTTCCCCTCCCGCAGAACGGGGTTGACGGCACTGCCCTTGACCTTGTCGTATCGGGCGCGGATGTCGCGCTCGGCGTCCGTGCTCGGGTCGTCAGGGTAGTCGGGGATGCCGTACCCCTGGCTTTGTAGTTCCGTGACGGCGGCCACCAGCTGCGGCACCGAGGCACTGATGTTCGGCAGCTTGATGATGTTGGCCTCGGGCGTGGTGGCCAGCTCGCCGAGCTCGGTGAGGGCGTCGCCGACCCGCTGCTCCTCGGTGAGGTGCTCGGGAAACTGAGCCAGGATGCGGCCGGCGAGCGAGATGTCTCGGGTCTGCACGTCGACTCCGGCTGAGCGCGCGAACGCCTGAACCACTGGGAGGAACGAGTACGTGGCCAGCATCGGGGCCTCGTCGGTCAGCGTGTAGATGATCGTGGCCATGGTGCGGGGTCGCTCCTGGGGTTGGCGGCAGAGGTCTCTTGATGTCAAGAAAAACGGTATCGGACTCCGGGGGTCGACGGTAGCGGGCCAGGTTCAGGGTCGGCATGGTTCAGCGCGCACCGTCGTGTCGTGACCATCTGGTGATGGCCGAGGATGTGGTGGTGCTCCTCGCCACCGCCAACGTCAACGGCATCCGAGCCGCCCACCGTCGTGGAGGGGTGGCCTGGCTCGACGCGTGCGGCGCTGACGTGGTCACGCTCCAGGAGGTGCGGGCGTCATCCGCCCAGCTGCGAGCGGCGCTCGACGGTACCGGGATGGCGTCCTGGGAGGTGGTTGACGAGCCGTCCACCAGCAGCGGGCGGGCCGGCGTTGCGGTGCTGTCGCGCCATCCGGTGGCGGGGGTGCGGCGCGATCTCGGCGCGGAGTTCGCCGGGCAGGGCCGGTGGGTGGAGGTCGATCTCCAGGTCGGTGGCGAGATGGTCATCGTGGCCTCGGCCTACGTGCACACCGGTGAGGCCGGCACACCGAGGCAGCACGAGAAGGAGCGGTTCCTCGCCGCGATCGGCGAGCGCCTGGCGACGTGGTCGCGCGATGGCCGGATGGCGGTACTCACCGGCGACCTGAACGTGGCGCACCGTGCTGAAGACCTCAAGAACTGGAAGGGCAACCGCGGCAAGGCTGGCTTCCTCGCCGAGGAGCAGGCGCATCTCGACCGGTGGGTGGCCGAGCACGGCATCGTCGACGTGCACCGGTCGCTGCACGGGCCGGGTCCGGGGCCGTACACGTGGTGGTCGTGGCGGGGGAAGGCGTTCGACAACGACGCCGGATGGCGCATCGACTACCAGTTCGCCACTGCCGCGCTCGCCTCCCGGGCCGCGCGGGCCTGGGTCGGGCGGGCCGCGACCTACGCCGA
>JBOFLG010000263.1:0-5692 GCA_051657745.1 Dermatophilaceae bacterium | reverse complement strand
AACTCCGCGACGGTGTCCGTGACCACCGAGGCCCGGCCCGCCGAGATGGCCTGGAACAGGTCGTTGTCGGGCACCACGCACAGCCGTTGGTCCCACGGCTGGTACGGCGGGGTGAAGTGCGTGCCGATGTCATACCCCTGGGGCAGGGCCCGCCGACTGAGGTAGCGGATGACGCCCCGCGCCTGCCGGGGGAAGCGCTGCATCAGTGCGTACGAGGCCCGTTGGCTGAGAATGTTCTTGCGCCGCATGACTCGGTGCGCGCGCTCGACGCCGAGGGTGCGGGTCAGCGCCTGGGCGATGACGTCGCGGCGGGGCAGCGAGAGAACGTAACTCGGCGTGCGCTGCAGCATGGTCACGTGCGCGGCAGTCTCGGCGAGCGCCGGCACGAGGGTGACCGCGGTGGCGCCGCTGCCGATGACGACCACCCGCTGGCCGGTGCAGTCCAGGTCGCCGGGCCAGTGCTGCGGGTGGACCAGCCGACCGCGATACCGCTCGAGGCCGGGGAAGTCAGGGGTGTAGCCCTGGTCGTGGCGGTAGTAGCCGGTAGCCCCGACCAGCCACCAGGTGGTGAGGGTCAGGCGCTCGCCGGTGTCGGTGCGCTCGACCTCGACGGTCCAGTGGGCGTCGGCGCTCGACCACGAGGCGCGGAGCACTCGGTGCCGGTACCGAATGTGCGGGCCGATCCCGTTCTCCTGCACCGTCTCCCGGAGGTAATCCAGGATGGTGTCCCCGTCGGCGATGCTGTCGCCGACCCATGGCTTGAACTCGTAGCCGAAGGTGTAAAGGTCGGAGTCGGAGCGGACGCCGGGGTACCGGAACAGCGACCAGGTGCCGCCGAGGTCGGCCGCGCCGTCGAGCACGAGGTAGGCGAGGTCGGGATGCTCGACCGTGAGGTAGCGCGCCATCCCGATGCCCGAGATGCCCGCCCCCGCGATGAGCACATCAACGTGCCGCGGCAGTGCGTCACGCCCCGCCGCGGATGACGCCGGCCGGCTTCCTGTGGAGGTCGAGGACACCCGCTGATCGTACGGCGAGGTCGTCGGCTGCCGTGGTGACCAGGGTCTCGACGTCGATGTTCCAGTAGCCATGAACGATGCGGTTGCGCAGTCGGGTTGCGGCTCGCCAGGCGACCTTCGGGTGGGATTCCTTTGTCTCGGCGGGAACCTGACTCGCGGCTTCCCCGAGCACGGTGAAGTGCCACAACAGCGCCGAACGCCGCAGCACGTCGGCACCGAGCTGCTCGGCACTTCGATCACCCACCAAGTCCTGGATCGCCACAGCGGCGTCGCGCATCTCGCGGAGCAGTAGGACGTCACGCTGCATAGAGCGGCTGCGCGTCGGCGAGAACCTGCTCGCGGAGATACTTGTTGATCGCGGTGCGCGCCACGAGATCGACCGGACGGCCGAGGAGCGCCACGAGGTCGTCCTCGAGGTCGAAGAGCGTGAAGCCCAGGCGGGCGCCCGGCTTCAGGACGTAGAGCAGGTCGACATCGCTGTCCGGGTGGTGCTCGCCACGGGCAACAGATCCGACGACCTCCAACGAGGCAACGCCGTAGCGTTCGCACACCTCGCGCAAGCGCTCCGGGTCGACGTCAATGGTTGACACCGATCCAGATTATCGGAGGGCCGCCTGCGAAGGCCGCACCTGGAGGCCTCGTCGCGGTCCTGGTGAGGCAGACCCTGTCCGAGGGTGGCTCGTTCGGTTCACCAGGAGGAACTCGCCAAGCGCTTCGCCGTCGAGTTCGCCGAGGCCGGTTCTGCATCGGCGAACGATCTGATGGCCTCGCTTCGTGACGACCTGCGGAGGGAATTGCGGCTGGGCGCAACTGCCGTCGATCCGTTCTATCTGCGGTCGCGACCGGCCGACCGTCCTGGTGGGGGCAGGCGGCGATCCGGACCTCGTCATCGGTCGCGTCAGCACCAGGTGATGCTCGTCGGTGACCTGCCTGGACCGGCAGCTGGTGAAGCCGTGCCGGAGCGCCACGGCGCGGCGACGAGTCGCGGTGACCCGGGAGCTGCGGTCGAGGCGTGGACATGCACGCAGCGGTCAGTGACCGAACCGCTTCTGGGCAGCTTGCTTCGTCACACCCAGGGCCATGCCGATACTCAACCAGGAGTCCCCGGCGTCACGCGCCGCCCGGACGGCGTCGCGGAGTTCACGATCGGCGCGAGTGACGCCATCGCGGGCTGCGATGATCCGCCGGAAGTGCACCGCGTCACGCGCGGCGACCGCCGCCGGGTCAAGGTCGTCGAGCATCTTCTCGATCTCGGTGGTGTTCGTCGTCGCCATCCGGGTCACCTCACGTCAGGAAGTCGTAGAACTTCGGGCGGAGCCGATCGGCGTGAATGATGCGGTCGGTCTCCTTGGTGGGCATCGCGACCAACTCCAGCCAGTTACCGGCGCGATCCGGGCCGATGACGATCAGCCGGTCTTCGCCGTACTGCTCGATCTCGACCAGGCGGATCGCATTGGTGTATGCGTGCAAGATGTCGGCTTCGGAGATCCCATGTCTGAAGGCCGAGTCCGTCACCCGCACCTGGATAACCCTACGCCGACGATGCTCGTTACGTCAACCAAGAGTTGACCGTTGTGGAAGCCTTCGGTGAGTCGCGTGAGGCGGCGAGCGCGGGTGGCTACTTTGCGGGCGGACTCCACCGTTGTATCGGCGAGAACCTGCTCGCGGTGGTACCTGTTGATTGCGGTGCGCGCCACGAGATCGACTGGGCGGCCGAGGAGCGCCACGAGGTCGTCCTTGAGGTCGAAGAGTTTGAAGCCCAGACGGGCTGCCACGGTGCACGAATGAGAGGGCGTACGGGCGGCCTCGAGGCTCGCCCGCGTCAGGCCAGCAGGTCGCGGATGACGGCCGCGATCCGGCGCTCGCGGGTGGCCGCGGTGCGGGCAGACTCGACCGTGTACACCTTCCGGCGGCGGTCAGCCGGAGTGAGCGACTCCCACCGTGCCCGCCCGCCGGCATCGTCGATGGCTTGCTCGACGTCGGGCGGCACGTGCACGGCATCCGGGTCCTCGGGGGCGAGTGCGCAGCTGACCGGCTCACCCGGCTCGACCCGGATCCGCCGGAGCAGGCTCGCCCCGGCGTAGACGAACGGCTCATCGAGCTCGGCGACGCGGTTCACCGCGAGGTTGACCGGCTCGCCCTCGATGGTGCCGGCGACCCGGCGGGTGCCGAGGGCTCGCGCGTCGTCGGCCAGCCCGAGCGGCACGCGGAGCACCGTGTAGGTGGCCCGGCCCCAGTGCACCGGCTCGACCACTCCGGTGAACGTCCAGCGTCCGTCGTCGCCGCGACGCGCGTCGGGCGGGGTCAGCACGGCACGACGCGCGGCGGGCGATTCCCGCAGCGAGGTGGTCGAGGCCTCCCCAGGTGCCGCGCCCCACGCGCCTGGCGCGGGTGCCCACGGCGGGTCGTCATCCGGCCTGCTGAGTGGAATCTGTCTGCCTGGCAGGGGTTTTCGTGGCCAGGTAGTCGGCAAGGCGGCGTTCGGCATCCTCACCGAAGAGGATCTCGGCGACCTCACGCAGCCCGTCAGAGCCGACGATGTCACAGTCGCGCACGACCAGGTCGATCTTGCTGCGGCGGCGCATGAAGTCGTCGAGCGTGACCACCAGCTCGGCCTCGGCGGCGGTGTGCAGTTCGGCGCGCAGGTAGTCGGCCGAGCCCATGATGTCCTCGCCCATGCGTGGGTCGGAGCGGATCATCTCGAGCAGGTCGAATGCCCGGCGGCCGTAACGGCGCCACAGTCGGTTGGTGAGTGGCTCGGTGTCGGGCTTGGTGCGCAGGCTGTCGAGCTTCATCAAACGGGCCTGCCGGTAGAACTCGGTGCGGGTCGCCCGTGCGGGCTCGCCGAACCAGTTGCCGAGGTCCTTCTCCAAGGGGATGCCGAGCGCCTGCACGTCGGCGGCGACCTCCGCACCGACGTTGAGGCAGTCGGTGAGCTTGCCACCGAACACGGTGACGACCGCGCGCTGGTCATCCCGCTCGATCTCGTGCTTGCGGGAGAGTGTGGTCCAGTCCTTGTCGGTCTGGTCCGAGCCCTCGCGGCGTACCACGAGCGGGCGCACGCCGCAGCGCTCGGCGATCACGTCGTCGCGGGTGAGCGGTGCCGGGAGGTTCAGCCGGGCGTTGATCTGCTCGAGCAGGAAGTCGCGGTCGTCATCCGTGACCTCAGTGTGCGGCGTGGTGACCCGGGTGTCGGTGGTGCCGATGACCGAGCGTCGCCCCATCGGGATGACGTAGAACAGCCGCTGGGTGTCGTCGAAGAACGCCAGTACTCGGTCGTGCCGGGTCGTAGTGAGGCGCGGGACAACGAGATGGATGCCCTTGGAGTAGACGATGCGGTGCGTGGCGTTGAGCCCCCACTGCTGGTTGAGGTCATCGACGAATGGCCCGGCGGCGTTGACGAGAACCCTTGCTGCCGTGCTGAACTCGCGCCCGGTGTCGGTGTCGCGCAACTGGGCCACCCAGCGGTCGCCGACCCGTTCGGCCGAGACCAGCTCGACGTAGTTGGCCACCGCCGCGCCTGCCTCGATGGCGGAACGGACGAACGAGAACACAAAGCGGGCGTCGTTGTCCACGAGGTAGGCATCCTGGTACTGGATGCCGCCCTTCACGGTCGTGGTGTCGATGATCGGCTCCTCGCGCTCGATCGCCTCGGCGTCGAAGACGCGGGGCCGACCGGTGCCGAACAGGCCGATACCCCAGTAGGCGGTGGCCCCGAGCCCGGCGAACCACGGCGGGTACGGGCCGTTCTCGGCGAGCGCGGCAAGGAAGCCGATCTCCTTGATGGTGTCGGGGTAGGCCTTCATCAGCCGGTTGCGGCTGCGACACAGCCCGAACACCAGCGGCAGTTCGTAGTGCTCGAGGTACTTGAAGCCGCCCCACACCAGGTTGGACGACTCCTGGCTGGTGAACCCGCCGACGTCGCCACGGTCGATGAGGGCCACGGATGCGCCGCGGCCGGCGAGGGCCGCCGCCGTGACTGCCCCGTTGATGCCGGCCCCGACGACGAGCACGTCGACCAGGCCGCTGTCGATCCTGGCGAGGTTGGCCGACCGGAGGCTCATGCCCCCAGCGTGACACGACGCGAGGCGACGCGGCCCCGCTGCCTGGATTGCCTTTCTCACCTTCCCGCCCGCGCCCGCAACTTTCGGGTTCGCACGTCATCCGCAGCAGCGGCGCGCACCCTGGTAACCCCACCGATCGTTCACGTCAGGGCGTTTTCCGTCGATGGGTGGGGGTGCTGGGTGTGAATAGCACCGTTCGGTTACTTGAGGCCCTGGGCCTGCCGTGTGAGTGGCTCACGCACCAAGAAAAACACCGATCGGTGATGTTACTGTGCGGCCTATGAGGTGGCCCGCGGCAGTGGCCACTCTGACGTCGATGGTCGATGACCGGCGAATCGGCGGTCGATCCCTCAATGACCTGCAAGGTGGGCCAGTGGCGACGTCCAGCACCGCGAGCCTGGGTAGCGCGATTCGCCAGCGGCGTCGTGACCTCGGGCTGACCCAGGCCGAGGTCGCCGACCTTGGCGCCGTCTCGGTGAAGTTCGTCATCGACCTCGAACGGGGCAAGCGGTCGGTCCGGCTCGACAAGGTGGCCGACGTGCTCGACGTCCTCGGCCTCACCCTGCGGGTCGAGGTGCGCCAGTGAGCCGAAACGCCGCTGCCGCGCCGGAC
>JBOFLG010000262.1:0-5531 GCA_051657745.1 Dermatophilaceae bacterium | reverse complement strand
GGGACGAACGGCGGTAGTCTCTCGGGGGCTCGGCAGCCGGTTCAGGCGATTGGAAATCTTTGACCAATTCATGACGATCCCTCCCCAAGAACCCGGCCCATCAACTCAGCACCTCCTGGCAAGACCCCCCACACGTCCGTCATGAGCGTGGTGGCTGACGTGGTCAGCGTGGGTGGAATGGCCTCGGCACCGCGTGCTCGTTGCCCTTCGAGCCCGGGGCTCCCATGGCCGAGTACTGCCATGGCGGTTCAGGGTTGCGGCGGTCGCTGGCCGCGTCGGCGGTCGTGACTCGCTCGGGCTTAGTACTAGTCGGTGCTACGGCGTGGCGACGAGGCCCTCCGGGCTGGGAGGCATACGGATCGAGCAGGCACGGTCAACTGCGTGATCGCGGCCAGTGCCCTGCATCCGCGTTTGGGCAATCTCACCAGCGTCACGGAGCGACCGACCACCAGGTGCTGCGCAGGCCGAGCCGCGAGCGGAAGGTGTCGCCGCTCACCGTCTCCGAGCCCGCTGACCCGACAACCCGCACCGAGGTGGTACGCCCGCCCCATTGGCCGACACCGTCCCGGGCGAGCACCTCGATAGCGCTCAGCGTGCCCACGCTCGGGAACTCCGCCTCGACCGACGCGATCGACATCGCCGCAGCCCACGCGTGCGCGGACCCGCCGGCCGCCCCGTCGTACGGGTCCGCCATGCGCACGAGATACGGCTGGCTGCCCGGCACCGTCATCCCCCCGTTACTGGCCGAGAACTGGGTGAAGGCCGGGTACCCGCGATAGTGCAGCACGATCCCCGCGGTCTGGGAGACGGCGTCCGTACTCGCCGGGTGCTCCCAGCGTCGTGACACCGCACCGCTCGAGGTGAGGTCGACAATGCCGTGGTACACCTGGCAGGCCGTGGTGTCGCAGGTGTCATAGAGCGGGCTGCTGCTGTCGACCCGGTCGCGAGTGGCGTAACTGCGCGCGGCTACGGCCTGGGCGCGTACGGCATCCGGCTCCCACAGCGCCGGCATCTCCGAGGGCACCACACTCCACAGGTACGCCTCCGTCGACACGGTGTTCACGGTGACCACCGACGACCCTGACGGATGCACCCGGAGCACGTCGCGGTAGTCCCGGAGCAGGCCCGACGGCAGCACCGCTCGCACACTCCCCCGGCCCGAGAAGGAGAACGAGCTGCGAGTCCACTGCCGCCAGCCGGTGCTCGACACCCAGGTGTCGCCGACCTGCCACTGCAGGGTGAGCCCGCCGCCGTCGGGCACCACTCGCCAGAACCGCACGCTGGTCGGCAGGCTCACCGTGGCGGTGCCGTCGCTGAACTGGAGCCCCGGTGCCGCTGCCACCGTGAGCGCCGAGTCACCGAGCTGGGTGAGGTGCACGTCGATGCGCGGGTTGCCCTGCCAGACCCGGCTGGTGCCCGGGTAGTAGTGGCCGAGGATGTCGGTCCAGCTCACCCCGGAGGTCGCCGCACCGTTGGCGCCCCACTGCGACATACCCCGTCCATGCCCGTAGCCGCGCCCGGTGAAGGTGATGCTCGAGCCTGCCGGGCGAGGGATGATCTCGACCCGGGGCGCTCTGGTCGCGCCAGCCAGACCGGCCGTCGATGCCGGTGACTGTGCGAATGCCGCGGGCGCCGGAACAGCGACGGCGAGCGCGACGGTGGGTGCGACGAGAGCGACGGTCAGTGCGGCGAGGGCGCGCGGACGACGGGCGTGCGGCATGGGGATGACGCCTCCAGGCTCGGGTGGGGCCCTGCACCCCCGCGCTCGCGGAGCCCCGACGTCGCCCACTGTGCCGCTGGGCCGACACGACCTCGCCGCCAACCCGGCGAATCGTTACCGTGGCGTGACATCTCGGGCCGCGTCCAGCCCCGGCCCAAGATCGTCCGGATGACGCGGCGCCGGAAGGTAGGCGTCGAGGAGTCGGCGCTGCCGGGCCGCGAGCCCTGCGGCGAGGTGCTCAAGCCCCGGCACCGCCACCCGTACCGCGGCAGTGCCATGCACCGCGGCCAGGTTGAGGAGCGCGGTGCTGTCGGCGCCGAGAACCACGGTGGCCGACGTGACCGCCCGGTCGAGCTCGGCCGGGCCCACCCCGTCGACCAGGTCGAGGTCGGCGTACCGCCTCGGGTCTTCGGCCGGGTGGGCTCGCACCCGCAAGTGCAGCCCATGGCCCTGGCATACCCGGGCGACCGCATCGACGTGCGCCGCGTACTCCCCCGCCGACACCAGGCCCAGCTCCACCCACGGCTGGGTCAGCAGCACCGCAGTCCCCGCGTCCGCCGGTGCCCCGGCAAGCCCCACGCGGAACTCCGCCGCCACCTCCGGCACCACCCGCCAGCCACGCCGACGCTGCTGGCTGCGGCCGTCCTCCTCATACAGCGCCCACCGCACGTCGGTCAGGACCCGGCCGGCGCCGGCCAGAGTCAACGCCCGCACGGTGCGCCACGGCTCCGACACACCCTGCCGGGCCCACGCCGCACGCCGAGTGCGCCAGTCGCCGTAACTGCCCAGCCCTTCGTCGACCACCACCATCCGTGGGCGGCGTCCAGACGCCGCCGCGCACATCCGGGCCCAGGCCTTGGTGGCCGGTGCGCCCACCGAGAGCAGCACGCGCTCCTCCCCGCGCTCGGCCACCCACCACGCCGACGACCCAGCCGGCCGTACCGGAAGGCGACCGCCGAGCGAGAGGCGACGCACGGCATCCGCCGGGTCCACCCGGTCTCGGCCGAGGAAGGGCCGGGACCCGAGGTCGACGACGACGACCTCCCGGCCCCCAGAGCGACCCGCCATCTCCCGGAGCCACGACGCGGCGTACACGAGGTGGGTGGTGCTGCGGACCCCCGCCACCACGACCCGGAGCCGGCCCGAACTCACCACACCGGTGGCCGGCCGAGCCGGGTCAGGCGCCGCACCGTGCGCCACCGCATCGGCCGGCGCGGGCCGGGGTCAGCGCGCCAGCCCTCGGCGAAACCGGCGAACCACACCCGCAGCGGGCCGAGCCGGCGCACCCGCAGCACGGTGGCCAGGGCCCACACCGCGAGATACACCGGAAGCAGCGCCGCCGGGAGGTTGCGGCGGGCCACCCAGACCCGGTTACGCGCGTTCATCCGGTAGAAAACCGCGTGCTGCGAGGCCGGGTGCGAGGGATGGTGCACGACGACCTCGGGGACATACCGCAGCTGCCAGCCCGCGTCGGCGAGCCGGTAGGCCAGGTCAATGCCCTCGTGCCCGTACCAGAAGTGACCCGGCCAGCCACCTACCTCATCGAAGGCCCGACGGCGCACGGTGCACACGCCCTCGGCGAACACCACGACCTCGCCGGCCGCGCCGCCGCCACCGGTGCGCAGCCGCGGCACGGTGCGGCGCGGCGTCGGGCGACCCTGCGGGTCAGCGGTGCGGGGCTGGGCGACCGCGAGCCTGGGGTGCGCGTCGAACTGCGCGGCGAGCCGGGCCAGGACGTCGTCGGTAGGCAAGGAGGCGTCGTCGTCGTAGAAGAACAGCAGGTCGCCGCGAGCCGCTCGGGCACCGACGTTGCGCCCTTCCGGGATGCCGAGGTTCTCGGGCTCATAGATGGCGCGCACCCCGGCCGGCAGACCCTCGGGCCGCCAGCCGTTGCCGACCACAACGACATCGACCTCGACGCCGCGCTGGGCAAGCAACCCCTCGAGGGCGGTCCGCAACTGCTCGGGCCGGTCGCCCATGGAGAGGACCACGGCGGCGATGCTCGGCACGCGGCTACTGTAGATCAGCCTGGCCGAGCCACGTCGGGCCCACCTCGGCGGCGTGCCATTCGCCCCGGCACGGGCCGGTCGTCGCCGGGCGCCGCCCCGCGCTTCGCATCCAGAAAGGACTCACGTGCCCGACCCCCACGTCGATGAGGTGTCCGGCATCTGCCTGGTCGGCGGGGAGACGCGGGACACCACCGACGCCCCGTCGCGCGCCCCAGATGCGAGCGCCGAGCCCGACCCGCCCACCGCGCTGCCACACCTCGCCGACGCAGTCCTCGCCGCCGCACCAGACGCGCCGCGAGTGCTCCTCGTGGGGCTGCCCGCCGCCGCGCTCGCCGGGCGGCTCGGCGCGGCCGGAGCCGAGGTCGACGTACTGGTGCGCAGCCTCGACGACGCGCGCCACCAGGCCGCCGCCATCGGGAGCCACGCCGCCCTCCTGAACGGCGAGACCTGCCCGGATGGCGTGGACCCCTCGCTCAGCACCACTGCTCCGAACGGACCTCCCACGCCCCGCTCGGCCGGCCCGGAGGATGCCGGCCGAGCGGGGTCGATACGAGTACTGGCCGGGGTGGTCGACCGTTACTCCACCGACGACCGCTACGACGCCGTGCTCGCGCCCGGCAGCCCCACCGACCTGCGATCGCCGGACTCCCCCGACCTCGGCCCCCGCGGCCTGCTCGCCGACCTCGGTGCGCTGGTACGCCCGGGTGGGCTGCTCGTCGCGAGCCTGCCGTGCCCGTCCGGGTTGGACGCGCTGCTGACGCTGCCGTCGCCGCGCACCGGCCCGGCCGCCTGGCACCGCGGTGCGCCCGGCTCCCGAGAAGCACCACCCAGCCCGGAGGATGCCGCGCACCTCACCGGGATGCCGCTGCGCGCCGCCTACGGCGCGTGGCCCACGGCATCCGCGCCACGTCTGCTCGTCACGGCCGCCGTGGCCGGGTCGGCTCGGGCGGCGGCCGCGGCCAGTTGGTCCGGCACCATCGAGACACTTCGCGACCCCGGCATCGCCACCCAGCGGGCCGCCGATGCAGGGCTGCTCGACGCGCTGGCCCCCGGCCGGCTGGTGGTGCTGGGCGGGTCCGAGCACACCACGCTCCCTGCCGTCCTGGACACCGTGCCGGCCGAGTCCGCAGCGCGGGAGCCGCTGCACGACGCACTCGACGCGCACGACCTGGCCGCGATCCGCACCGGCGCGCGCCAGTTCGACGACCACGCCCTCGCTGCGGTGGCTGCCGAGCATCACCGGCGCGGCCTGACCACGCCGTGGGGGGTGATCGACACGGTCACCCTGGCCGGCCATCTGGTCGCCGTGGCCGGCCGCACGCCAGCCGGCCGCACGCCAGCCGGCCGCACGCCAGCCGGCCGCACGCCGGGCGGGTCCGCGCCGGAGGCCACGGAGGCCACCGGCGACCTGCGGCCGGGGCCGCCGAACGCGACACCGGTTCGCGCTGCCGTCACGCCCGCGGTGGCCGAGGCGCGGGTGCTCGTCGGCGAGCTCGAGACCGCGATCAGCGAGCGCGGCGCCCAGGTGCGGTGGCTCGAGGGGATGCTGCGTACCCGGGAGCGCGAGATCGGCGTGCTCGAGCGCGCGATCGATGTCGAGAAGTCGTCCGCCTACCGGGCGCTGCGGCAGCTTGCCCGGCCGGTGCCGGCGGCCCGGCGTCGTGCCCGCCGGGTGCTCGACCACCTGACCGGGCGACGCTAAGCCCGCACGCCCTCACCTGTCCGCGCTGGCTCCCGACGTCCCTGCTCCGCGACGGATCACGCCCGCACTGCTGACGGTGGGTACACGCCGGCGCCACGGC
>JBOFLG010000261.1:0-1505 GCA_051657745.1 Dermatophilaceae bacterium | reverse complement strand
GCGCGGGCGCGGGCCGGGGCGGGTGTACCGCCGGGGATCGCGGCAGGGTGGCGGCGAGCTCGGGCTCGAGATGCGGGTCGCGACGCTCGAGAACGCGCATCGCGCCGCTGAACTGCTCGACCGACCGGGCGGTCGCGATATGGTCGCGACGCCGAACCCAGTAGAGGAAGAAATAGACAGCCCACACCCCGACGAGGACGAGGAATACCAGGTTCGACGGGGACCTCACGCGGATGACCGTAGGCCGGTCTACCCGCTCTGTGACGGACCACCGCCGGTGTGTCGCTGAAGTGACTCGTGTGACGGGTGGGTCGACAGGCCGCCGGCCCCGGAAACTCCGCGAGTCTGGTCGAGCCGACCAGACTGGTCGAGCCGACCGAGTTCTTGGGTGGTGGTGAGCGGCTCCCCTCCGCCGAGCCGCTGGTCGAGCCCGCCAGACTGGCTGAGCCGAGCGAGCCGACCGAGCCGACTGACGAAGGCCTCCCCATCGAGGTCTTCGGTGGTCAGCGCGAACGAGCGATGGTCGCACCACTCGCCGTCGATGTGCAGCATCCGTTGCCGCAGGCCCTCGTCGCGGAACCCGAGCTTGCGCACCACCGCGAGGCTGGCGGTGTTCTCGGGCCGGATGTTGACCTCGATCCGATGCAGCCCGACGGCCCCCAGCAGGTGGTCACCGACCAGGGCCAGCGCCGTGGGCATCACCATCTGCCCGGCCACGGCACGGCTCAGCCAGTACCCCATCGAGCACGAGCGAAACGACCCCAGGCTCACCCCGCTCGCCGACAGTTGACCCACCAGCATGCCATCCACCTCGACGACCAGTGGCAGCGAGCGACCGGCTCGGGCGTCGGCGTCGTACTGTCCAACGAGGTCGCCGAAATCGCGAACCGGCACGAACGGGTCCGGAGACGTGGCGTCCCACGGCGCCAGCCACGCCGCGTTGAGCCGCCGCACGTCGTGAAACGCCTGCGCGTCGGCCAGCACCAGGGGCCGGAGCACGAGGTCGATACCGGTCGGGGTGCGCCCGAGCAGCCGCAGCGGCCACCGCCACCCGGGCAGGGAATCGGCCGGGCGCGGGGCTCCGCCCTCGCGACTGAACGCCGATGGAAGCCGACGCTGCACCCGCCGCCACATCAGTGGTCCCCGCCCCGCGCTTGGGAGACGGCGTGCGGCAGCACCTCGGCCAGCACGGCCAGGGCGTCGCGTACTCCCCCGGACGACCCCGGCAGGTTGACCACGAGCGTGCGTCCGGCGAGCCCGGCCACCCCGCGCGACAGCACCGCGGTAGGTACCCCGGCAGCCACCCCCTGCGCGCGAATCGCCTCGGCCAGGCCCGGGACCTCGCGATCGAGAAGCGGCGCGGTGGCCTCAGGCGTGCCGTCCGTGGGAGTGAGGCCGGTCCCCCCGGTGGTGAGGATGACGTCGGGCTCGGCTGCGAGCGCGGCGGCCAGGGCCTGCCCGACTGCCGGGCCGTCGGCGACCACGACCGCGTCGGCGACCTCGCA
>JBOFLG010000260.1:0-3381 GCA_051657745.1 Dermatophilaceae bacterium | reverse complement strand
TGGGTGGCCGCCACCGAGACCAGCAGCGGCACCGCGAGCGTCGCTCCGACCGCAGGAATAGCCACCCCAGAGTCGTTGAGCAGGAACCCGATAGACAGAGCGACCACGAGCGCGATCAGCCCGGCGCGCAAGGTGGGCGCCTGCTCGAACGCGCTGCCGAGG
Source organism: Dermatophilaceae bacterium (assembly GCA_051657745.1). Classification (GTDB taxonomy): domain Bacteria; phylum Actinomycetota; class Actinomycetes; order Actinomycetales; family Dermatophilaceae; genus JBOFLG01. Next base: position 3,219 of record JBOFLG010000260.1, on the reverse strand, counting down.
GCGCGCGACCCCCACGAGGTGGGCCGGGCCAGCACGACGATGACGAACAGCAGCGCGGCTGGTACGAGCAGGGTGAGGGGGGCGTTGCTGAGCAGGATGTCGAGGTTCTGCTCGGCCTTGCGGCGCACGATGTCGTCGGCGCTGCCGTCGAGGATGGCCTGGATGAAGCGGCCGAGGTGGCTGCGCCGCCCTGGGTCGCGGAGCCAGTCAAGCCCGGCGACCAGGAAGAACAGCCCGACCACCGACCCGCTGATCGTGGCGGCGCGCCGCCACGTCATCCGCAGGCCGAGTACCGCGAGCACCAGGGAGGCGATGGCGGGCACCAAGGCGGGTGGGCCGCCGCCGTCGGCGCCCCAGAACGGCGCGCCGTCGATGACCACCGCGACCCCGCCGATCACGCCGACGGCGATGGCGGCGGCCTGGCGCCGCCCAGCGAGCACGAGCATCGAGGACACCGCGGTGGCGAGCAGCAGCGACGCGGTGGCGAACAGCGCGAAGGTCGGGTTGCCCATGCCGTAGAAGCGACCGGCCACCACCGGCTGCAGGCCCATCAGTGAGGACAGCTGGAGCCGCGACCCCAAGATGACGTCGGCGGCCAGCGTCAGGGCGGTCACGGCGGCGACCACAGCCAACGGGCCGAGCGGCCAGTGCCGCCACGGACCCGCGAGCGCGGCCACCGTGATGAGCGCGACGAACCCGGCCACGCACCCCACCACGGCGACCATTTCAACCGGGAAACGCCACCAGGGAACGAGATTGGCGAGGAAGGTCGACACTGGCACTGCGGCCGCCGCCACCGACAGCACCCGGACCCGGCCCAGCACCTGGGTGCGGGTGCGCTCCGACCCGATGCGGCCTTTCCACACCAGCAGTACGAGCAGGTAGATCACCAACTGCCCGTAGGCGAACACCATGAAGAACGGTCCGACCAGGCTGCGTACGTCGCTGCTGGACTCGTCGAGGTCGCGGAGGGCTTGCACCCGGTTCTCGGCGCGCAGCTCGGAGTTGTCGGCCGCGGGCTCCGAGGTGAGCATCGCGCCGCCCAGGGACTCGGGCACCTCAGCGCCTACGAGAGTGAGTGCCGTGACGGTGAGGTCCTGGGCCTGCACGAGCCCCCGCTGCCGGGTGGATGCCGAGGACAGCGACCCCGGCCCGAACCGCGGCCCGCGGGCCGCGACTATCCGCAGACGCGGGCTGCGGCCGTCGTCGGCGAGGCTGGCCACGAGGTAGTCGGCACCGTTCGGCCCGGCGGCGATGACCCGGCCGATCAGGTCGTCGATCTCCGCCACCTGGTCGGCGCGGGAGGTCGCCAGCGCCTTCTCGCCGTCGGGGAGGTCGTCGGGGTCGCGGACGGATCCGACGTCGACGATGGTCAGCGGGCAGGTGTTGAGGTCGCCGATAACCGTGGTCAACTCGAGCGGCGACCACCGTTCGACCTGGCCACGGGAGGTCGCTCCGGCGGCTGCGGCGCCATCACCCAGGGCGCGCACACAGACATCGGCCCGGCCGGCCTGGTCGGCGAGCAGGCCCAGCTGGGCATCGAAGTTCTCGTCGTCGGCGGCGCGCTGGTACGCGGGCCAGTCGGTGACGGAGCCCTCGGCGACGGTGGGGGCGGCGGGGCATGGTCGGTTGGTCTGGTCGCGGGTGGAGCCCGGTCGTGGCGCTCCGGCTCGGGCGCCGGAGGACAGGCCGAGCCACCCGTCGATGGGGCAGGTGTTCGGTGCCACAGACCGCGTGGACAGGGTGGCCGACGAGCCGTCACGCACCATCAGCCACAGGTTCGGGGTGCGCTTCTTGTCGATATCGGCCCAGGTCAGGCCCGCTGTGCCCACCACCACCACCGCGCCGGGGTCGCCCTCGGCCGCGGCCGCGGCCGTCGGGTGCGGCATCACCAGGCCCCCAGCAAGGAACGCCGCGACAGCGATCGCGATGACGAGCGCTCTGCGGACCACGAGCCCAAGATTACGGGTGCGGGCGGCTGGCAGCAGCGCCGCGGGAGCATCGCGGCGACACGTGTCGTGCTGCGGTGCGGCTCCCAGGAAGAATGACGCGGTGACTATCTCGCCGCCACCGTCGCTCAGATCGGGGCCGCTGCGGTGGCTGGTGGCCGCTGGAGTGGTGGCTCTCGCCGCGTCCCCGGTGGTGGCGCGCTACCTGATCTTCTGGCCGGACGACCAGTGGCAGATCGACGTCGACGTCTACCGCGAGGCCGGTGTCTCGATCCTGTTCGGGCGGCCGGTCTACGCCACGCTCACCGAGAGCCCGCAGCTGCTGCCGTTCACCTATCCGCCGTTCGCCGCGCTGCTGGCCCTGCCGCTGGCGCTGGTGCCGTTCGAGGTAGCCGGATGGCTGTGGACGCTGGCCCAGGTGCTCGCCACCACGGCGATGGTGTTCTATGCCGGGTATCGCGTCGTGCACCGCGCCGGGGTGTGGATGCCGCTGGCGCTCGCCGCGCTCACCGCCCCGATGCTGTGGCTGCTCCCGGTGAGTGACGGCATCCGGTTCGGTCAGGTCAACGCGTTCATGGTGCTCGCCTGCCTGCTGGACCTGCGCGAGCCGCGCCCGGGCGTCATCCGGCGAGTGCCGCGCGGCGTGCTCGTCGGGCTGGCCATGGCGGTCAAGCTCACTCCGGGCGTGTTCGTCATCCACTTCCTGCTCACCCGGCGGTGGCGGGAGGCGGCCACCGCGGTCGGCACGGCAGCGGCGGTTACTCTCGGCGCCTGGGTGGTGCTGCCGCAGGCGTCGTTCGCGTTCTGGGGCGGTGCGTTGCAGGACCCGGCCCGGCTCGGTCCCAACCGGGGTACGTCGAATCAGTCGCTGCGCGGGTTCCTGCTTCGGGAAGGGCCGGAGGGGATGCCGGGCACGCTGCTGTGGCTCGCCCTGGCCGCGGTGGTCGGGGGCCTCGGGTTCTGGCTGGCTCGCCGGCTGCACCGGGCCGGTGACTCGGTGGGCGAGGTCGCGGTGGTCGGGCTGCTGGCCTGCCTGCTCTCGCCGGTGGCCTGGGTGCACCACTTCCACTGGGTGGTCGTGGTGGTGTTCGCGGTGCTGGGCGCGCAGCCCTGGCGAGACCGGCGGCGGCTCTGGGCGGCGGTGGGTGTCACGGTGTTCTTTCTCTGCCGGTTGCCCTGGTGGGGGATCGACTGGCTGGCGCGGCCCTCCTGGCCGGAGTTACCGGGGCGAGTGCTGCAGAACGCGGTTACCCTCGGCGCGCTCGGCGCC
>JBOFLG010000259.1:0-19638 GCA_051657745.1 Dermatophilaceae bacterium | reverse complement strand
GGCCCGCCCGACGGTGGGTCGTGGGGTTCGCCCGGCACGCTTCCGCGTGGCGTCGTCAGCGGATGCCGGTGCGCACAGTCGGGGAATGGCGGTCGGGTCGATCTTGGTCCAATGAAACGCCACCGGGGCGTCGGAGCCCCGGTGCTCGACCATCAGCAGGCCAGCGGGGTCGAACCACGCCTGGTCCATTCGTTCGCGGAGGTCGGTGACCGTCATCCGGCCCTGTTCTGGGTGAGCGGCGAACGCCGCCGCATTGAGGTGCACCCATGCCGTGTCGTCGTGCCCTGGCTGAAACGGCCGGACGGTGAATCCCGGCGGCAACTCGGGGTCGACACGATCGGCCTGGCTCAGCGTTCGGGCCATGAGGTGCAGGCTGCGCGTCATCCGCCACCCGGCCGATGACGCGAGCGCACCGGCCGACGCCAGGTTGCCGTGCGCCCACACCGCAGCGGCCCCCGCGGCGACCACCGCGTCGAGGAGGGCTCGCCCGTGGCCGCGGCGCCGGTCGTCGGGGTGCACGACGAACTCGGCTGATGCCGGCGCGTTGCCGCCCAACCCGGTCACCTGGCCGTAGCCCACGACGGCACCACCGTCGGCGTGAGCGACGAGGTGCGCCACGGCGCTGCCGCCCTGAGTGCCAGCCATGTCCCGCCCTGGCGCGAGGGCGAGGACGAACGCCTCGGACAGCGGCTCGACGCCGTCGGCTCGGCTCGCTGCGGAACGGATGTCGTCAATCCGCGACCGCAGCACGGCGTCGACTTCGGCATGGCCGTCGATGTCGGTCATGGTCACGCCTCGAGGTCGGTGAGCGTCTCGGCCACTTCGGGCACGAAGCGGTAGCCGACATTGCGCACCGTGCCGATGAGAACCTCATAGTCGGTGCCGAGTTTGGCTCGCAGTCGCCGCACGTGGACGTCAACGGTGCGGGTGCCGCCGAAGTAGTCGTAGCCCCACACCTCCTGCAGCAACTGCGATCGGGTGAACACCCGGCCGGGGTGCTGGGCGAGGTACTTCAGCAGCTCGAACTCCTTGTAGGTGAGATCCAGCAGCCGCCCGCGAAGCCGCACCGAGTAGGTGGCCTCGTCGATGACGAGGGAGCCAGCGGTGATCGGGCCACCCTCCTCCTCGGCGCTCTCGAGTTGGCGGCCCATCGCCAACCGGAGTCGTGCCTCGACCTCGCCGGGCCCGGCGGTGTCGAGGACGACATCGTCGACCCCCCACTCGCTGGTCAGGCCGGCGAGACCGCCCTCGGTGACGACGACGATGAGCGGCGATGAGGCGCCGGTGGTGCAGATGACGCGGCACAGCGACTTCGCCATCGCCAGCTCGCGGCGAGCATCGACCAGCACGACGTCGGCCTGAGGTGCGTCGACCAGGGCCGAGGCCTCGGCCGGGAGGATGCGAACATGGTGACTGAGCAGCCCGAGCGCAGGCAGCACCTCCGCGCTCGGCGCCAACGTGTTGGTCAGCAGCAGCAGGTGGGCCATGGCCCTCCAGAATAGGTGGTCGTGAACGTGTCGGACCGAGACGTCGATGCCGATGAGACGGCGGTCGCCGCGCAGGTCGGTGGGGATACCGCTGCGGCTGGCCCCATGGGCCCGCTGAACCTCGGCGCGGGCCGGCGGGCCGAGGAGGCCGGCGACGTCGAAGTGCGGTACTGGGCGGCCGCTCGTGACGCTGCTGGGGTCGACGTCGAGCGGATGCCGAGGCCGGGGACAGTCGCCGAACTGTTGACCATCGTGGCGGCGGAACGACCTGCGTTGGCCCACGTGCTGCCCGTGTGCTCGGTGCTCGTCGATGGTCGCGCCAGCCGCGGCACCGACGTCCTGCGGGCTGGGTATACGGTCGAGATCCTGCCTCCGTTCGCCGGTGGGTAGTGCGAGGATGCGGGTCGTGGAGGACGAGTTGGGCGGGGCTGGAAGTGGCACCTCGTCATCCGATGCCGAGCGGGTGCGCCACCAGGCCGACCGCCGGGGCGGTGCGCGCACTGGCCCGGATGCCGGTGCTGACGCCGCCGAGCGGGCGAGCCGTCGGGCGCGGCGCGAGGCTCGTGACGCCCTCGAGCGCAACCCGGTACTGCCGCCATTGGCCATCGTCCCGCGCCCGGTGGTGGTGGTCACCACGGTGGTGGTGTGCGCGCTGCTGGTGCTCGCGGTCGTCGTCGATGCGGTGCTCCTCGCGGCCGGGCTGGCCTGGACCGGCGTCGTGCTGGCGTGGGGCTGGCCTGGGCTGCTCGGCTCGTCGAGCCGGTTCGGTTCCTCGTTGGCGATCGGGGTCACCGCGGTGCTTGCGCCCACGGTGGCGGCCGTGCCCGACCAGCCGCACCTTCGGTGGGTGCCAGCGGCGATGACGGTGGGGCTGGCGCTGATGTTTGGGCATCAGCTGGTGCGCCGAGATGGCCGACCACGGCTTACCGAGTCGGTCGCCGTGACCTCGCTCGCACTCGCCGTGGTGGCCGTGGGTGCAGCGTGGGTTCCGCTGGCGCGTGACGAGCAGTCGGCCGGTCTTGCCGCCGTTGCCTTGGTGGCCGTGGCCGCTGGGTCGCTCGCCGACCTGGGCGCCGGCGCGCGCGTCATCCGCCCGTGGCTGCTACCGGCGGCGATGCTTCTCGGAGGCGTGGCCGCCGTGGCTGCCGCGAGCGTGCTGCCCGCCCCTGCAGCGGGTCCAGCCGCGCTGCTGGGCTTCTTGGTGGCAGCGATCTCCCACGCGGTGCGCCGGGTGCTCTGCGTGCTCCCTCCCGTCACCGGCTTCCGTGGGCAACTGTCCGTGGCGGCGGCGGGTGTGCTGGCGCCAGGGGTGGTCGCCTATGTGCTCACGCTTGCACTCGTCGGCTGAGCCGCACCACACAACTTTCCCGCCCGCACCCGAGACTCTCGTCTGTGCGCGACTACGGAAGTGGTGCGAACCCGAAAGTTGAGGCGCCATGCCGGAGCCGCCGCGTGGACCACGGCCCACCACCCCCGGGCCGCGCCGGCACCTGACGGACTCCCTACTCCGTCAGTTGTCGGATCCCTCGTGCGGTCAGTAGACGAGCGCACGTGCTCCTGGCGCGACGACCTCCTCGACGAACGCCGCAGCACCGCGGATGCGCGTACCGGGCAGCAGGTTGGTCTCGGCGAGGTCTCGCCGGGCCGCGCACTGGCCGCAGACTGTCACGGACGCGCCGTCGAGCAGCGCGTCACGAAGTTCGGCCAGCGGTGCGGCATGGGGGAGTTCAACCGCCTCGGCCCGGCCGGCGACTGCCATCCACGAGGCCTCGCCGGTGAGCCACACGCTGGTCTCGACTCCGGAGGCCAGCGCTGCTGTCGCCACCGTGAACGCCTGGTTCAGTCGCTCGAGCGCCTCGATGCCGCAGGTGACCTTGACGACCAGGGTGGGTACGGCGTCATCCATAGACTCCACCGTATGGTCTTCCAGCTCGACTCGACACTGCACCCCGACATCGCTCCACTCGCCTGGCTGGTCGGCACCTGGGCCGGCGCCGGAGTCGTTGGCTACCCGACGATCGAGTCGGCCAACTTCGGGCAGGAGATCGTGTGCGCGCACGACGGCCGCCCGTTCCTCACCTGGCAGTCGCGCACCTGGTTGCTTGACGACGCCGGCGAGCGGGTGCGTCCGCTGGCCACCGAGGTGGGCTTCTGGCGGGCAGTCCCGGAGGCGGATGACGGCACGAACGTTGAGCTGCTGCTCACCCACCCGACCGGGGTGGTCGAAATGTATGCCGGACGTGCCGATCCGGCGAAGGTCGAGGTGCGCACCGATGGCGTGCTGCGCAGCCCGGTGGCCACGGCGTACACGGCAGGCCACCGCCTGTACGGGTGCGTGAACAGCAACCTCATGTGGGTGATGGACATGGCTGCGGTGGATCAGCCGGTGCAGTCGCATGTGTCGGCCGAGCTCAAGCGCGTCGAGTAGGGGATGACGCCCGCGTACCTCGGTGTGCGGACGTCGTCCCGGTCCAAACCGACCAATAGGACGCTTCTTCTGCTCCAGCACGCCAGCAGAAGCGTCCTATTGGTCGGTTCTGCCGCGGTCCGGCCTACCGGCGGTCCGGGGTGCCAGTGGTCCGGCCTGCCGGCGGTCCGGCCTACAGTGGACTGATGAGTGGTCCACCCGAGGTTGCCGGACCGGCTCCTGCGACAGTGCTGTTGTCCGCGTTGCTTGCTCGGCCTGGTGCGGTCGAGGGCGAGGGCATCGACGCCGGGGTCGCCGCGCATTACGGTGATCCGGCTCGCGAGCAGCGGTTGCTCGCCGAAGGCTTGGCTGCGGTCGACCTCTCGCATCGCGGGGTTGTCACGATCACCGGGCCCGACCGGATGTCGTGGCTGAACTCGATGACCACCCAGCAGTTCACCGGTCTGGCGCCGCGCGAATCGCGCGAATCGCTGGTGCTCTCACCCAAGGGGCATGTCGAACACGCGCTGCACGTCATCGATGACGGGGAGACCACCTGGCTCTCGGTCGAGCCCGGCACCGCCCCGACGCTGACCGCGTGGCTGGAGTCGATGCGGTTCATGCTGCGGGTCGAGGTCGCCGATGTCACGTCCGAGTGGGCGGTGCTCGGTGAGCCCGTTGCTGCCGAGTCCGCTGATGGTGAGCCGCTGGCCTGGGTTGACCCATGGCCAGGGCCGGTGGGTGACACCGCCGCGTATGGGCCGGTCGATGGTCACCCCGGGTCGGAGCGCGCCTGGCGCGAGCTGGTTGTGCCGCGCGCGTCGTTGGTTGCTGCGGTCGGTGACCGGCCGCTCGCCGGCGTGTGGGCGGCCGAGGCGCTCCGTGTCGCGGCGTGGCGCCCGCGTCTCGGGTTCGAGACCGACCATCGCACGATCGCCCACGAGGTCGACTGGCTACGCACCGCGGTGCACCTGCACAAGGGCTGTTACCGCGGGCAGGAGACGGTGGCCCGGGTCCACAACCTCGGTCGGCCACCACGCCGGCTGGCTTTTCTCCACCTTGACGGGTCCGGTCACGTGCTTCCGGATGCCGGGTCGCCGGTGGTCGTCGGTGACCGGGAGGTTGGGCGGCTGACCTCGGTGGCGCGGCACGCCGAGGACGGCCCGATCGGGTTGGCCGTGCTGAAGCGGTCGGTTCCCGAGGATGCCGAGCTGCTTGTCAGTGGTGCTCCCGGTAGTGCGCCCGTTGCCGCTGCGCAGACCCCGGTCGTCCGCGCCTGATCGCCGGGTCGGAGCCCGGCAGCCCGGTCTACTCCCAGGTGCCGTCATGAACGAGCGCATCGATGGCCTGGAGCGCGCGGTCGAGACTCGGCGCGGACCGCGCCGCTTCGTCTGGTCTCCACGCGTCACGGGCATAACTGCTGAGTATCGCTGTGTGCTCCGGCCCGGCTCCAGGTTTCCCGGGCGGAGGAGCGACACCCTCGCGAACGTCACGGCGACGCGACTTACGACAGATAGCGACCAGCGCCGCCTTCGGGTTGGCCTCCTGCTCCGGAGCGAGTGGGAGGCGAGCCGGAGAGACCATGAAGTGCTCGGAGAAACTCTCCTGGTCGGCCAGCAGCCAGGCTTCGACGGTGCGCACCGCCAGTCGGCAGCACAGGGCCCGCTCTTGACACGCGCAGCCGGCCGCGCGTGGGACGACTCACCTGCCATCATCGCCGGATGACGACCGACGCCGCCGCCGCCGCGACGCCCGCAGCCGCGACCGCCGCGACGGCCGCCGCGACGTCGGAGCCAGCCCGGCTGGTCGGCACCGGCACGCTCATCACGGTGGCGCCCACCGGGGCCGAGTTGACCAAGGCTGACGTCCCACAGTTGCCGACCACGGTCGACGAGCTCGTCGAGACGGCCCGGCGCTGCGAGACGGCGGGCGCGAGCGTCATCCACCTGCACATCCGCGACGCCGAGCACCGGCCGACGCTCGACTCCGCCCTGCTCAGGGCTGCGGTCGAGGCGGTGCGGGAGGCCACCGACCTGGTCGTGCAGCTTTCCACCGGCGGCTCGGTGCACGACCCGCTTCGGGCCCGGCTGACGGTTCTCGATGCGGAGCCCGACTCGTGCTCGCTCACCTGCGGCACGACGAACTTCGGCGATGGCGTCTTCCTCAACCCGTGGCCGTTCATCAGCGAGTTGTACGTGCAGGCGCAGCAGCGCGAGGTGGTGCCCGAGTTCGAGCTGTTCGACCTTGGGCACGTGCATGCGGTGCGTCGGCTGCTCGACACCCATGGCCTGCCGTTCGGCGGGCGGGTACATGTCGACTTCGTGACCGGCGTCCCGGGTGGGATGCCGGCCACCACCGCGGCGTTGCTGGCCGGGGTCGCGATGCTGCCCGCCGAGGTGACGTCGTGGTCGGCGACCGGGATCGGGCGGGGCCACCTTCCAGTGATGGCGGCCGCGCTGTCGGCGGGTGGACACCTCCGGGTCGGGATGGAGGACAACGTCGTGTTCCGCCGGGGCCAGGTCGTGCAGCACAACGACGAACTCGTCACTCGTGCAGCCGAGCTGGCCACACTGGTGCAGCGCCCACCGCTCGGCACGGACGACGCCCGCGTCATCCTCGGCGTCAAGGACCGCCGCCGCTGACCCGGAGTGCGCCACCGGTGTCGACAACGTCACGCTTGCTCCAGTTTGCACATCGCTAACTAAAGCAAGCATACTGGTGGTCGTGAGCAAGAATCCGCTGAACGATCTGGGCAGCAGCCTCGGCGACTACCTGCGCGAGCAGCGCACCGCGGCCCGGCTGTCCCTTCGTCAGTTGTCCGAGCTCGCCGGGGTGTCCAACCCGTACCTATCCCAGATCGAGCGCGGCCTGAAACGCCCCAGTGCCGAGATCCTCCAACAGCTTGCCAAGGGCCTGCAGGTATCGGCCGAGACGCTCTACGTCAAGGCCGGCATCCTCGACGGCGACGGCGACGGCGACGGCGACGGCGACGGTCACGATGACAATGCCCTCGACGTGCGGCGGGCCATTGCGGCCGACCGGCGGCTCACCCCGCGGCAGCGATCCACACTCCTTGACATCTATGCGACCTACGTCGAGGACGAACCGTCCTGACTTACCCGCTCATTGCCGCACCGGTCGGCACCACGACCGGCAATGATCTATTCGGCGACGTCGTCGGCGCCGGCGACGTCGCCGAATAGATGAACCCAACCGATGCACCACCACCTGAAGGAGCCACCATGTCGGTCCTCGACGATGTCCGTACCACCATCGACCCCACCCCACTCTTCGTCGTCGTCGGTGCCACCGACCTCGCCGTCGAGAAGGTTCGCGAGGCGCGACTGCGCGCCGACCGGGCCCGCGCGGACCTCGCCATCCGTGGTGAGCAGACTCGCGCAGACCTCGCGCCGGCCAAGGTTCAGGCCCGCGCTGCCGAGTTCGCCGCCCAGGTCCAGGAGTTGCCGGCTCGCGCGATCGACCAGAGCAAGGCCGTCGGCGACCGGGTGGCCATCGGGTATGCCGACCTCGCGACCCGTGGCAAGGGCCTGGTTCGCCGCGTCCGCACCCAGCAGTCGACCCAGGATCTGCTGACCCAGGCCGAGGCCACGCTTGGCCAGGCCAAGGGTGCGATCAGCACTGCCCGAAAGGCGGTTGCCGATGTTGAACGCTCCGCCAAGGCCACCGTCACCACCGGCCGAAAGGAAGCCGCGCGGGTTGCCGCGACCATCGCCGACTCGGTAACTGATGAGGCGAAGACCGCGCAGACGGAGGTCGCGGCGTCTGTCAAGCGCACCCGCTCGGCGGCCAAGCGCACCAGCACGACCACGACGAAGGCGGCCAAGAAGACCGGTGCGTCAGCCAAGGCTGTGCGTACCAGCGTCAAGAAGACCGTCAAGGCTGCCCCGAAGGCTGCCGAGAGGGCTGCTGTCAAGATCGGGGACTGAGGCTTCGGCGCTCACGGCGCGGCCGGTACGACCGCCGGACCGCGTGGGTGCTGCGCTGAGGAACCCGAGGCTGGTCACCACCGGCCTCCAGTCGTGTCATTGCCGGTCAACGGGGAGCCCGAGCTCGGCGCCCACTAGGGTCGGATGTCGTGTCCGCACCTCCCGTTCCCACGTCACTCGGCGAGGCGCCGGTGGTTGCCCATGTCGTGCGCAGTGGGGTCGTCGAGTCGGTGCATCGAGCAAGCATTGCCGTCACCGGCGCCGACGGTGTGCTGGTCGAGTCGTGGGGCGAGGTGGCTGGCGCAATGCTCCCGCGCTCGTCTGCCAAGCCGCTTCAGGCGGTGGCGATGCTCCGGGCCGGGCTGCGTCTGCCGCTACCGCACCTCGCTCTGGTATGTGCCAGTCACAGTGGGGAGCCCATGCACCTCGATGGTGTGCGGGAGATCCTCGCTGGGGCTGGGCTGGGCGAGGCTGATCTCCAGAACACCCCGGATCTGCCCTACGGCGACCACGAGCGCGCCGCCTGGCTGGCCGCCGGCCAAGCGGCTCGGCCGCTCGCCCAGAACTGCTCGGGAAAGCACGCGGGCATGCTCGCGACCTGCCGGGCCAACGCCTGGCCGACTGATACCTACCGCGACCCCGACCACCCGCTCCAGCGCGCGATCAGTTCGGCCGTCGCCGAGCTCACCGCAGAGCCGGTGCGAGGCCGGGCCGTGGATGGTTGTGGCGCGCCGGTGTTTGCGATGTCGTTGGTCGGCCTCGCCCGGGCCTTCGGCCGCCTCGCGGCCGCCGTCTCGGGCACCGCTGAGGCCGCCGTTGCCGACGCCATCCGCGCTCACCCCGTCCTGCTCGGCGGCACCCGTCGGGATGTCACTGCTCTCGTTCGGGGAACGGACGGCGTGGTGGCCAAGGATGGAGCCGAGGGCGTGTACGCCGTGGGTCTCGCCGATGGCCGTGGGGTGGCACTCAAGATCGCCGATGGCGCCCAACGGCCCCGCCCGGTGGTGATGGCGGCGGTGCTACGTCGGCTCGGCGTGGCGTCATCCGCCTACGCCGAGGTCGAGGACGTGCTCGTGCTGGGCCACGGTGAGCCGGTAGGCCGGGTGACCGCGGTCGGCATCCTCGAGCGGTAGGCGACGCGCGGACGGTGCTGCAGCACGCCACCCAGGGAGGAGTGCGGGTGGACGGCGAGGGGGGGCGCCTCGATCGACCCGGCCAGCCCTGGTCGCGCAGGTCGGAGTGACCCATCGGCGGGCCGGTCGTCATCGTCCTCGACGTCTGATCCACCGGCCTGGGTCCGGTCCGGCGGCCTCGGGTTCAGCCCTGGTGTGGGTCCGGGTCCGGGGTGACCCACGCCCCACCCCATAGGCTGTGCGTATGGAGCTCTTGCTGGCCGATACCCAGTTGTGGGTCGTGCGCGCCCTGTCGGCAGCAGCGCTCGTCGTCGAGATCTACGCGCTGCTCGACTGTGTCCGTCGTCGGGCGGATGCGTTCCTCGCCGCCGGGAAGCGCACCAAGAACTTCTGGCTGCTTGTCACTGGTGTCGCGGTACTGGTCGGCTTCGTCGCCCTTGGTGGCGTCAACTTCCTCGCCATCATCGCGATCGTCGCGGCCGGGGTCTACCTCGCCGATGTCAAGCCGGCCCTGGACCAGGTAACCGGCCGCGGCGGCCCCGGCGGCCGGCAGGGTCCGTACGGCCCGTGGTGACCGGTACCTCGCGATCCAGCTCGCCGGTAGTCGAGGGCGGGCGGCGACGCGGTCTGGCCCCGCTCTTCACGTGGGGGTCACGGCTTCCCAGGCGACCGTGAGTTCGCCAAGCCGCCACCGGGACGGGCCGTCACGGACCGGCCATCCCTCGTCGCGGATGGCGGCGACCGCCGCGATGAACCGTTGGCGGGCACCGAAACTGCCCTGAGCGGCTCCGCGCGCCCACGCCGCGTCGAGCGCCGAGAGCAATGCGTGGACCCGCTCGCCGGGCACGTTGCGGTGGATCAGCACCTTCGGCAGCCGCTCCGCTACCACTCCCGGGCGCTCCAGTTCACGAAGCCGCCACGACAGGGTCAGTCGGTGCGGGCCGTCGGCGCCTACTGACACCCACGACGCCAGCCGCCCCGGCTCGTCGCAGGTGCCGTCGATGAGCACGCCGTCATCGGCCAGTCGCGCGGCGCAGACCTGCCACGCACCCGCGACATCGGTCTCGTGGTACTGCCGCAGCACATTGAAGGCCCGGATGACGACCGGTCGCCGGTCGAGCGCGAGCGGCACCTCGAAGCCGCCGCAGATGAAACGCACCCCCGGCCGCTCGAATCGACGTGCGGAGCGGACTCGGTCGGGGTCGATCTCGACACCGACCACCTCCACGTCCGGTCGCACCCGGCGTAGTCGCTCGGACAACTCCAGCACCGTCACCGGCGACGCGCCGAACCCTAGGTCGACCACCACCGGCGCGGGCCCGGCCCGGCGCAGCCGCCAGGATTCGGGCCCGACGATCCAGCGGTCACACCGCCGCAGCCGGTTGGGCGCGGTCGTGCCACGGGTCACGATACCGAGCGGGCGCTGGCGAACCACCGCCTCAGACTAGGTGCGGCGAGCGGCTCAGCTGACGCCGCGCGGCTCCAGCGGGAGCGTGGTGGGGCCGCTGGGTGGTACCGGAGAAATGGCCGGCCGCGCGCGTCATCAGGCGGGTACCCGTGGCAGCGCTGACCAGCACGAAGCGGCGTACTCTACGCACGTGCTGCAACGCGTGTGGGAGCGGCGCCACGACAGCGAGGTCAGCCTGTCGATGGTGGCCCTGGTCGTGTCGCTCTGCGCGGCGCTCGCGCTGGGGATGACGTCGTGGGTGCCCCAGGTGCTAGCCCGAGACATCGGTATCTCCGGCGTGGAGCCGGGGCTGCTCGAGGTGGCCGAAGGTGCTCGCGGCGTGCAGCCGCTCGGTGCGGGACTGTCGGTGTCGCTGTACGACGTGGGGTTCCGGCTGGCCCGCAGCAGTGAGGTGCTGGCCGACACCGTCGCCCGCGGAGCGCCGGTGACCGCGTTGCTCGGCGGGGTCGACGACGAGCGCGACCAGCCGCGCGAGGACATCTCGACCGCGCTGACCAACGTCCGGCTCGACGCCGTGGCCAGGGTGCGTGACACCGTTGTCTACGCCGGTGTGGTGTACGGCGAGCGCCGCACCCTGCCGCTCCGTCTCGAGCTTCGGGCAGTCGGTGGGCGGATCCGGCTCGACGTGAACGTGCCCGGCGCCGACGCGGTTCTGGTGCATCTCCACTGGCGCCCCGACACCACCGGTATCGGGCCGGCCCTTCCCGAGCGCAACCTCACGACGCGGGCGTTCTGGGTCGAGCCGACGGCGGTCGATCAACCGGCGTTCACCTGGGTGCTCGGCACTGACGTCTCGATCGGCCCGGTGCAGGTGCCTCGAGCGGTCGACCTCCGCCAGAACGGGCGGATCGCCGTGCACGTGTGGTCACCTCGAGCGGTGCTCACCGTCACCGATACCCCGCGCATGTCCGTGACGGACTCGGCGTGATGAGTCCGTCCGCAACCATGGGGGGCGGAAGCGGGGGGTGCGCGCCGCGTCGCATCGCGATGGTCGCCGTGCATACCTCGCCCCTGGCGCAGCCAGGAACCGGAGATGCGGGGGGGATGAACGTCTACATCGTGGAGGTGTCGCGCGAGTTGGCTCGGCGTGGAGTGGCGGTCGACCTCTTCACCCGCACTACCGCGGCGAGCCAGCCGACAGCGCGAGAGGTCGAGCCCGGAGTGGTCGTGCGGCACGTTCCCGCGGGTCCGTACGAAGGACTTTCGAAGGAAGACCTCCCGGGCCAGTTGTGTGCGTTCGCCGCCGGCATGATGCGGGTGGCTGCCCAGTACGACTCCGGCTACTACGACCTCGTGCACTCGCACTACTGGCTTTCCGGGCAGGTGGCCTGGCTGGCCTCCGACCGTTGGGGGGTTCCACTGGTGCACACCATGCACACCATGGCGCGGGTGAAGAACCTGCACCTCGCCGATGGCGATGTTCCCGAGCCGCTCGGTCGCGAGATCGGCGAGTCCCAGGTGGTCGCCGCCGCGGACCGCCTGGTGGCGAACACCACCCGGGAGGCCGAGGAACTTGTCGGGCTGTACGGCGCCGACCCGGCCCGGGTGGCGGTTGCTGAGCCGGGCGTCGACCTCACCACGTTCGTTCCCGGTTCCCGCACCGAGGCGCGGGTCGAGCTCGGGGTTCCGCCGGATGCCGCGTTGGTGCTCTTCGTCGGGCGGATCCAGCCGCACAAGGGTCCGGATGTCCTGGTGCGGGCCGCCGCCGAGTTGGCTCGGCGTCATCCTGCTCTGGGTCGTCGGCTCGTGGTCGGCGTGATCGGCGGGGCGAGTGGTACCGCAGCCCACACGCCGATGGGCCTCGACGCCCTGGCACGCGGTCTCGGTGTCGGGGCAGCGGTGCGGTTCGTACCACCGGTCGACCGGATGACGCTGGCTCGGTGGTATCGCGCGGCGGATGTCGTGGCCGTGCCCTCGCACAGCGAGTCGTTCGGGCTGGTTGCCGTCGAGGCACAGGCGTGCGGTGCACCGGTGGTGGCCTCCAACGTCGGTGGCCTGCCGACCGCCGTGGGCGACGCTGGGATCCTGGTCGATGGTCACGACACCGCGGCGTGGGCGACCGCACTCGGTGCGGTGGTGCTCGACCCCGCGCGGCGCGCGCACCTGTCCCGTCGAGCAGTCGAGCACGCCTCGGGATTCGGCTGGGCCCGTACCGCCGACCGGTTGATGGCGGTGTACGGCGATGCGATGGCACACCCTCGGGAGTCGTCGATCAACGATTCCGAGGCGCTGGCCGGTGTCCCGGCCGCGGTCATCCCGTGACCACCGGTGGTGGCGAGCCTGCTCGGCTCGGCACGGTCGTCACCAGGTATCTGGAGGCAGCCGGGCTGGCCTGGGAACCCGGTTCGCGTCAGGGCGAATTCGTCGTCTCGCTACCGGGAGAGAAGAAGCTCACCACGGTGGTCTCGTTGGTGTGTGCCGACCGGGCGCTGTCGGTATCGGCGTTCGTCATCCGCAACCCCGACGAGAACCACGACGAGGTGTACCGGTACCTCCTCCGGCGCAATCTCCGACTACCGGGGTGTGCCTACGGGGTTGATCGAAGCGGTGACGTCTATGTCACCGGCCGCCTGCCGGCGGGGGCGGTCGACGCCGAGCAACTGGATCAACTGCTCGGGGTGGTGCTCAGCGCCGCCGACGATCCGTTCGACGAGTTGCTCCTTCTGGGTTTCGTCACCTCGATGCGCAAGGAATGGGCGTGGCGGGTCTCGCGCGGCGAGAGCCTGCGCAACCTTGAACGGTTCCGGGGAACGCTCGCCCGCCCCGGAGACCCACCGCCTCCTGATCCCCGATCCTGATCCCGGTCTGGTGACTCGCGTCCGCTCGATACGCCGCGGTGGTCGGGTCTCGGCCGGACTCAACTCTCGGCGACTCAACTCTCGGCCGGATGCTGGACACCACAGTGCGGGGCCTCGGAAGGTACCGCGAGCGTAGATAGGGTGGCTGCCCATGGGTGACCACACGCTGATCCTGTTGCGTCACGGCGAGTCTGACTGGAACCGCCGCAACCTGTTCACCGGCTGGGTCGATGTCGACCTCACTGATACCGGCCGCGTCGAGGCGACCCGGGGTGGTCGGTTGCTCGCCGACGCGGGAATTCTCCCGGATGTCGTTCATACCTCGGTCCTGCGCCGGGCGATCACCACCGCCACCCTGGCGCTTGATGCGTGCGACCGGCACTGGATCCCGGTGCGTCGCAGTTGGCGGCTCAACGAGCGGCACTACGGGGCGCTCCAGGGCCTCGACAAGTCGGCGACTCGCGAACGCTACGGCGACGAGCAGTTCATGCTGTGGCGGCGCAGTTTCGACACCCCGCCGCCGCCGATCGAGCCCGGCAGCGAGTACGACCAGGGCGCCGACCCGCGCTACACCGGGGTCGAGGTGCCCCGCACCGAGTGCCTCGCTGACGTCATCCCGCGGATGATGCCCTACTGGCAGAACGACATCCGTGCCGACCTGGAGCAGGGTCACGCTGTGCTGGTCACGGCTCACGGAAACAGTCTGCGAGCCCTGGTCAAGCACCTCGATGGCATCTCCGACGACGACATCGCCGAGGTGAACATCCCGACCGGGATGCCGTTGGTCTACCGGCTCGACGATAACTTCATGCCCACCGCGCCCGGGGAGTATCTCGATCCGGCCGCTGCAACTGCTGCCGCCGCCGCGGTTGCCGGGCAGGGTCGCTGAGGCCGACCGGCGCGCGGCCTGACCGAGCACTGAAGTAGGCCCAGACGTTCGCTGGCCTGCCGTAGGCAGCCTCGGCGTCGAGCACCTCACCGCCCTCACGTGTCGCTCTCCGTCGTCGGGGCCATGGCCTGCTCGTCATTGGGCCCGCGGCCGTCCAGGCGGTTGCTGATCGCGGCACCTTTGGCCCGTTCTTCGGTGGCTCGCCGCTCGGCTACCGTTCTTGTGTGATCGCGCGCCTCGGCAGCGTCCTTGTCGCCTTACCGGCGTGTGCCGTCGGCTACGCGCTGGTCTTCTGGACGGCCGGACGGGTGATCGTCGGCGACCTTGGGGTCGGCGGGTCCGACAGCGCCACCCTCACATTTGTCGCATCGGTCGGTGCGCTGTTTCTTGGGATAGCGATGGCCACCACTGCGTGGTCCTCTGCCGGGGTCTTCATCCTCGCCGCCGGCAACCTGGTCGTTGGAACGGTGGCCGTCGTGTCTCCCCAGGGCGGCCCCGGCGGGTCGCCCACGTCTGACATCGGCCGTGGGGCTGAGGTGGCCCTGGTCGGGGGGCAGGTGCTGGCCATCGGCGTCATTCTCCTGGTCGGGGGCGTGACCGCACGCGCATGCCGCCGACCCGGCGGCGCCGACCGCGACGAGTCGGGCCCACTGATGTCCGTGCTCGTTGCGTTCGTCGGCGGGCTTCCCGGGCTGGTACTCGTGCTGGCCGGTGGGATCGAGAACTACGGCGAGCAGGTCCTGAACGAGCGCGGCCCGCAGGTCCTGCCCATCGCGCTGCTCATCGTGGGCCTGGTGGCGTTGGCGGCCACCTTGGCGTATGCGCGGTGGTCCGCATTCGGCCTCGGCGTCGTGGGCCCGCTCGTTGTGGGGTTGGGC
The DNA here is from genome assembly GCA_051657745.1 of Dermatophilaceae bacterium. Classification (GTDB taxonomy): domain Bacteria; phylum Actinomycetota; class Actinomycetes; order Actinomycetales; family Dermatophilaceae; genus JBOFLG01. The sequence goes on along the minus strand of JBOFLG010000259.1, from coordinate 4,631 downwards.
CTGGCAACCCAGGTCGAGCCGGCCATGCTCACCGGGCTCGCCACCGCGGCGCGGCCCGAGTCGGTGAGCGTTGTCGTGCTCGCCGTGCGAGACCAGGCCATGCTTGGTTTTGTGACAGCCATCGGTGCACTGGTGACCGCGGCCGCGGTCACCGTTCGGGTGGCCCGCGCAGCCCGGCCGGCGGGCCACGACCCGGTCCGGTCGGGGGAGGGTGAGTCGGTTCGGGTGTCGCGTCGGGAGCCGGTTCGGTCGGGGGAGGGTGAGTCGGTTCGGGTGTCGCGTCGGGAGCCGGTTCGGTCGGGGGAGGGTGAGTCGGCGCAGAGCCGTAGCGAGCGACGGCGCCGACGAGCCCGGTAGTTCGTCGTCCCGGAAGACGCTCGCCTCGGCTGCCACGACGTGCACGCCGGACCTTTCGGCGACCGGCCTCCATCAACACCGCAAGCTCGGCGTCCATGTGCGCCGATCCGAGGTGCTCGACCACCTTGTCCCGCCCGCCGGCACGCTCAGCAATCGGCGAGGAATTCGGTACTGAACCGAACCCTCGACGACCGTACGCCCGGTACATCGACCACAGAGCGAAGGAGGATGAAGGCTCCACGGTCCCGAGAGGTCAGATGCGGCCGTCGGCCGGTTCGGTGTTGTACGGTCTGCGGTCCTTCTCGGCGGCTACCGCGGCACCTTTCCGGTGCGCGCTGAGGGTCAGCCAGACTGCGATCGCCGCGATTGCCAGTCCGACAACTCCCGCCAGTGTCAGAGTTTCATCGAAGACGAGCCAGGCCATCACCATCGTCACTGGCGGAGAAAGGTAGGTGAGGCTGGCCACGCGCGGCGCCGGTAGCTTGCGAAGGAGGAGGAACATCAGTCCGTAGGCGGCGAGCGAGACGACAAGAGCGAGCCAGACGACGGCGAAGACGAGATCGCCTGTCCACGTGGCCTGCAGTCCTTCGAGTCCAACGGCCAGCGGCGCCAGCACGACCAGCGAGGCCACGCAGTGCCAGAACGTCACCAGCAGGAGCGGCGTTGGAGTTTCCGTGCGCACATTCGAGCCCCGGTCGATCAGCGAAGCCGCGGTGATCCCCACCACCGCGACGAAGGGAAGAAGGTGCGCCACCAGAGAAGCACCTACCGAGACCGAGTCCCCGATGACCACGGCAACTGCAAGCAACCCCAGGAGCAGTCCCGCCCATTCCCGGCGGGCCACCGGTTCGCCCGTCATGCGAGCGGAGAGCGCGCCGGTCAGGATCGGCTGTAGTGCGGTGATGAACGCGGCAAGCCCCGCAGACAGCCCGAGGTCGATGGCACCAAGAACTGCGGCAAGCCACACGGCATGGGCGAGCGCGCCTACTGCCGCGTGCCGCCGTAGCTCGTGTCCTGGAAGGCGTTGCCACTGCCGTGACACCGTCACCAACGCCGCCAAGACGGCCACCACCAGAAGATATCTCCAGAACAGCACCGTGAAAGTGCCCGCATAGTCGAGCCCCGCCTTGGCGCCGATGAACCCAGAACTCCATAGCAGCACGAAGAGCAGGCAAAGCGCCGAGGTGCCAAGAAGGCGACCCGGAACTCGAACCGTCACCGCGCGCCGCCCAGATTCTCAACGATCCTGCGGAACCCGGAAAGATCGTCGAGCTCCATGTAGACCTGCTGGAAGTGCCGCGCTCCTTCTCCATTGTCGAAGGCGTCGCGGCCATGTAGGACGCGGTGGTTGTTGATCAGCAGCGCTTCGCCAGGTTGACATCGGTAGGTTACGCGGTTCTCCGGTGCGTTGATGCGGCGGGCTAGGGACCGCCAGGCGTCGTACCAGGCCGGCACCATGTCGAACGGTACGGTGACCAGCGGCTGCACCGTCCAGTTCGCGTATCGGAGAATTGCCAGGCGCCCCGAGGCGTCGAGGGTGATAGGTGGGCAACGCGATAGCGTATCTGCCTGGCGCGACCAAAGCCGAAACTCGACGTCGAAGGTCGTGAGGACGCGAAGTGCGTCTGGCTCATGACGGTCAAGTTCGGCCACTACTCGCGCGCCATCGACGTACTGCGAGGCTCCGCCAGCCACCTCGTTCTTCAAGCAGTGGAACACCATCACATTGGGCGGCCAGGAGTACCCGGAGCAGTCCGAGTGGAGTGGCAGAGCGGCGTTGGTGAAGCCCAATGTGTACGGGTCGGCGCTCACTGCAATGTCCGCGACTCGATCGAACGCAATCTCGCGCACGTAAGCCAACCGTTCGGCGAAGCGCTCGACCTCGCCTTCGACTGCGGGCATTCCGGCAAGTCGAACTAGGCCCAGCCGCTCAAACTCGCCGATCATCGTGGCTGCCACTAGGTCGTCGGCAAAGACGTCTCGATAGGAAAAAGTGGCGAGGGCTTGCGCGTACTCGGCGCCCCACGTCTCCTGCGCCGGTTCAGGTGGAACGGGGGCTGGGTCGTACGAGTTCCGGTGCAACCAGTCGGGGTCGAATCGGCTGTCGCCGCCACCGTCCGACCAGGTGATGAGGAGTTGACCATTATCGATCTGGGCGGAACGTGCTCGCAGGTCGGAGGGAATTTCCTCGGTAAGGGCCTTACGCTCGCGAGTAGCGGTGTCAAAGCGCTCGGGTGAGCGGCAGTTGTCCCGGAGCCACTGGTAGTGAAAACGGGTGGAGCCACCCGACGTCCAGTCGATTTCGACATTGTCATCATGCCTGTTGACGGCAGTGATCTGACGCGTTGCTACATCCTGTTTCCTGTTCCCCATCTGAAAACCTCCAAAATAGGATCGTTCTCATCCCGTGCGTTTCGGAGGCTTGATGCCTACTACCCGTGCGCTAGCCCCCGTTGCGTTCCGTGACAACGTTATCACGCATTTCGTCATCCGCTTCTGCGCCCCACTCGCCGGTGACGATCCAGATCACCCGATTCGCGACCGACACCGCGTGGTCGCCGAACCGCTCGTAGTAGCGGCCCAGGAGGGTGGCATCGACGGCGGCCTCCAACCCGTGCTCCCAGGTGGACTCGGTAATACCGCTGTAGAGGTCACGGTGCAGTTCGTCCATGGTGTCGTCGTCGCGTTCGATCTCCCGGGCGCGATCGACGTCCTGGGTAGCGAGCACGTCGCCAGCCTTGAGCACGAGGTGCTCGCCCACGTCCCCCATCCGACGAAACGTCGGGTGCAACTGGGTCGGCACCGCCGACTGTGGATAGCGCAGCCGCGCCACCTTCGCAATGTGCCGGGCCAGGTCACCCATCCGCTCGATGTCGCTGCTCATTCGCATGCTGGTCACGACGACCCGCAATTCGGTGGCGACCGGTTGTTGGAGCGCGAGCAGGTCGAACGACAGAAGGTCGAGCTGCTCGCGGCGGGCGTCAAGTTCGGCGTCGTCGGCGATGACGGCGTCAGCGAGTTGAACGTCAGCGGTGAGTAGCGCAGTGGTTGCTCGATTCATCGCCGATGCCGCGAAACGAGTCATGTCGACCAGTCGCTCGGCGATACGGTCGAGTTCGTCGTGGTAGGCCTTGCGCATCACGTCGCTGGTCCTTACGGGTTGGTGTCAGCCGGGGGCGCACGAGCACCTTGTGCCCGCGGCACCCTCCCAGTCGGCGGTGAACCGTAGGCGCCTCTCAGGTGAACATTCTCCATGGTCGCGTTCGCCCGAGCCGGCAGCCGGTGTGGCGCCCGCCCTGCGTGGTGGGTATGCAGGGGGCCATGGGCGGATGGCACCGCGGCCCGGCCGTACGCTGATGGTGTGGACCCGGTGCTCTCGGCGACGCTCGGCGGTGCGGTCGGCCTGATCATCGGCGCGGTAGCGGTGCTTGCTGGTCGATGGTTCGAGTCGGGCTCGGGCAGCGACCTTACGCCCGAGGAGGTGCCCCTGCCCCGGGGTATCGGTGACGTGCTAGCGGTGCTGCGGTCGATTGCGGTCGTGCTCGACTCATCCGACATCGTGGTCAATACCTCGGCGTCGGCGGTTAGTTACGGCATGGTGCGGCACGGTGAGCTGGTGCACCACGAGCTGCGCCACCTGGCCCGCCAGGTGCGGCGTGACGGCGTCATCCGCGAGGTCGAGTTGGACCTTGCCCGCGGCCCCGCTGCGGGAGCCTCCGCGGTGATGAGGGTGCGCGTCGCACCACTGGGGGAGTCGCATGTGCTGGTGCTTGCTGAGGACCAGACCCAGGCGCGGCGGGTCGAGGAGGTTCGGCGGGACTTCGTGGCCAACGTCAGTCATGAACTCAAGACACCAGTGGGGGGGATCTCCCTGTTGGCCGAGGCGGTTCTCGACGCCAAGGACGATCCGGAAGCGGTCGCCCGGTTCGCGCAGCGCATTCAAGTCGAATCGACTCGCCTGGGGCGGCTCGTGCAGGAGATCGTTGACCTGTCCCGGTTGCAGGTCGCCGACACTTTGCACGAACCGCGGCGGGTCGACATCGGGGCGGTCGTCACCGAAGCGGTCGACCGGGTCGCCATCGCAGCGCAGGCCCGGGGCATCGAGGTCGGCATGGCCGCCGAGGGCGAGCTCGCGGTGTTCGGGGATGGCGAGCTCCTCGCCACGGCGATCGCCAACCTGCTGACGAACGCAGTCAACTACAGCGACGGGCACACCCACGTCGGCATCGGCGCGCGCCGGGTCGGCGACACCGTCGAGGTGGCTGTCACGGACC
>JBOFLG010000258.1:0-12958 GCA_051657745.1 Dermatophilaceae bacterium | reverse complement strand
AGGCCATCGACGCCGAGGTCGAGCAGCCGGTGCATCTCGGCGGCATCCTCGCGCGACCACGAATGGAACCACACCTGGACATGCTTACCGAGGGCATGAGCGCGCCGGACCAGGCCCGGGGTGACCACGGTGATCGTGTGGCCGCGCCACCGGTGCTGGGCGGGCACCTGGAGCACCGGCGCCGGCGTGTGCAGCAGCCGGCTCAGCGGCGCCGGGGTGAAACGCAGCAGGGCCGCGCCGACCGGGCCGGCGGCGGTGGCGACACCCGGGCCCAGCGCACGCCGGAGCGTCCAGAGCCGCCGTTCGGAGAACGAGCCGACGCAGACCCGGTCGGTCGCGCCCCGGCGGGTGATCTCCCAGACCAGCGGTGCGATCGCGCGGGGCGCCTTGACGTCGATGTTCACCCGGACGTCGGGGAAGGCGTCGAGCAGGTCACCGATGCGTGGAATCGGTTCGGTGCCGCCGACCCGAGCGGCGCGGACGGCATCCCAGGGCAGGTCGGCGATGGCGCCGCTCGCGTCGGTGACCCGGTCGAGCACCGCGTCGTGGAATGCCACGACCACGTCGTCGCGGGTCGCGCGCGCGTCGGTCTCGAGGTACCGGCACCCCAGGGCCACGGCGCGGCGGAATGCCGCGATGGTGTTCTCGACCCCGATGTTCGGTGCATAGCCGGCCCCACCGCGATGGGCCATCGCCACCGGGGTCGGGTCGGACAGGTAGGCGTAGTCGGTGGCGCGCACGGCGGGCGTCAACTGGTACCGGTGGGGCGGACCCATGCGGTGCAGTCACCGGGAAGGCGCCGGTCGGTGGTCAACGGCGCGGAACTGACCAGCACCTCGCCGGCCGGCAGCGTCACGTCATCCGGCCCGAGGTTCGCCACGACCAGCACCGCGCCTCCAGGGCCGTCGGCGCGGAACGCTACGACCGGCCCGACACCGGCCTCATGCCAGCCGAAGGCGCCTCTGCCGAGGCCGAGTTCGCGCCGGAGCCGCAGCAACGTGCGGTACAGCTCGAGGGTCGAGCCGGGGACGTCGTGCTGCTGGTCGACGGCGAGTTCGGCGTAGGCCTCGGGCTGCGGCAGCCAGGGCGTGGCGCCCGGGCCGAAGCCGAGACTGGGTGCGTCGCGGACCCAGGGCATCGGCACCCGGCATCCGTCCCGACCGGTGACCCGGCCCTGGGTGCGCCGGAAGGTGGGGTCCTGGCGGGCTTCCGCAGGCAGCGTGGTGTGCTCCGGCAGCCCGAGTTCTTCGCCCTGGTAGAGGTAGGCGCCACCGGGCAGCGCCAGCATCAGCGTGGTCGCGGCTCGGGCGCGGCGCAGGCCGAGCACGGCATCCGGTTGCGGGTCATCGGAACGGATGCCGTTGGGCCGGGGAACGGACTGGTCAAGCCCCAGGCGGGAGGCATGGCGGACCACGTCGTGGTTGGACAGCACCCACGTGGTCGGGGCGCCCACCTCGTCGTTGCTGCGCAGTGAGTCCTCGATGACGGTGCGCAGTCGGGCGGCGTCCCAGGGGGCGTCGAGGAAGTCGAAGTTGAATGCCTGGTGCATCTCGTCGGGCCGCACGTAGCGGGCCAGCCGCTCGTCGGGCTGCACCCAGGCCTCGGCGCAGAGAATGCGGTCAGGCTCGCCGTAGGCGTCGAGCACCGTGCGCCAGCCGCGGTAGATCTCGTGCACGCCGTCCTGGTCCCACATCGGGGCCGCGCCGGTGGCGTTGTGGTCCAGTGTGGCGGCGCTGTCGGGTGTGGCGAGATCACCGCCGTCCTGGGCGGCGGCATCGTCATACATGCCGATCGGGCCCTGCCAGTTGGGCAAGCCGTCGGCCTTGACCAGGCCGTGCGCAACATCGACCCGGAACCCATCGACGCCCCGGTCGCACCAGAAGCGGAGCACCGCGTGGAACTCCTCGCGCACCTCCGGGTTGTGCCAGTTGAGGTCTGGCTGAGTGACATCGAAAAGGTGCAGATACCACTGCCCGGGGGTGCCATCGGCCTCGTCGACCCGGGTCCAGCCCCGCCCGCCGAACACCGAGGGCCAACTGTTGGGTGGCTCCTCGCCGTTCGTGCCGCGGCCGTCGCGGAAGATGTACCTGCCCCGTTCCGGGCTCCCTGGTGGCGCGGCCAGGGCCGCGCGGAACCAGTCATGCTCGCTGCTGGTGTGGTTCGGCACGAGGTCGACGAGCACTTTCAGGCCGAGGTCGTGCGCGGTCGCCACCACCTCGTCGGCGTTGTCGAGGGTGCCGAAACGAGGGTCGATGTCGCGGTAGTCGGCCACGTCGTAGCCGGCGTCGTTCATCGGCGAGACGTAGAACGGGCTGAGCCACACGGCATCCACGCCGAGGTCGCGCAGATACGGCAGCCGGGCGGTGATGCCGGGGAGGTCACCGAGGCCGTCGCCGTCGCTGTCCGACCAGGACCGCGGGTAGATCTGGTAGATCACGGCATCGCGCCACCAGGCGGTGTCCGGGCCGCCAGCCGGGTGCACGACCACACCGGGCGCGGACAGGGTCGACGGTGAGAGTGTGGTCACCGGGCCCATGTTCCCAAACGTACGACCCGCCCGGTGGACCCGCCACCAACCGGACGCGGTACCGGCATCCTGTCGAACCTGGAGGCGAGACTGATCTCATCCGCCGTGAGAAGTGCCGGGTCGGGTCCATTCGTTGGTGCAGGATGCGAATCACGTCGACCGAGTCGGGCGTCGCGCGGTAGTACACCAGGTGGCTGCCGATGGCGTACCGCCGGTACCCCGGGCGGACCTCGTCGCAGGGGCGCCCGCGCGCCGGGTCCGCAGCGGTGTGCTCGATCGCGATCTCGATCTCGGAGAGGTACGTCTCGGCCTGGGCCGTATCCCAGCGCTGCTGGGTGTTGTGTGGGGGAGCTGGCTGCGAGTTCCGCGACGGTCGAGCGACTCGAGCGCGGTGAGCATGTGGCGCACCTAGCGGTCGCGCATGTCGAGCGTCACCGTGAGGAAGGCGTGCCTCGCCGGGTGGATCGCCGACGCATGACGTGGGGTTGATCCATACAACGAAACGGTTGCTGCGTATGATGTGCCCATGGCATCGGTGGCGGCGAAGGTGACCCGCAACGGTCAGATCTCCCTGCCCGCAGAGATGCGTCACCGCTGGCATACGGAGCGGGTCCTGGTGATCGACCGCGGCGACTACGCCATCGTGCGTCCGATTCCTGATGATCCCGTGAGCACGTTGCGAGGTGCGTATGCCGGCTCCGGCCCGACGACCGACGAGGCTCGACGCGGCGAGCGGGATGTCGAGTCGAGGAGCCGGCGTACGGCCCCGAAGCCCACGCGGTGACCGTCCTCGACGCGTACGCGGTCATCGCGTTCCTCCGCGGGGAACCGGGCGCCGGCGACGTGGCGCCGCTTCTCGACAAACCGACGGTCATGTCGACGGCCAACGCCGCCGAGGTCATCGACCAACTGGTGAGGGTCTGGAAATTCGACGCCGATGACGTCCATGGCGACCTTGCGCTGCTTGCCCAGGCCGGGATGCAGATCATCCCCGTCAGCGCCGACGAAGGGCTCGCCGCCGGGCGCCTGCGTGCGTCGCACTACCACCGCGAACGGTGTGCCGTGAGCCTGGCGGACTGCATCGCCGTCGCATCCGCGCTCGCGCGCCAGCGGCCGCTGGCCACTGCCGATCCGGCTCTGGCCGCCGTCGTCCGGGCGGAGGGCGGGACGATCGTGCCCATCGCCAGCAGCTCCGGCGCCACACCGTAGTGCCCGCGGTGACGCCTGACGGCGATATCGACCTATTGGTCGACTTGGTGCCCGGTGGCGGTAACGAGCTGCTGCGCGTGTCCGGCGTTGCCGAGGAACTGAGCGAGCTCCTTGGGACCCGGGTCGATGTGGTGGCGACGTCGCTACTACGTGGTGAGGTGTCCATGAGCGCGCTTGCTGACGCGGTGGCGGTGCGAGCCGGTCGGAGGAGGAGCGGTTCGCCGACATCCTCGGCGCTGTTGAGCGGTGTCAGAAGTACGCGCGGCACCATCTCGCGAAGGCCGGCAACCCGGAGTTGGACGACGAACAGCGCGGCGGAGTAGTCGGAGGGCTCGCGGGCCGGTCTGCGATGTCGTATGGATAGTCACGGCAGGCGAAGCGGAGCACTGCATCGCCGAGGTGCCGTCCGGGGTTCACCGCGCCGACCATGTGCGGCGCAGCCGTTGGGAATGGGTGCGCCGGAGGTGTCGGGGATCGAGAGGATCGTCGGCGGGTGCGCATCGCCCACCTGGACGCCGGCTCGACGGTGCGCCGCAGAGCCTGCGTAGTTCCCTCAGGGGCCATCCAGGTCAGCCCCTCTGATTACCATGTGCCCGTGACTCGGGTGCAGCGATGGGAGCGCCGCTCCGAGGTGCCGCTGCTTCTGCTGGCAGCAGCGTTTGTCGTCGCCTATGCGTGGCCAGTGCTCGACCCCCGCATGAGTGCCGACCTCCGCACAGGTCTGACGGTGGCGTCGTGGACGGTCTGGGCAGCTTTCGCGATCGACCTGATGATCCGCCTGTGCCTCGCCGAGGATCGGCGTCGATATGCCCGTCGACATTGGTACGACATCGTGCTCGTCGTTCTGCCATTGCTGCGCCCGCTGCGCGTGCTTCGGGTGCTGGCGTTGGCGAGGGTGCTGAACCGCTCTGCCGCCGGATCTCTGGTCGGCCGGGTGACAACCTATATCGCAGGGACTGCCATCACAGCCGTCTTCCTGGGCGCTGTCGCGGTCCTCGACGCCGAGCGGCACGCGGCCGAGGCGAACATCGTGTCCTTGGGGGATGCGCTGTGGTGGGCCGCGACCACCGTGACGACCGTGGGATACGGAGACCGGTATCCCGTCACCACCGAGGGACGGCTCGTCGCGGTGGCGTTGATGGTCGTCGGTATTGCCGCCATCGGCGCCGTGACCGCATCGGTCGCAGCGTGGATGGTCGGCCAGGTCGAGCGAGACCACGAGCCTGAGCCGTCCTGATCGGTTGTATCGGACTTCTGCGGAGACCGTCACCACGGGGCGAGGGGCGATGGACGGGGTCTCACTGCCTGGAGCCGCTCGTGTCATGAACCACCGATGGGTGACCCGAACCGGCGGACTATCGGCCGAGGGGTGGCACGACATCCGCAGTCGGTGCTCGACCGGCGCGTGGGCGTCATCCGGGCAGAGCGCCCGTAGTTCCTACGTCTTCACCTGGTCGCGTGGCAGGTCCCGCTCCGGGCAGGTACCGGCTTACCCGGTAAGCCAGCGTGTAACGATCTGCTGAGACCACGATGTCCGCAGTTTCGACGGGTCGGCCGTCGGCGAAGTAGGTCCGCTCGATCACCATGACCGGCACGCCGGTCGGAACGAGCAGCGTCTCGGTCTCGAAGGGTCGTGCTGCGCGCGCGTGGACCTCCTCGGTCACGGTGTCGATGGGCACGCCAATCGCGTCCATGCGTGCCACGACGCCGACTGCTGGGCCGCTCTCGGGTGCTTCGATGGCAGTGCCGCCGGTGAGCACCAGCGGCTCGTAGGACGTTGAGAGCATGATCGGCTCGTCGTCCGCGATGAAGCGATACTGGGTGCACATGATGTCGTCGCCCTGCTCGATAGCGAGGCGGTGGGCGACGACGGCGGTTGCGGTGGTTCTGCGCGACTGGTACCCCCATTCGGGTGTGCGGCCGGCCGCCTGCGCAGCAGCTGCGAACGGGGAGCTGTCGGGACGGGTGGCGTAGAAGTCCCCGACGATGCGTCGGATTGGGGGCCGTTGCTCGCGCACGAACGTGCCTGACCCCTGGTGCTTGCGGACCAGCCCCTCTGACTTGAGAACATCGACGGCGTTGCGCACAACGATGCGGGATACGCCATAGTCGGCCATCAGGGTGGCCTCGCTGGGGATCCGGTCTCCACCAGCCAAGGAGCCACCGAGGATGCCGGCCCGCAGGTTGTCGGCGATGTGCAGGTACGCCGGCTTGCCCGTGAACTCGGCCATTGCCGCCACGCACCTCCTTGGGATCGTCGCAACCAGTCAATCACTGAACATCAGTCCCGGTCGGTGCGCCCGCGCTGGCGGGGGTCCGTCTGACTGCTGACCAAGCCAACGGAAGGTCGCTGGCTGGTAGGCGTTCCGGCAGTAGCTGACCCCGGATGACGCGCGGGCGCTCGCCTCTGCGGCGATCCAAGCCGCCGAACTGGCCGAGGAGGCCACCGACAGTGGGACGTTCGCCCCGCAGTAGGTCGCCGTGCTGCGGCTGGCCGTCTCACTCCTGTCGGCACATGTCGGGACCGACGATTCGGCGGACTGCATACCGGCTGCCTGCTGCGCTTCGTCGTGGAGAAGCACCGGCGCCGTCGGCGATTCAGTCGCCGCCGCGTGCGGTTATGGGCCGAGGGGCGGCACGTCATCCGCAGTGTTGACCATCATGTGCGCGGCCCGGTGGAAGTACTCGCGCATCTGCTCGCGGGGCGCCTCGGGCAGGTCGAGGGTCTCCATGGCGGCGAGCATGTGCCGCAGCCAGCGGTCGCGCATGTCCAGGGTCACCGCGAAGGGCGCGTGCCGCATCCGCAGCCGGGGGTGGCCGCGTTCGGCGCTGTACGCGCCGGGCCCGCCGAAGTACTGCTCGAGGAACATCCGCAGTCGCCGCTCGGCCGGCACCAGGTCGGCCTCCGGGTACAACGCCCGCAACTCAGCGTCACCAGCCACCCCGACATAGAACTCGCGCACCAGCCGCTCGAACGTCGGCGCACCACCCACCTCGTCGTACAGGGTCACCACAGATCTCCCGTCATCCTCATTGGGCGCCGCCCATCGGCCCGAACGGACCGACCGGCGGGGCCTTCACGCCGGCCGCGTCGAGGGCGGTCTTGAGCCGTTCGCGCAGCTCGCGCTGTACCGCGTAGTGCTGCCCGGCGACGCACTGCACGATTACCCGGAAGGTCATCGCGGTGCCCGAGATCGACTCGACCCCGAGCACCTCAGGCTGGTCGATGGTGTGCTCCTCCCACTGCGGGTCTGCACCGAACGCGGCGGCAGTCTCCCGGATGACGCCGAGCACCCGCTCGACATCCTCGTCGTACGACACCGGCATGTCGACGAGTGCGGTGGAGTGCCCCTGGGAGCGGTTCCCGATCCGGATGACCTCGCCGTTGCGTACGTACCAGGTGACCCCGTCGGCATCGCGCAGTCGGGTGACCCGCAGCCCCACCTCCTCGACCGTGCCGATCGCCTCGCCGGTGTCGATCACGTCACCGACGCCGTACTGGTCCTCGACCACCATGAACACGCCCGCGAGGAAGTCCTTCACCAGACTCTGCGCGCCGAAGCCGATCGCGACGCCGCCGACCCCGGCCGAGGCGAGCAGCGGCCCGAGCGGGATGCCGACCAGGGCCATCACGGTGAGCACGGTGACCATGACGATGACGAAGGACGCCACGCTCCGCAGCAGCGAGCCGATGGTCTGCACCCGGGAGGCTTGGCGCTCGGCGGCGGGGCCGGTGCTGGCGGCGAACAGCCTCGGCCGCCGGCCGGACGCCCGCGCCTGCGACCGTTCGGTCATAGTCCGCACGACCCGGCTGATCAACCGGTGTGCAGCCCAGCGCGCAACCACGGCCAGCACCAGGGTCAGCAGCACCCGGAGACCGTCGCTGACCAGCCAGCCCTGGGCGTTCCGCACGGCGTCGAGCATGGCTGACGCCGACAGGCCGGTCACCGCGGCGAGCTGCTCAGTCACGCGCGTCCCGCTCCTGGGCGGCGAGGGCACGCACCAGCGGGTCGCGGTTCTCGACCACCAGCCGGCGCAGCGAGGCCGGGGCGTCGGCGTGGCTGGAGAGCCAGGCTGCGGTCGCCTCGGCCAGGGTGGCATCGGCGACCGGGAGCGGGTAGAAGCCGGCGACCACGGACTCGAGAAGTGCGTGGGACTGTTTCGCGTGGACCTCGTCGAGCATGGCGTGATAGCGCTCGATGTACGGCGCCAGGAGCTCGGCCGGGGTGCCTGGCCGAGCGAACCCGGCGGCGGTGGCATCGACGATGGAGTTCGGCAGGTCATCGCCCTCGACTGCGGACGCCCAGGCTGCCGCCTTCGCCTCGGCGGTCGGCCGAGCGGCGCGGGCCAGAGCCGCCCGCTCTCGGCCGGTTGCGGTGTCTTCGCGGGCCCGCTCGGCGTCGATGTCGGCCGCATCGGCCGCACCGGCTGCGGCGAGCGCGGTCAGCAGGGTCCACCGCATCTCGAAGTCGACCACTAACCCTGGGGCGGCGCTGCTACCGGTCAGCAGGCCGCGCAGCGCCGTCACATCATCGCCAGCCGCAGTGAGCCCGGCAACGGCCGACACGAACTGCAACTGAGCGTCGCTGCCGGGCCCCGCGGCCTGAGCCAACTCCCATAGCTGGTCGCGGGCGGCGAAGCGGGTCGCGGCTCGGTGGGCCGGCGCGGTGTAGGAGAACACCGCGGTCTGCAGCCGCCCGACCAGGGCTCGCATCAGGGTCGAGTCGGACTCGTGGCGCAGAGCCACCAGGACCAACTCGACAAACGCGCGGGCGCCCATCTCGGCATCCCTGGTCGTATCCCAGGCCGACGCGAGCACCAGCGACCTGGGGAGGGATGACGCGAAGCCGCCTGGGTGCGCGAGCGCGGTGGCCAGCGAGCGCTCGTCGAGACGCACCTTGGCGTAGGTCAGGTCGTCATCGTTCACCAGCAGCAGGTCGGGCTGGGTGCGCCCGACCAAGGCCGGAACCGCGGTGCGGGCTCCGTCGAGGTCGAGCTCGAGCCGGTCGGTGCGCACGAGGGCGCCGCCACGCACCTGGTAGAGGCCGATCGCCAGGCGGTGCGGACGCAGTGTCTGGCAACCGGGCGCGAGGGTCTGCTCGATCAGCGCCGTGACGATGCGGCCGGCGTCGTCGACCTCGAGCAGGGGGCGCAGCGTGGTGACGCCCGCCGTCTCGAGCCACTGCATCGACCAGGTGCGCAGGTCGCGTCCGGACGTGGCCTCCAACTCCCGCAGCAGATCGTCGAGCGTGGTGTTGCCCCACGCATGTGCGGCGAAATACGCCCGCAGGCCATCACGGAACGCGGCCCGCCCAACGTAGGCAACCAGTTGCGCGAGCACCGAGGCGCCTTTGGCATAGGTGATGCCGTCGAAGTTGACTTCCACGTCCTGGAGGTCGCGGATCTCGGCAACCACCGGGTGGGTCGTCGACAGTTGGTCCTGCCGGTACGCCCACTCCTTCTCCAGGGTGCTGAAGGTCGTCCAGGCATCGGTCCACCGGGTGGCCTCGGCCTGGCAGGTCGTGGACGCCCACTCGGCGAAGGACTCGTTGAGCCACAGGTCATTCCACCACTGCATGGTGACGAGGTTGCCGAACCACATATGTGCCAACTCGTGCAGCACGGTGACCGCGCGGCGTTCGACCCGGGCCTCGGTGACCTTGGACCGAAACACGTAAATTTCGTTGATCGTCACGCACCCGGCGTTCTCCATCGCGCCCGCGTTGTACTCAGGAACGAACACCTGGTCGTACTTCTCGAACGGGTACGGCTGGTCGAACTCTTCCTCGAAAAAGGCGAAGCCGCGCTTGGTGATGTCGAACAGGGCGTCGGCGTCGAGGTATGGAGTGAGACTTCGCCGGCAGAAGATGCCGAGCGGGACCTCGCCACGGCGGCTCGATACGGCATCGCGGACCACATCGAACGGCCCGGTGACGAGTGCGGTGATGTAGCTCGAGATGCGCGGCGTGGGGGAGAAGCGCCAGGTGGCGTTCCCGTCATCCGAGCGTTCTGGTTCTGGGGTGGGCGAGTTCGAGACCACCTGCCAGTGCGCCGGCGCGGTGACCGTGAAGCGGAACGCCGCCTTGAGGTCGGGCTGCTCGAACACCGGGTACATGCGGCGGCTGTTGGGCACCTCGAACTGGCTGTAGAGGTAGATCTCGTCGTCGACCGGGTCCACAAAGCGGTGCAGGCCCTCACCGGTGTTGGTGTAGTTGCCGGTCGCGGCCACCGTGACCACATTCTCGACGGTCAGTCCGGAAAGCCGCACCCGGCTGTCGGCCCAGTGATGAGCCGGGTCCAGTGGTGTGCCGTTGACAGTCAACTCATCGATCGAGGCGCCGACGAAATCGAGGAACGTCTCGGCGCCGGGCTCGCTGCAGGTGAATCGGATGGTGCTGCGGGTCCGGAAGGTCTCGGAGCCGGTCGTGACGTCGAGCTCGACATCGTAGGAATCCACCTCGACCAGGGCCGCGCGCGCGGCGGCCTCGATGCGGGTGAGGTTGGTGCCGGGCACGGCTGCTCCTTAAGGGATTCCTGCGGGCGAGAGATTCGGGTGAGCGACCGTGGGTCCCCGGGGGCGGCGGGCTGCGCCAGGGCCAGCGAGCCCATCCTGGCACGTGGACGGCGACACGGCCGCAGGTGGTAGTGGCGCAAGTGAGAGGATGCCGCCATGGCGCACCGATCCACGGCGGAATTCTGGTTCGACCCGATCTGCCCCTGGGCATGGTTGACATCTCGCTGGATGGGGGAGGTGCAGCAGGTTCGCGACATCGACGTCGCCTGGTCGGTGATGAGCCTGTCGGTGCTCAACGAGGGCCGTGACCTGCCGGAAAAGTACCGCGATCTGATGGCCACCGGCTGGGGCCCGGTCCGGGTCGTCACGGCGGCCCGACTCGCGCATGGCGATGAGGTCGTGAAGCCGCTGTATGACGCGCTCGGGGAACGCATCCACCACCGTCAGGTCACCGACTTCGACGAGGCCATCGCGGGTGCGCTCGACCAGGTCGGGCTGCCGGCCGGTCTGGCGTCGGCCGCTCGCAGCGACGAGCACGACACGGAGTTGCGGGTCAGCCACCAGCGAGCCATCGACCTCGTCGGCGACGACGTCGGCACCCCGGTGGTCGCGGTCGAGGGCGTCGCGTTCTTCGGGCCGGTCGTCACGCCGGCGCCGACAGGGGAGGCGGCCGGGCGGCTGTGGGACGGCTGCCTCCTGGTCGCCGGCACCCCCGGCTTCTTCGAGCTCAAACGGTCCCGGACCCAGGGCCCGATCTTCGACGTCGAGGCCTGACCGGTGGCACGTGTGCATCTCGGGGGTGACCATGCCGCGTTCGAGCTGCTCGGCGAGCTCGTCGGCTTCCTCGGGTCCGAGGGGCATGAGGTCACCAATCACGGGCCTTTCGGCTACGACGCGGTCGACGACTACCCGGTGTTCGTCCTCCGGGCGGCCCGGGCGGTGGCTGCCGACCCGGGGTCGTTCGGCGTGGTCCTCGGCGGGTCCGGCAACGGTGAGCAGATGGCCGCGAACAAGGTGGCCGGCATCCGGGCTGCGCTCGCGCACACCGACGAGTTGGCTCGCCTGGCTCGGGAGCACAACAACGCTCAGGTGCTGTCGATCGGTGCCCGGGTGAGCAGCACCGACCAGGCGTGCTCGATGGTCCGGGTGTTTCTCGGCACACCATTTAGCGGCGAGCCCCGGCACGCCCGGCGGGTCGCCATGCTCGCCGACTACGAGACCGACGGCACGCTCCCGCCGCTGCCCTGACCATCGCGGTACCGGCACCCTCCGCGGCGATCTACGTCGGCGATCTACGTCGGCGATCTACGTCGGCGATCTACGTCGGCGATCTACGTCTCGTGGCCCGAGGCCAGGTCGCCTGGGATCGTCCTGGCTCTGGCGATGGTGGGCGTACCTGGCTATGGTGCAAGGGATTTCCAGTTGCAGGGAGATGACAATGATGATGGGCGCCTCGCGCCGTGGAGTGCGTGACGCCCTCGCGTCGCTACAGCGGGTGTTGCCGCGCCGTGCTGCGCTGACCTCCGACGTGGTGATCGTCGCCGGATTCGTCGCGGCGACCCTGGCGGTGGGCCTGGCCATCGCGACCTGGCCCGACTACGTGCCGGTCGCCGTGCTCTTCTCGGTCGTGGTCGGTGCTGGCCTGCTGCTGCCCCCGCGCCGCCTGCTGGTGGTGCTGGTTGCGATCGCTGGCGTCGCTGCGGTGTGGGTGCCGCAGGCCGGCGTCAGCCTCACCCGGATCATCGGGTTGCTGGCGTCGTTGGTGGTGGTGTCGGGGCTGGTCGTCGCCGGCTCGTGGTACCGGTCGCGTCTCGGCACGCGCGGCTTCGGCGGCGATCGTATGTTCGCCGACCTCCGCGACCGCATCATCCAAGTCGGCCAGATTCCTTCCCTGCCTCCTGGCTGGTCGGTCACGTCCTCCGTGCGCTCAGCGCACTTCGACCGGTTCTCTGGTGACTTCGTGGTCGCGCACGTCGACGAGGGCACGCAGCGGCTGCAGGTCGTGGTTGTCGACGTCAGCGGGAAGGGCGCAGCCGCCGGCACCCGAGCACTGCTGCTCTCGGGTGCGCTCGGTGGGCTGCTCGGGTCGGTTCCGGGGTCGAGGTTTGTCGAGTTCGCCAACGACTACCTGGTGCGGCAGGGCTGGGGCGAGGGCTTCGCCACCGCAGTCCATCTCGAGCTCGACCTGGGCACCGGCAGTTACGCCATCGTCAACGCCGGACACCCAGCGCCGGCGTGTTACAGCACGGTTCGGGGCCGGTGGACTCTCCTTGACGCCTCCCACGGGCCGCTGCTGGGCGTCATGCCCGGCGTGTCGTTCCCGCGGATGAGCGGCACCCTCAACTGGGGTGATGTTCTGTTGCTCTATTCCGACGGTGTCGTCGAACTGCGCGGCCGCGACCTTCACGACGGTGTCGACCGCATGCTCGGGGTCGCCGAGCGGGCGGTAGTCGGTTCGCTCGATATCGCCCGCGAAGTGTGCGAGCAGGCTCGGTCCGGTGACGAGGACGACCGAGCAGCCGTGGCCATCCGCCGGCTCTGATCCGCACCTGTGGTCGCTACCGACAGGCGTCGTGAGCACGAGCGTGCGGGTCGGGGGCTGGCGTGCGAGCAATGGCCTGGCGCGCTGGCGCCACCGCGCGGCTCGGACGCCGTGGGACACTCGGTGACCATGCCTACGCCACCAGTTCTCGATCGTGCGCAGCGCG
>JBOFLG010000257.1:0-16653 GCA_051657745.1 Dermatophilaceae bacterium | reverse complement strand
GGTGTCGCGTGGTGGTGCTCGGCGAGCAGCCGCGCGAAGGCGTCCTCGACCTCCTGCCAGTCACGGCGGTGGCGTTCAGCGGCGGCCGGGTCGGCGAAGGCGTGCGAGACGAACGCGACCCAGACCGCGGTGGCCGCGCGCTCGGGCGGCTCGAGCGCCACGAGCGTGCGCGCCAATGACCGCACCGCCGCACCCGGCGTCCGGGCCTGCGCGAGAAGTGTGGTGACCTGCTCGACCATGACCGCGCCGATCCGGTCGGTCGCGGCGAGCAGCATCGCCTTCTTGGTCGGGAAGTGGTGCTGGACCGCGCCGAGCGAGACTCCGGCCCGGGCGGCGACGGCTCGCACGCTGACTCCCTCCATGCCGCGCTCGGCGACGAGGTCGATGACGGCGTCGACGATCTGGGCGGACGGCGCGGTCACCACGCCATCGTGCCACGCGAGCGAACCATACGTTCGTATTGCCGGTCAGACAATACGAACGTATGGTTCGCGTCATGGACCAGGCACCCGAACGGCGACCCCCCACCAACCAGAGCGAGCGGATCGGCTCGCTCGACCTGCTGCGCGGAATCGCCATCCTCGGCACCCTGGCGACGAACATCTGGATCTTCACCGACCCCGAAGGGCTGGTCGGGTTCATCAACCGCCCTTCTCCGGATACCACTGAGGCGGTGCTCCGCCAACTCGCCAACGGCAAGTTCCTCGGGCTGCTGACGGTGATGTTCGGCATCGGGCTCGAGATCCAACGCCAATCCGCGCGGCGACACAGCCGGTCCTGGCCGGGCACCTATCCCGTCCGGGCCGGGCTGCTCTTCCTCGACGGCGTCGTGCACTACCTGCTCGTCGTCGAGTTCGACGTGCTCATGGGCTATGCGGTGACCGGGGCGGTGGTCGCCTATCTGCTGGTGACCTCGCCTCGGGCACAACGGCGTTGGGTCGTCGCGATGACGGCAGTGCACGTGCTGATGCTGACGGCGGTCACGGCAGCGCTCCTAGCCGCGCCACCCATCGCGCCGGAGCCGCTGCGACCCAACCCGTACGCCGACGGGTCCTGGTGGGAGTTGGTGCTGTTCCGCATCGACAACGCGGCGCTGTTCCGAGCCGAGGTCGTCGTCATCCTGCCGCTGTCGGTCGCGACCTTCCTCCTTGGTGCGTGGCTCTACCGCGCCGGTGTGTTCACGCCGGCCGGTGCGGCGTTGCGGCGACGTCTCGTCGTGGCCGGCCTGATGGTGGCGCTGCCGGTCGATCTCGTGCTCGGTACCGCCGGCGGTACCGCCGGCCTGATTGCCGCACGCTACGGGACGGCCCCGATCGTTGCGCTCGGGCTGCTCGCGCTCGTCATCGAGCTCGACGCACGACGTCGACGAACCGGCTGGATGACGACCTCGCTCACCGCCGTCGGGCGTGCCGCGCTCTCCTGCTACGTGCTCCAGAACGTGGTCGCGTCGGTGCTCTGCTACGGCTGGGGCCTCGGGCTCGCCGCCCGGCTGGGTGTCGCACGAGTGCCCGGGACGGTGGTGGTCTACCTGGCCGTGGCCGCCGTCGTCGTCCTCGCTGCGCGGTGGTGGCTCCGGCGGTTCGACCGCGGCCCGGTCGAGTGGCTATGGCACCGCAGCCACGATGCGCTCGCCGGCCCACGGTAGCTCGCTCCGCGACGGCGACTACGGGCGCCGACCGGCCTCGCGTCATCCGCCCAGTAGGTTGCCGGGATGACGAACGCCTCCACCGCCCGCCCGTCACCGGTCTCGCGAGTCCGGCCGGCCCGGCCCGGCGACGTTCCCGTCATCCTGCGGCTGGTTCGAGATCTCGCCGAGTATGAGCGCGCCGCGCACGAGGTGCGGGCCACCGAGGAGCAGTTCGCAGCCGCCCTGTTCCCGGCGTCCGGTGCGCCCACCACGCATGCGCACGTTGCGGAAGTGGGTGGCGAGGTAGTCGGGATGGCGCTGTGGTTTCCCTCGTTCTCGACCTGGACCGGGACACACGGCATCTGGCTCGAGGATCTGTATGTCACACCTGCACAGCGAGGTTCGGGTCTGGGGCAGGAGTTGCTCCGCGCCCTGGCTGCGCTGTGCGTGGAGCGCGGCTGGCACCGGCTGGAGTGGTGGGTGCTCGACTGGAATGCGCCGAGCATCGCCTTCTATCGGAGCCTCGGTGCCGTTCCGCAGGACGAGTGGACCCGGTTCCGGTTGTCCGGGCCGGCCCTGGAGTCGCTCGGCCAGGCGGGACGTGGTGGCGCCACCATGCACGGGGAGGTTCATCTGCGCAAGGGTTCGGATCCAGCGCGAAGATGAAGGTTCCGGGTGCGGGCGGGAAAGTTGGGAAGGGGTCAGGGGTCGGGGGTCGGGGGTCGGGGGGCAGGGGTTAGGGCACGTGCTGCTCGAGCTCGCGCAGCCAGGCCGCGGCGAGTGCGTCCGACGGCATCCGCCAGTCACCACGCGGTGAGAGTGACCCTCCCGCAACGACTTTCGGGCCATTCGGGAGCGCTGAGCGCTTGAACTGGTTGGCGAAGAAGCGCCGGATGAAGACCGCCATCCACGAGCGGATCTCCGGCAGGTCGTACGCCGGTCGCGAGCCCTGCGGGAAGCCGGGAGGCCAGGCACCGCGGGCGGCATCCGACCAGGCGTGTTCGGCGA
Source organism: Dermatophilaceae bacterium (assembly GCA_051657745.1). GTDB lineage: Bacteria > Actinomycetota > Actinomycetes > Actinomycetales > Dermatophilaceae > JBOFLG01. Next base: position 14,018 of record JBOFLG010000257.1, on the reverse strand, counting down.
GGAAGGCGATCTTGCTCGGCCGAAACCCGTGCCGGAGCAGGTGGAAGAGGGTGAAGTCATGCAGCGCGTACGGCCCGATGGTGCCCTCGGTGGACTGGATCGCACCCCCGTCGCGCGCCGGCACCAGCTCGGGGCTGATCACCTGGCCGACGATCTCGAGCACCGTGTCGTTCACCGCCGCGTCGAACTGCCCCGACGACACCACCCACCGAATCAGGTGCTGGATCAACGTCTTCGGCACCCCGGCGTTGACGCCGTAGTGCGACATCTGGTCGCCGACTCCGTAGGTGCACCAGCCCAGCGCCAGCTCGGACAGGTCGCCGGTGCCGAGCACGATGCCGCCGCGCTGGTTCGCGGCCCGGAACAGGACGTCGGTGCGCGCCCCAGCCTGCACGTTCTCGAACGTGACGTCGTACACCTCCTCGCCCCGCCCGAACGGATGCCCGAGGTCGGCCAGCAACTGCCGCGCCACCGGCCGGATGTCGATCTCCTCGGCGGTGACACCGAGCGAATCCATCAGGCTCAGGGCGTTCGCCTTGGTCGCGTCGCTGGTGGCAAAGCCCGGCATGGTGAACCCCAGGATGTGCGTGCGCGGCAGCCCGAGCCGGTCGCACGCTGCTGCCGCGACGATCAGGGCATGCGTCGAGTCGAGCCCGCCGGAGACACCGATCACGATGCGCGGCAGCCGGGTCGGATCGTCGCCGGCGATTGACCGGAGCCGCTGCTGGAGCCCGCTCACCTGGATCTGGTACGCCTCGTCACAGTCCTGGGCGAGCTGCGCCGCGTCATCCGGCACGAACGGGAACCGGCCCACCACGCGGCGTAGGCCGAGATCGCCGCTCGGTGGTCGCAGTGTGAACGGCACGACTCGGAACCCGGCATCGTCAGCGGCGTAGGCACGTGAATTGTCGTCAAAGCTGTTCTGCCGCTGCCGTTCTTGGCGCAACTGGCCGAGGTCGACATCGACGATCGTGCGCACTGGCCCGTCCTCGAACCGGGCTCCCTCGGCGAGCAGGTCGCCCAGTTCGTACACCATCGTCATCCCGTCCCAGGAGAGGTCGGTGGACGACTCGCCCGCGCTCGCCGCGGCATAGAGGTAGGCCGCGAGGCACCGTGCGCTCGCCGAGCGGGCAAGGAGGTGGCGGTCTCGGGCCCGGCCCACGGTGATCGGCGACGCGGAGAGATTGAGCAGCACGGTGGCCCCGGCCATCGCGGCCTCGGCGCTGGGGGGGACCGGCACCCACAGGTCCTCGCACACCTCGGCATGCACCGCGAGGTCGGGCACGTCGTCGGCGGTGAACACCAGATCGGGGCCGAACGGGATCTCGCCGTCGGAGTCCGCGCCCGGCCAGTGCGGGCGCACCAGAAACTGGCCGTGATGCCCTGCGCCCGAGGCGAATTGACGCTTCTCATAGAACTCGCGATAGTTCGGGAGAAACGACTTGGGCGCAACCCCGAGCACCTCGCCACGATGGATGACGACGGCACAGTTGTAGAGCCGGTTGCCGTGCCGCACCGGGGCGCCAACCACCACCAGTGGGAGCAGCCGCTGGGTCGCCGCCGCGAGCGACACCACCGCGGCGTCGACCGCGTCGAGCAGCACGTCCTGCAGCAGCAGGTCGTCAAGCGCGTACCCCGACAGTGCCAGCTCCGGGAACAGCGCCACCGCGACGCCGTCGTGATGCAGAGCGGCGACCTGCTCGACGATGCGCTCGACATTCGCGGCCGGGTCGCCGAGCGCGACCGGCACCGTGCAGGCGGCGACCCGGGCGAAACCCTGCGCGTAGGCGTTGCGGAACTCCATGACGGCAAGCCTAGGGGCCGAGGCTCGATGCCGAGACGGATGACACCTGTCATGCCGAACCGGTGTCATCGAGCCCTGTCGGGGCGGGTGCGGGTGACGCGAGGCTGGCGGTCGGGCGCCGGGAACCACCCCGGACCCGGGGGGCCCTGCCCCTCATCGCGATTCCGAGGAGTGCAGAGATGCGAAGCGCAGCAACCGCGACCGATGTCGCACCCAGCCTCGACTGGGTCGAGGAGATGGACGAGCAGATGCTCGACGGCGAGGCGTTCGGCGCCTGTTCGACGAACACGTTCTCGGTGAGTGACCACTACGGCAACACCGGCCAGTGGTGCACCGTCACCAGAGAGTGCATGAGCTGGTGCTGACCGGCCGACCCGTCCTGCCTCCAGGCGGGGCCACCACCTCCACCACGACGAAAGGACACCTGATGAACGACACCCTCGAGCTCGGTCGCTACAGCGACGACGAACTGCTGGAGCTGGCCGAGGGCGACGTGCACGGCGGGAGCACCTGGTCCTGCCTGCTCGTCTCGCTGATCTCGACGCAGACCTGCCCCACCACGGCCTGCTCGGACAGCTGCTGACCGCTCGATCTGACTCGGAGGACGGCCAGCGTGCCCGCCCTCCGACAAACCCGGTGGGTTGCGGGCGCGCCGAAAGCGTCCGCAACCCACCGGCTCCATCAGGCTACGAGACCCCCGGAGAACCACATGAGGAGCCAGGACCTCTATCCCGAACTGACGCCCGCGGAGGTCGACGAGGTCATCGCGCCGCTCACCGTCGATGACGCTGCCGCCGTGTCGCGTTCGGATGACGCTGCCGCCGTGTCGCGTTCGGATGACGCTGCCAGCGTGTCGCGTTCGAGTCCCGATGGCGAGTCGTGGGCAGCGGCCGTCCCCGAGGCCGTTCTCGGGCTCGAGGAATTCGGGGCCGACGCCGAGCGGCACTCCTTCGCCACCGTCTGCGACCATCTCGCCGACGCAGCGCTCGGCCCCACGTGGCCACGGCTGCGCCTGGACGCCGTCGGCGACCACCAGGCGATCCGGGCCCGGGTGCACGAGGTCCTCTCCGCCGATGTCGCCGAGTTTCTGGTCCGCTCCTGGGCGCAGGCACTGACTCCGGTGCCCGGCCGCGACCCTGGCCTGGTGTACCGCGAGTACTGTCGCGACCTGGTCGCGGATGGTCTGCGCCGGCATGCCCACGCCCACCCGGTGGCGTGGGACCGGCTGTCCCGCCGCACGACCGCGCGGCTGGGCGCAGTGCAGGAGTTGCTCGAACGGCTCGCCGCTGACCGCGCCGACCTGGTGGCTGAGCTCGGCGTCGGCCGGTCCGCTGCGGTGGTCGACATCGACCTCGCCGGCGATACCCATGCCGGCGGCCGCACCGTGAGCATCGTCCGTTTCGACGACGACTCCGCCGTGGTCTACAAGCCGCGGCCGGTCGACGGCGAAGCGGGCTGGGAGCGCCTGGTCGGCGAGCTGCGCGAGGACCTGGGGTTCGAGCTCGGCGCGGCGCGTACCCTGCGCCGATCGGGATACGGGTGGGTCGAGCATCTCGTCGTCGACCCACGCCGGCGACCCGACCTGATCGCCGTCGGACGGCTCGCCGCCGTGCTGTACGCGGTCAACGCCCGGGACATGCACGCGAGCAACATCCTCACCACGGCCAGCGGGTCGGTGCCGGTCGACCTGGAGACCATGCTGCATCCGATGCGCGAGCGGTCCTCCGGGACGCCCGAGACCGAGCACAGCGGCTACCACCGGCTGGCGGTCTCGGTGTTCGGTCTCGGAGTCCTTCCCATGGTGCTGCTGCGCGGGGACCGGGACGGCTATCTCGACATCGGTTACCTCGGCGGCGGTGACATGCGCGGGTCTGGTCCGTTCCGGCGCCTGCACGTCGAGTACCCCTACGACGCCCGAATGCGGGTTGGTTGGGCGCCCGAGGAGCCGGCCGAGGCCGAGCCTGCGGATGTCCCCGCCGATGTCGCCGCGTCCGTGCGCCGCGACTGCGCGGCGATGGTTGCCGGGTTCACCAAGGCCTACACCGCGATCGTCGCCGAACGGGCTCGGTTCAGCGCCGCCGTCCGGCGCGCCTTCGCGGGAGCCGAGCTGCGCTACATCCACAACGCGACGGTGCAGTACGCCCAGTGCCTGCGCCTCCTCACCGGGCCGAGCCCGAGCCGCGACCACGCCCTCGCCACCGGGCTGGTCAAGCGCATCGGCATCGCCAGTCGCGGCGCCGACGCACGCCTGGTCAGTTCCGAGTGCACCCAGCTGTGGCAGACCGACATCCCGTACTTCCTCGTGCGAGCCGACTCGACAACGGTCACCGACGGGAGCGCCGCCCGCCGGCCGGTGGCCGACCTCGAGCGCAGCCCGCTGGCCCAGTGCGTGACCAAGATCGATGCCCTCTCGCCCGAGGATCTCGCCACCCAGGTCCGCCTGATCCGGATGGCGTTTACCGCCAAGCTCCCCGACCCGCACACCACGGCGCCGGCCGATCTGGTGCTCCGCCACCCGGCGGTCGTCCGCACCGACGACCCGGGTGACGAGCTTCGGTCGGTCGCCCACGAGGTCGCCGACGGGCTGATCGCCGAAATGGTCGAGGACCGCTACCCGCACCTGCCGGCCACCTGGATCGGCCCGGTCGCGACCGCCCACGCCGATCGGCCATGGCCGCCAGGGGTGCTCGGCTACGACCTCTACACCGGTCGGGTGGGGCCCGCGCTCGCGCTCGCCGCCCTCAGCGGAGTGCTCGCCGACCCGCGCTTGGCGGACGCGAGCCACCGCGTGTTCCGGCCCTCGGCCGGCATCCTCGACGCGCGGTCGCACGAGGCTCGCAGCCTGGCCCAGGCCGGATGCGGCGCCTACGGAGGCTTCCCCGGAGCGTTGTGGGCGATGTCGCACGCCGGTCGGATCCTCGGCGAGCCCGGGCTGACCAGCACCGCGGTCGACGCGCTCGGCCTGCTCCGTCCAGCGCCGCCGGGCAGTCCGCCGGGCAGTCCGCCGGGCAGCCCGGCGAGTGGCTCGGCGGGTGGCTCGGCGGCGAGCCCGGCGGGTGACTCGGCGGCGACCGAGCACTGGTTCGACCTCGTGCGCGGCGACGTCGGTGCCCTGCTCGTCGGTCTCGGTCTGGGCCGCCACGGAGCAGCCGACGCTGCGGTCGACGCGTGCGGTGTCGCGCTGCGCGCGGATCTCCTCAAGCGGATGCAGTCCAGCGGGCTCGCCCACGGGCTCGCGGGGTTGTTGCTGCTCGCCGCGCACACCCACCGGACGGCCCGGGACGACACCTCGGCGCAGCTCGCCGCGGGCGTCATCCGTCGCCTCGACGCCGAGTTCGGGTGGGCCGAGGGGCTCCCTCGCCCGAGCCTCGCCGGGCCACGCACCGACAGCGACAGCTGGTGTAACGGCTCCGCAGGCCTGCTCGTCGCCACGGTCGCGGCCGTGCGGGCTGGCCTGACCGAGCCCGCCCGAGTCAGCGATCTCGTGCTCAGGATCGGCCGCTCACCGATCTCGACCGCCACCACTCTCTGCCACGGCTCGTTGGGGCTGCACGAGGCGCTGCGCCTCGCGGCCGCAGTTGCTCCGGAGCAGGCTGGCGAGCTGCGTACCCAGCTCGCCGGATACCTCGACGCCGGCCGGTTGCGAGCGGCCCTGACCTCGGCCGACAGCCGCTATAGCCAGGCCCCGTGCCTGATGGTGGGCCGGGCCGGGGTGGCCTGGCACCTCGCCACTCGGCTCGGGGCTGGGCTGCCGTCGCCGCTGGACCTCGCGGAGCGGGTGGCCGATGCGTAGGGTCCCGGTCACGCTCCAGGTGGCTCAGACCGAGTGCGGCCTGGCCGCGGCGCGCTCGCTGCTCGCTGCGCACGGGCACGACGTCTCGGTCACCGAGCTGCGTGGCGTGCTTGAGCCCGGGCGGGACGGACTCAGCCTGCGTCAGGTTGGTGAGTTGCTCCGGTCCCGGGGGATGGAGACCGCGATCTACCGGGTCAAGGCGGTGGGGGCGATGGTCGCCCTCGACGCCCCGTTCGTGGCGCATTGGCTGGGGTACCACTTCGTTGTCGTCGAGCGGGTCACCGCCACGCACGCCACGATCATGGACCCGATGGTTGGCCGCACCCGGATCTCCCGGGAACGGCTTGCCGCGGACTTCAGCGGTCAGGTGCTGATCGCCCGGCCGGCGCCGGGTTTTGCGCACCGCCGCCGGCCACGGTTCGCGGTGTGGCGGTCCAGCCCGGTGTGGCCACCGGCGACCGGGCGGACCTACGCCGCCCTGGTCGCGCTCAGCGTCGTGGTCTTCGCCTTCACCCTTGCCGTCCCGATCCTCACCGCCCGGCTGGTCGACGCCGCCCTCACCGACGGGCTCGACCTCGCGGCCGCACTCGCGGTGCTCGGCGCCGTCGCCACCGGGTTCGTCGTAGTCCAGGTAGCCCGCACGTTCGTCGCGGTCCGGCTGGTGCGAGCGGTGAGTTGGCACCTGCTCACCACCACGTTCGAGCACCTCGTGCGGCTGCCGCTTCGCTATTTCGTCAGCCGGCCACCCGGCGAACTGATGTACCGGCTGAACAGCATGAACCAGGTGCGCGACATCATCGCGACCAAGCTCGTCCAAGGGGCGCTCGACGCGCTGACGCTGCTCGTCCTCCTCGGCTACGTCCTGTGGGTCTCGGCACCGCTCGGGCTCGCGGTCGCGGCGGTCACCGCCGTCGTTGTCGGTGTCCTCGCGGTCAGCCGCCGGGTGGTCAAGGAGACCGTCGATACCGAGGTCCACCACCACACCAGGACGCAGAGCCTCCAGCTCGACGCCGTGGTGTCGATCACCAACCTCCGGGTGGGCGGCTACGCCGCCACCTACCTCGACGACTGGCGCACCGAGTACCGCGAGGCGCTGCGCGCGATGGTGCGCCGGATGCAGGTGCAGCAGGGCTGGGTCGGCGGTGTCGTCGCCGGGTTGCAGGCATTCGCGCCGCTCGCCGTGCTGGTCACCGGCATGACCTGGGCCCGCGACGGGGTGGTCACCGCTGGCGAGGCGGTCGCGGTGCACGGTGTCGCCGGGCTGCTGTTCGCGATGGGCGCGTCGGTCGTGCAGAGCGCCACCGACGCAACGGTGGCTGGGCGGTATCTCGAACGCGCCGAGGACATCCTCGCCTACCCGCCGGAGCGTCGTGGCGGACGGGTCCGGCACCTCCCGCACGCCGGCATCGACCTCGATGACGTCGGGTTCCGCTACACCCCGCACTCGTCGGAGGTGGTGCGTGGCGTGACCACCCGATTCGCGGCCGGATCGGTGGTGGCGGTCGTCGGCGAGTCCGGCTCGGGAAAGACCACCCTCGGCAAGATCCTCTGCTCGTTGCACGAGCCGACGAGTGGCGTCATCCGGTTCGGCGGGATACCCGTTCGCGACCACGACCTCGACGCGCTGCGGCGGCAGATCGGGTACCTCCCGCAGGAGGGCTACCTGCACAACCGGACCCTCGCCGACAACCTCGTGCTCGGCACGGACAGCTCACCCGAGCACGCCATCGCGTTCTGCCGCACCCTGCCTTTCCTCGACTTTGTCGACGACCTCCCGATGGGGTACCGCACCGTCGTCTCCGAGTTGGGCACCAACTTTTCCGGCGGCCAGCGGCAGCGCATCGCGATCGGGAAGGCGCTGCTGCGCCGTCCCCGGATCCTGGTTCTCGACGAGGCGACCTCCGCGCTCGACAACGCCAACCAGCGACTCGTGCACGAGGCCATCGCCGCCCTCGAGTGCACCCAGATCGTGATCGCCCACCGGCTCTCCACCGTGGTCGACGCCGACCAGATCATCGTCCTCGCCGACGGCCGGATCGAGGAGTTCGGTACCCACCACGAACTCTCCCGGCGCGACGGTACCTATGCGCGGCTCTTCGGGGCCGGAACGGAGCCAGCTCGTGGATAAGGTCATTCAGGCCGTCGTCGACCACCTCGACGACGACCTCGGTGCGGCGGTCCGGCCGGTCCCGGGCCTCGAGCGCGAGGTACTGGTGCGCTCGGCTCGGGAGTGCCTGGCACACCGGATGACGCTGCTCCTGCCGCGGGTGTTCGTCGTCGAGTTCCATCGCGCGCGCCAGGCGTGGGGCCTGCCGGCCGACCGGGTTGCCACGGTCGCGACTCGGCGCTACCTCGACCAGCTCGGGCCCGGCACGGTCGCCGCCTGGTCGCGTCGATACCCCGTCCTCGAGACGCTGCTCCATCAGGTCGCGCGCGCGTCGGCGGTGCACGTGAGCGAGGTCGCGGCCCGCTGGCTCACCGACCGCGCCGACGCGGCCGCCGTCGGCATCGGCGACCCCCAGGTCGCGGTGACCCGCATCGAGCACCTCGGCGGCGACGCCCACCGGCACGGCCGGATGGTGGCAGCGGTGCACCTCGCCGACGGGTCCCGCGTCATCTACAAGCCACGCGGGCTCAGCCCCGAGGTGCTCGTGCGGGACTGCTTCGGCATCCTCGCCAACGACCTCGATCCCGTTCTCGCACAGTGCGCCCCGCTGTCGCTGGACCGAGGCACCCATGGCTGGCAGGCGGAGGTCGGCCCGGCCCCGGCGCCCGACGAGCCGGCGGCGGCCCAGTTCTACCGACGGCTCGGCTCGGCCTCCGCGCTGCTCACCGCACTGGGCACGACCGACATGCACCACGAGAACGTCGTGGCGGCCGGTCGTTATCCGGTGCTGCTCGACCTCGAGACGGCGCTGCATGCCTCGTCCGCACTGCGCGCCCACGAGTTGTCGGCCGCGATCATCTACCGGCTCAAGAGTTCGTCGGCGAACACCTTGATGCTTCCGCAGCGGCTCCCCACCGGCCCGTACAGCGTGCTCCTCGGCGGCATCGGGGTGCCCTACGAGCAACGCTCGGAACGCACCGACCACGTGCTCGTGAACCGGGACACCGATGGCGTCGATCTGGCCCGTCGCACCTACCCATTCTCCCACCGCGACAACGTACTTCGCGGTCTGGATGGTGCGCCGATCGACGTGCTTGACCACACCGCCGACCTGGTCGCGGGGATGCGCGAGGCCACCGCGGTGATCGCCGCCCGCGCCGACCAGCTGGTCGGGCTCCTCGACGACCGGCCGGTCGAGGTGCGCCAGATCGTGCGGTCCACCGCGGTCTACGGGCGGGTGCTCGAGTCGGTCACCCACCCCGACAACCTCGGTGCGCCGGATGACGCGGAGCGGGTTGTCGGGCTGCTCCGGCCCCCGCCGGGGATCGACCGCCGGATGGTGCAGACGTTCGTTCTCGACGCCGAGCGGGCCGCGTTGCGCCGCGGTGACGTGCCGTACTTCTCCATCCACGCCGACGACGTTCGGCTCGTCTCCGAGGGCGACGCGTCCGGGCCGTTCACCGACCTCTCGCCGCGCGACCGTGCGGTGCACGGCATCCGGTCGACCCAGGTGCGTGGCCTGCCGTTCGAGGAGCTGCTGCTCGAGGAGGGCCTGGCCGAGCTGCGGGCGGTGCGACGCCAGCACCAGCCCCGGTACCAGCCGCGGCCCTCGGGGTCGTGGGGCGAGGCGTTCCTCGGCGCCGACGGCATCGACACCGCGGCCGTGCTCGACCGGTTGGTCGAGGTCTCCGTCACGGTCGACGGCGTTGACGGACTCGAGCGCGGCTGGGTTCCTGGTGCCTTCGCGCCGCACCTGGCCACCTTCGACCCGGGCTCGAGTGTGTCGCTGCACGACGCCGGTGGGATCGTGCTGCCCTTCGAGCGATCCGGCTCCCATGAGGTCGCCGCGCAGGCCCGGCGTGGGCTGCGCGGACTGGCTCGGGTGTACCGCGAGCGGCTCGACGCGCTGCCCTGGTCGGCCGTGTCGGGTGCGCTGTCGGTGCAGTACGTGCTGAGCCACGCCGATGCCACGCTGCCGCTCCCGCCCGGTGGAGACACCGCGCACGCCGCCGACACGATGCTGGGCGCACCCGGTGCCGCGGTGCTGCTCGCCGGTTTCCCCGGTACCGACCGGGCAGTGCTGCGGCAGCTTCGCCCGGCCATCGCCCACCAGGTCGTCGGGTCGGGCCGGCTCGACCTCGCACACGGCCCGCTCGGGCTGCTCTGGGCGCAGCACCGGCTCACCTCCGCGATCGGCGCCACCGGCGCGGCCGCCGGAGCCGCCGGCCGGATCGCCCGGCTGGCCGGCAGCCGGGACGATGCTCCGGTGGGGTGGTGCCACGGCCATGCCGGGCTGCTGGTGGTGGCTGCCGCCACCGACGCCGACGATGCCGACCTGCGCTGGCACGCCGAACGAGCGGTGCGCCTGCCCGAGGTGGGCGTGCCGGTCGACCTCTCGGTGTGCCACGGTGCAGCCGGCGTGGTGCAGTCGCTGGTCCACGGTGCCGAGGTGCGCGGCGCCCGCTGGCTGCTCGACCTGGCCGCCGACTACTGGGTGCGGGTGGTCGCCCACGCCCGCGCTGAGGGCTACGTCACCGGGGACACCGGCCGGCAGGGCGTCCTCGGGTACTTCCTCGGCTGGTCGGGGATCGCCGACACCGGTCTGCTGCTCGAGGCGGCGTTGGCCGGGAGGAGTCCATGGGTGCCGTTGTCGATGACCTCGTCATCCACCGGTCCCGGGGGTCGGCGATGACCTCCACGGCCCAGTCGACACCGCCGATGCCTCGCGACCAGCCGCCCCGTTCGCCCCGGTCACGGGTGTCGGTGCTGTTCGGCCAGCAGGTCGACGATTGTGACCCGCTGGTGCGCCATGGCCGGGTGTGTGCCGCGCGGGACGTGCGGTTGTGGCTCGGGCAGTCGATGACCGTCGAGACCCACCTGGCGCTGGCGACCCTCGCCGGGCGCGGCATCCATCTCGACGTCGGCCTCGGTGTCGCCGTCGCACCGCTCACCACTCCGGCGCTGGCCTGGGCCCAGGCCGCGTCGTTGGCGCGGCTGAGCGGGCGGTCGGTGGCGGCTGGCTACGGCATCGGATCCCGTGCCGTCGCCGAAGCGGCGCGTGGTGCGCCCCTGGAGGCGCCGGCTCGCTGGATGCGGCGGTTCGTCGCCGAGCTCGACGCGATGCGGCTGGCGGACCAGGGCGCGGTGGCCGCACGGGTCGAGCTCGGCTGTGGCGTGCTCCGGCCAGCGATGGCTCGCGAGGCGGCTCAGGTGGCCGACTTCGTCGTCACCTGGCTCACCCCGCACGCGTACGTCGTCGGTACGGTGCTGCCGGCCCTCGCCGACGGAGCCGCCACCGCCGGGCGGCCGGCGCCGCGGCTGGTCAGCATCGTGCCGTGCGCGGTGCGCCGGCCGGGTCGTAACCCGGTGCGGCTGGCCGCGGTTGCGGTGGGGCAGCACCTTCGAGCGCCGCACTACGCGGCGATGCTCCGGCGCGCCGGCGTCGACCTGCGTGGGGACCGCGGACACGACCTCCGGGCGACGCTGAGCACCGGGGTATTCGTGTACGGGTCGGCCGAGGAGGTGGCCTCGAGCGTGCGGACGCAGGTGGACACGGGTGCCGACGAGGTGGTGCTCAACGTGGGGGCGGTCGGCCTCGTCCACGGTGCCGAGGCAGCCGTGGCCGACCTGGGCGCCGTCCTGGACGCCGTGGCCGCCGGCTGGCCCTCGCCCGCGTCGGTCGGCATCGGCGGATGACGCCCGCGCCGACATCGTCCGAGGTGCGGTCGTGGGTCGCGTCATCCGGATGTCCGGTGGGTCGCGTCATCTCCTCGCCCCCGTGGTGCGGGCCGTCCGCTCCATCCGTGTCATTCGATCCGTCCGTGTCATTCGATCCGTCCGACCCACGAAAGGTGGCCGTCATGGCCCGACGTCTGCTGTTCCTGCTGCTGTTCGCTCGCTACGGGTGGCCCCTCGCGGTCGGGGTCGTGATCGCGGCCCCGTTGGTGGAGCGCGATCGGTGGCCGGTGGCGGCTGTCGTGCTCCTCGCCGCGGTGGCGATCGCGGTACGGACCTTTCGCCGGGTCGACCTGCCCCGGCTGAGGGCGATGGGTCAGGCCCCGTCATGACCGGACGCGCGTCGGCGCGCCGACCGGTACCGGTGCGGTTCGAGCGGGTGTCCAAGGCGTACGGCCCGCACCGGGTGCTCGACGAGATCGACATGGTGCTGCGCCCGGGTGCGGTCACGGCGCTGCTCGGCCCCAACGGGTCGGGCAAGACCACCGCCCTGCGGGTGCTGCTCGGTCTTGAGCGCCCCGACTCGGGCGTCGTGCTTGTCGGTGACACGCCGTATCGGCGGCTCCGCTTCCCGCTGCAGCAGGTCGGGGCGCTGCTCGACGCCTCGTGGGTGCACCCGCGTCGCTCCGCCCGCGCCCACCTCAGGTGGCTCGCCCAGGCATCGGCGATCCCCACCGCGCGCGTCGCCGGCGCCCTGGCCCGAGTGGGCCTGGCCGAGGTCGCCGACACCGCGGTCGGCACCTTCTCGCTCGGGATGCGGCAGCGGCTCGGCATCGCTGCCACCATCCTCGGCGACCCTGCTGTGCTGGTCTACGACGAGCCGCTCAACGGGCTCGACCAGGGGGGTGTCGCCTGGATCCGGCAGTTCCTCCGGGACCAGGCGGATGCCGGTCGCACGGTGCTGCTGTCGACCCACCTATTGCGCGAGGTGGAACAGGGCGCCGACGACGTGGTGGTGCTGGCCGCTCGCACGGTGCGGTACGCCGGGTCCGCGGCCGGGCTGGCCGGCCGGACTCGCGGCGTCGAGGTCGAGGTGGTCGACGTGGACGGCCTGGAGCCGGTGCTCGGTCGGCTGGCGGTTGAGCACCGGTGGTCGATGGCGACTCGCCCGGCCCCGGGCGGCATCCGCGCCCTGACCGTCCATGGCGCGGAGGTCGAGGAGGTGGTTGGCGTGCTCAGCGCGAGGGCGATCCGGGTGCGCCATGCGCGGCCGAGCGACTCGCTCGCCGACGCGTACCGGCGGCTCACCGCCGACCTGGCTGACCACGTCGGTCTGGCTGACCACGTCGGTCTGGCTGACCACGCCGGTCTGGCTGACCACGTCGGCCAGGCCCAGCATGCCGACCATCGTGGGTCGGGCACGCACCTCGGGCGGCCCGCGGACCGCGCCGACCACGACAGCGCAGCGGCTGACCGCTCCCCACGACGAGACGAGGCACCCCAGTGACTCCCACCCCGGTGACGGCGCTGGCTCGCGCCGAGTGGACCAAGTGGACCAGCACTCGGGTTCCGTACACCTACGGAGGCGCGGCGGTGGGGATGTCGGTGCTCATCGCCGGCCTGCTCGCTCTGGCGATGGACCAGGCCAACGACTTCTGCGGCGAGCCGGGCGCCACCTGCCGCACGCCCACGATCATTGCGCCCGACACCATCGTCACCGCCGGAGTGCTCGGTGACGGCAGCCCCGGTGCGGGCCTGATCGCGCTGATGCTGTTGGGCGCGTCCTCGATCCTGGTCGAGTACCGGTACGGAACGCTCGGGGCGACGCTGCTCGTGGCGCCGCGCCGGGGGCTTGTCGTCGCCGTCAAGGCCGCCGTCGCCGGCGGGCTGGCGTTCGCGCTGGGCGCCGTGGCGGCCATCAGTTCGGGTCTGGTCTTCGTGCTGCTGGGCGGGACCGCGGCCGCGGACCTCACGCCGTGGTCAGCGGCATCGGTCGAGATCTCGATGCGGACCGCGCTGGTCGTGGGGTGCGCTGCGGTGGGTGGCGTGGCCCTGGCCGCGGTCGTCCGCAACGCCATCGCGGTGGTGACCCTGGTCGTCATCTGGCCACTGGTCGTCGAGCCGCTGCTCCCGGGGCTGCTGCCGGGCCATGCGGAGCGGATCGCCGGGGTGCTCCCGTTCACCAATGCGCGCCACTTCGTTGGCCTGGACGTGGGTGACGTCGTGATGGCCTCGGGCCCGAACGTTGCCGGCGTGATCTTCGCTGGGTGGATGCTGGTGGCGCTCGGCGCCGCTGTGGTCGTGACCGAGCGGGCTCGTCCCCGGTAGCGCGGCCGCAGTCCGTGCCGCAGCAGGTCGTCGCGCGCGGATCTCGGCAGTGCCAGCTAGGCGAAACCCTAATTGACCATTCGCTCAAATTGAGCGTATGGTCAACACATGAGAGCAGGCGACGGCCACCCCGCCGACACCGCTAGCCACGCAGCTGAATCTGCTGGCGATGGTGGTGAGCCTGCTGTCCAGGCCCCCGGGCCGGCGACCTCGGTCCGGATCGCACACCGTCGTGCTCCCGGTGGCCGTGGTTGTGAGTGGAGTGGCCGGCGTCGCCCTCGACGAGTCGGCCACTCCACTCGACTCGGTGC
>JBOFLG010000256.1:0-6996 GCA_051657745.1 Dermatophilaceae bacterium | reverse complement strand
TGCTCGACCCGTCGCAGGCGGCGGCGGTGGCCGATGATGCGCCGGTGGTGCGGGTGCTCGGCGCACCGGGTACCGGCAAAAGCACGGTCGCGGTCGAACGACTGGTCCGCGCGGTGGCCCAGGGGGCGCCGGCTGACTCGTGCCTGCTGCTGGCGCCGACCCGGATGACGGCCGCGCGGCTGCGCGACGCCGTCACCGCCCGCCTCGGCGGTACCTCCACGACCCCGCTCGCGCGCAGCCACCAGTCGTTCGCATTCGGTCTGCTTCGCGAGGCGGCCGCGCTGCGTGGCGACCCCGCGCCTCGGCTGCTCGGCGGCCCTGAACAGGACGTCGTGCTGCGCGACCTGCTGGCCGGCCACGCCTCGGGAGCCGCACCCGGGCCGGGGTGGCCGGCATCCGTGGCTCTGGCGCTGCCCACCCGAGGGTTCCGTGCCGAGCTGCGTGAGCTGCTGATGCGTGCCGTCGAGCTCGGTCTGGGGCCGGCGGACCTCACCCGGCTCGGCGAGCGGCACGACCGGCCCGAGTGGGTCGCCGCCGCCCAGGTGCTGGGTGAGTACGACCAGGTCACCGCGCTGTCGGCGGCTGGGGCGCACGACCCGGCCGGGATCCTCGGGGACGCCGCCGACCTGCTGCGGGCCGACGCCGCCGCGCTGCGCCGGGTGCGCACTCGGCTACGGCTCGTCGTCGTCGACGATGCCCAGGAACTCTCACCGGCCGCGCGTCGCTTGCTCGACGCCGTGACCGGCCCCGGAGCGGTCCCGATGGTGCTGCTCGGCGACCCCGACTCGGCTACCCAGACCTTCCGTGGTGCCGACCCCCGACTGCTCGGCGGCGGCTGGCCGGCTGCCGTCACGCACCGGCTCGGCACCGGTCACCGCTGCGGTGGTCCGGTAGCCACGGCTGCCGGGTGGGTGGTGTCCCACATCGGCGTCGTCGGCGGCGCAGGTCATCGGTCGCCGGCTCCGGCGCGCAACGACGGCACGGTCGAGGTGTCGCTGCTGCGCACCGCTGCTCAGGAGGCGGCTTTCGTCGCCGGGCTGCTGCGTGCGGAGCACCTGCTCGAGGCGGTGCCGTGGTCGCGGATGGCGGTCGTGGTCCGTGGCGGAGCGCGCACCGCCACCCTGCGCCGGGTGCTGCGGGCCTCGGGGGTCCCCGTCGACCTCGCCACGGCCGACGTCGCGGTGCGGGACGAGCCCGCGGTCCGGCCAGTGCTCGCCCTGCTGCGGTGCGCCCTCGACGTCGTCGCCGGCGCCGGCCCGCCGGATTCGGAGACCGTCGTCGACATCCTGCTCTCGCCGGTCGGCGGCGCCGATGCAGTGAGCCTGCGCCGGTTGCGGCGCGCCCTGCGGCGGGTCGAGTTGGGCACCGGCGGGGGCCGGCCGAGTGATGCGCTGCTCGTCGAGGCGGTGCTGCTGCCGGCGGTCCTTGACCGGGTCGGCCCGGAGGCCGCCCCGGCTCGGCGAGTGCAGCGCGCACTCGACGCAGCCATCGACGCCCTCCGGGCCGGCGGCGATGTCGAGCAGGTGCTGTGGGCGATCTGGGCGGCGTGTCGGTTGGCTGGCCCGTGGCGGGATGCCGCCCTCGCCGGTGGGGTCGCCGGTGGCCGCGCCGATCGTGACCTCGACGCCATGCTCGGCCTGTTCGACGCTGCCGCCCGCTTCGTCGACCGGCTTCCCGCGGCGCGCCCGGCCGACTTCCTCGACCATGTGCTCCAGCAGGACGTGCCCGGCGACACCCTGATCGCCCGGGCCGCGCCGGGGCATGCGGTCGCGGTACTGACCCCGGCCGCGGCCGCCGGGCTCGAGTTTGAGGTCGTGGTCGTGGCCGGGGTCCAGGAAGGGGCGTGGCCGGACCTGCGGCTGCGGGGGTCGCTCCTCGGTTCCGCCGACCTTGTCGACGTGGTCACCGGTCGCGTCGCCGACTCGCGGTCGGCCCGGGCTCAGGTGCGGCACGACGAGACTCGGTTGTTCCACGTCGCGTGCACCCGGGCCCGGCGTCGGCTGGTCGTGACCGCGGTGCGCAGCGACGACGAGCAACCCTCGCCCTACCTCGACATCGTCGACCCGGTCGAGGGTCTGCGGCCGTTCACCGATGTGCCTCGGCCGCTGACCCTGCCGGGCGTGGTCGGGGAACTGCGTCGCAGTGTGTGTGACCCCGACCCGGCGGTCCGTGGCGCCGCGGTTACCACCCTGGCCCGGCTCGCCCGCGAGGGTGTTCGCGGCGCCGACCCCGCGCAGTGGTGGGCGCTCCGGGACGTCACCGACAGCCGGCCCCGGCGCGCGCCGGATGCCGTGGTGCGGGTGTCGCCGTCGGCGGTCGACGCGTTCTGGCGGTGCGGGCTGCAGTGGATGCTGCGCACCAGCGGAGGTGAGGGCCCGTCGCTGGGTGCTGCGGACGTCGGCATCCTGGTCCACGAGGTCGCCCACGACCTCGGCGACACCGACGCCGCTCGTTATGCCGCCGAACTCGAACGCCGGTGGGGTCGCCTTGGGATGCCGCCCGGCTGGCTGTCTCGCCGCCGGCTCGCTGAGGCGCAGGCGATGACCACCCGGCTTGCCGGCTACGTCCGGGAGGCGAGTGACGCGGGCTGGCAGCGGGCGGCATCCGAGCAGGCCTTGCGGGTCGCGTTAGGCAGGGCCGAGGTGATCGGCACAGTTGACCGAGTCGAGGTCGACGCGCAGGGGCGGGTGCGGGTGGTCGACCTGAAGACCGGGACACGCAAACCCACCAAGGCCGAACTGCGTCGGCACGGGCAGCTCGGGGCCTACCAGGTGGCGGTGCAGGCTGGCGGGTTGTCGGGTCTGGGGTCGGTCACCGGTGGAGCGGCGCTGCTGCAGCTGGGCAAAGCGGCGAGCGCGTCGACCACGCTCCAGGAACAGCGTCCGCTCGCTCACGACGAGGAACCGGAGTGGGCGCACCAGCTGCTCACCGAGACCGCCGAGGCAATGGCCGCAGCTGGTTTCGTGGCCACCCCGGGCTCGCACTGCGGTACCTGCCAGGTCAAGGACGCCTGCCCGGCCCAGCCCGAGGGGCGGCAGCGGTGACCACGACGCCCGCCGCCGCGTACCTCGAGTCCGCCGCGGGCTCCGACACCGCCGTACGGTGGAGTGCCGCCGAGCTGGCTCGCGCCCTCGGGCAGCCGTACGCGCCCACCGCTGAGCAGGCGGCCGTCATCGAGGCGCCGCTGGACCGCCCGCTGCTCGTGGTGGCGGGGGCCGGCTCGGGCAAGACCGAAACGATGGCGGCGCGGGTGGTCTGGTTGGTGGCCAACGGGCTGGTGCGGCCGGACGAGGTGCTCGGCCTGACCTTCACCCGCAAGGCCGCGGGAGAACTCGGTGAGCGGCTCACCACCCGGCTCGCGGCGCTGCGCGAGGCCGGGCTCACCCCGCCGGATGACGATGACGGCGCCGCGATGCTCGACGACTCGCCCACGGTCTCGACCTACCACGCGTACGCCGGCCGGATCGTGCGCGAGCACGGGCTCCGCCTCGGGGTGGAGCCCGAGACCAGGCTGCTCACCGAGGCCGCCGCGTGGCAGTTCGCGCACGAGGCAGTGGTGGGTTGGGACGGCCCGATGGAGGGCGTGACCAAGGCTGAGTCCACGGTCACCACGGCGGTCATCGACCTCGCCGCCGAACTCGCCGAACACCTCCGCACGCCGAGCGAGTTGGCCGCCCACCTCGATGACGTCGTCGCGGCCCTGGCCGTTCTGCCCCGGGGCGAGCTGTCGACGCGGCGGGCCTACCCGGCTGCCGTTCGCGCCGCGCTCGCGGTCCTGCGGGAGCGGCGGGCGATCGTGCCGCTGCTTGAGCGCTACGCCGAGCTGAAGCGGTCCCGTGACACGATGGATTTCGCCGACCAGGTCGCGGTCGCGGCCACCCTCGCCACCGAGGTCGGGGCCGTCGGGGTGGCCGAGCGGCAGCGGTACCGAGCGGTGCTGCTCGATGAGTTCCAGGACACGTCTGAGGCTCAACTCCGGCTGCTTGCCGGGCTGTTCACCGCTCCGGGTGCGCCGGTCCCGGTCACCGCGGTCGGCGACCCGCACCAGTCGGTGTACGGGTGGCGCGGTGCGTCATCCACCACCCTGGACCGGTTCCGCACCGACTTCGGCGGCCCCGTCCCGGCGCCGGTGCTGCACCTGTCGACCAGTTGGCGTAACGACCGGGCCGTGCTCGGTGCGGCCAACGTGGTGGCCGGCCCGCTGGCGGTCGGGGCGCGGGTGCCGGTGGCTCCGCTGGTCGAACGGCCGGGCGCCGGCCCGGGCCAGGTCGCGCTCGCGCGGCTCGACACCCTGGAGGATGAGGCGCGCCACGTCGTGTCCTGGCTGTCGGGGCGGCTACGTCGACCCGGCCGCCGCACGTCAGCGGTGTTGTGCCGCAAGCGGTCTCAGTTCGACGCCGTGGTCCAGGCGCTCGATGACGCCGGCGTGGCCTACGAGGTGGTCGGGCTCGGCGGGCTGCTGCACACCCCCGAGGTCGCCGATCTCGTGGCGTTGCTGCACGTGGTCGCCGACGCCACCCGCGGTGATCGGCTGATGCGGCTGCTCATCGGCCCGTCGTGCCGGCTCGGTGCGGCCGACCTCGACGGGTTGGGTAGCTGGGCCCGCGACCGCCAGCGAGGCCCCGGTCGGCGGCGCGGCGGTGACCTCGCGCCCGACGCCGGCGAGCAGGTGAGCATCGTCGAGGCCCTGGACGACCTGCCGCCGCCGACCTGGTCCGGTACCGACGGCCAGCGCATCTCGCCGGTAGCCCTCGAGCGACTGGCCGGCGTCGGTGCGGCCGTGCGCCGGTTGCGGGCGCTGCTCGGACTCGGCCTGCCCGAGCTCGTCGCCGAGGCGGAGAGCGCGCTTGGTCTGGACATCGAGGTGCTGGCTCGACCCGGGTACTCGCCCGGTGCCGCGCGGGCCCATCTCGATGCTTTCACCGACGTCGCGGCCACGTTCGCGGCATCGGCAGACCGGCCCACCCTCGGCGGGTTCCTCGCCTGGCTCGAGGCCGCTATCGACGAGGAGCGCGGCCTCGACCTCGGCTGGGTGGAGTCGCGCCCCGACGCGGTGCAGGTGATGACGGTGCACGCCGCCAAGGGCCTGGAGTGGGATGTCGTCGCCGTGCCCGGCCTGGTCGAGGCCTCCTTCCCGGTGCACTCCGCGAACCGCACGACCGTGGCCGGCGACGGTTGGCGGCACGGCACCCCGAACGACAAGGGCTGGCTGGTGGGCCTGGCTACCCTGCCGTACGACCTGCGCGGGGACGCCGACGCCCTGCCGCGGTTCGACTGGCGCGGAGCCGGCGACTGGGATGCCGTGCACGAGGCTTTCGACCGATTCGTCGCCGCGACCGCCGAGCACGGTGTGGCCGAGGAGCGGCGGCTTGCGTACGTCGCCCTCACCCGGGCTCGCACTGACCTGTTGCTCACCGCACATGTCTGGGGCACGCCATCGACGCCGCGAATCACCTCGCGGTTCCTCGAGGAGGTTCGCAGCAGCTCCGTTCCGGTGGTGGCCGGGCCGTGGGCCAGCCTGCCGACGCCCGCCGACCCGCCTCCGCCGAACCCGCGGACCGCCGAGCCGGTCCGCGTCCCCTGGCCGACCGCCGACCACCTCGAGCGCCGGGCGCACCTTCTCGGCCCAGCCGACGCGATTACCGAGGGCGTGGCGGTGTCTGGTGGTCCGGCATCTGGTGGTTCGGTGTCTGGTGGTTCGGTGTCTGGTGGTTCGGCATCCGGTGGTTCGGTGTCTGGTGGTTCGGTGTCTGGTGGTTCGGTGTCTGGTGGTTCGGTGTCTGGTGGTTCGGTGTCTGGTGGTTCGGTGTCTGGTGGTTCGGTGTCTGGTGGTTCGATCTCTGACATGCGGGGCGTGGCGGGGGGCCGATCCGGCGCGAGCAGCCGATGGGATGCCGAAGTGGCGGTGCTGCTCGGTGAGCGTTCGGCCCGCCGCCCGGGGCGGGAGCAGCCGGTGCTGCTGCCACCGCATCTGTCGACCTCCGCCGTGGTGGCGCTCGCCGAGGACCCGACGCGGTTCGCCCTCGACCTGCGCCGGCCGGTGCCGCAGCAGCCAGCCCGCGAGGCCCGGCGTGGTACGGCGTTCCACGCCTGGGTCGAGCAGCACTTCAGCAGTGCGGCCATCCTCGACATCGACGCGCTCCCTGGAGCCGCCGACGACGTCGGGGACTCCGTCGGCGGGCTCGACGACCTCAGGAAGGGTTTTCTGGCGACCCCGTGGGCAGCGATGATGCCAGTTGAGGTCGAGACCGCGGTGGAGACGGTCGTGGGCGGGGTCGCCGTCCGTGGCCGGGTCGACGCCGTGTTCCGAGACCCCGACGACGACCGGGGCTGGGTGGTGGTCGACTGGAAGACCGGTGCCGAACCCACCGGTGCGCGGGCCGCGGCGCGAGCGCTCCAGCTCGCCGCGTATTGCCTCGCCTGGGCACGAGTTCGTGGCGTGGATCCGGTGCGGGTGCGGGGCGCGTTCGTGCAGGTGGCTACCGGCCGCACGGTGTGGCCCGACCTACCTCGCGACGAGACCGCGCTCAGCCGGTTGTGGGCGAGTCTGCCGACCGGATGAAATCTGGCCCGGGCCATGGTGCCTGCACCCTGGCGCCTGACTCTTGGGTTCGGTAAGAACGACTCTGGTCGGCGCGGCGCCCGGTATTTCGTCGGTACCCGGCTGTCGGGTGGCTTGCTAGCATGCCGCGTGGTTTTGCCGTAGCACCAAAACAGGTTGAGAAAGGTCGGCTTTTGATGCGTATTCGATTCCCCGTGGTGGTCGCTGCACTCGCAGCACCGCTTATT
Source organism: Dermatophilaceae bacterium (assembly GCA_051657745.1). Lineage (GTDB taxonomy): Bacteria > Actinomycetota > Actinomycetes > Actinomycetales > Dermatophilaceae > JBOFLG01. The sequence goes on along the minus strand of JBOFLG010000256.1, from coordinate 207 downwards.
TGTGTTTCCTGCACACCTGCCCAGGGCACCGTAGTGATCGAGGGGGTGTCTCCGTCACCGTCGGTCACGTCGAGCGATCCGCCGGTGGCCCCGCCGACCACCGCGCCCGCGCCGGAGGCCGAGCCAGAGGCCGCGCCCGCGCCGGAGGCCGAGCCAGCGCCCGCGCCGGAGGCCGAGCCAGCGCCCGCGCCCGCGCCGGAGGCCGAG
>JBOFLG010000255.1:0-13086 GCA_051657745.1 Dermatophilaceae bacterium | reverse complement strand
TCGACCAGCGGAAATGCCGCTTCCACACCGTCTGCCACGGCCCGAACACCTCGGGCACGTCCCGCCACGGCGACCCCGTGCGGTACCGCCAGCAGATCCCTTCCAGCATCAACCGGTGATCCGACCACGGACGACCCCGGCGCCCTCGCGAGGACGGCAGCAACGGCTCGACAACCGCCCAGAACTCATCCGAAACCTGCCCCTGACGCACCATGCCCAGATCATCGCCGCCCGAACCACCCACCATTGGGAGACACGCTCTAGAAAGTCATCAGGTCCACCGGGTCGTCGACCGATGGTGGGGCGGCCGCGAAGTCGCGCTCAGCGGGCACGCCGCAGTGGAGACTTACTCGGTTCTCACCAGGCTCCCTGGCGACGCCCGGTTCACCCCCGCAGATGCGGCGCTGTTGATCTCGGCTCGATTCACCACCCTCCTGACGCTCAGCACGCGAACGACCGGGCGTTTACCAGCGATCTTCGGCGAGCTCGACATCGCTGGTGGTGCGGTCTACGACGCGCTCGTGGCGCTCGCCGCTGTCGAGCACGGCGCCCTGCTTGCCACCAGGGACGCTCGGGCGCGCGCCACCTACGAGGCGGCCGGTGCCCGGACAGTGGTTGTCGGATGACGAGCGCGGCCCGGCGGTGGTGGCCGCTCACCTCCGCGCGGCGCCGTTAGGCTGCCCACTGTGAGTGACTCAAGTCGGTCGAACGCTATTACCTACGCCGACGCCGGCGTCGACGTCGAGGCGGGCGACAAGGCCGTGGAGTTGATGAAGGATGCCGTGCGCCGCGCCACCCGGCCTGAAGTGCTCGGCGGCCTCGGCGGCTTTGCCGGAATGTTCGATGCTCGTGCCATCGCCCGGATGGCCCACCCCGTACTCGCCACCAGCACCGACGGCGTGGGCACCAAGGTCGCGATCGCCCAGGCCCTCGACCGGCACGACACCATCGGGTTCGACCTTGTCGGCATGGTCGTCGATGACATCGTCGTGTGCGGTGCCGAGCCGCTGTTCATGACCGACTACATCGCTTGTGGCAGAGTCGTTCCGGAGCGCATCGCGGCCATCGTCTCGGGCGTCGCACGCGCCTGCGAACAGGCCCGGGTGGCCCTCGTCGGCGGCGAGACCGCCGAGCATCCCGGCCTGCTCGACCCGGATGAGTACGACATCGCCGGGGCCGCCACGGGTGTCGTCGAGCACGCCGACATCCTCGGTCCGCACCGGGTCGAGCCGGGCGATGTCGTGCTCGCGCTCGAGAGCAGCGGCCTGCACTCCAACGGCTACTCGCTCGTGCGCCGGGTCATCGAGCATGCCGGATGGGCACTCGACCGGCATGTCGACGAACTTGGCCGCACCCTCGGCGACGAGTTGCTGGAGCCCACTCGGGTCTACGCCGCCGACCTGCTCGACCTCATCCGCACCGACGGGGTGGAGGTGCACGCCCTCACTCACGTCACTGGCGGCGGGCTGGCGGCCAACCTCGCCCGGGTGCTCCCGTCATCTGCGCACGCCCGGCTTGACCGGATGACGTGGACGCCGCCTCCCGTGTTCGGCCTCGTCGGCCACCTCGGTGCCGTGCCCCGCGCCGACCTCGAGCGCACTCTGAATCTCGGGGTCGGGTTCGCCGCCGTGCTGCCAGCCCACAGTGCCGACGCTGCGGCTGCGTTTCTTGAGGCACGCGGCATCCGCACCTGGGCGATGGGCGAGGTGTACGAGGCCGACGTTGCCCCGCTCATCGACGGGGTGGAAGTGGTGCGTGGCGCGAAAGGCGTCGATGGCGGATCGGTGCAACTGGTCGGCGATCACCCTCGCGGATGAACTGACCGCCCGACTCTGACGGTCAGGCCCGGGTGGCTCTGCGGGTCAGGCCCGGGCGCGAGGCGCTGGTCGTACTTCAGCACCCGAAAAACGTCGGGGAGACATCAGAGTCGGGAAGACATCAGACATGGGGGACGAAGGAGAGCCGACTGCTGTACGTGCCTGCTCGCGGCCGGAGCCGACGACCGGGTCTCCGTTCAACCGCGTCGTGGCGCCCACCTGTCCTCGTCATCCTCGCCGTCGTCCCGGTCGCGGGCGTCATTGTCGCCACGCGGCTGGGCCGCTCCGTGGAGTTCTCGCTCAAGCGCTGAGAGATCGGTGTCCGGGCTGTAGTACTTCAGCTCGCGAGCGACCTTCGTTTGCTTGGCCTTGGCTCGGCCGCGCCCCATGGCGTGACCCCCTCGTGAGTCTGCCGGGGAGACAACACAACAGGGACGGCCCCGGTATTCGAGGTCATCCCACGTCGCGGAGCAGTCCCGGGAATGGTGTACGTGTCGTGGGGCTAACGGTACATCAGGGATGACCCTCCGGATGACGCCCCCACCCGGACTCAGCGGGCCGGGATGGGCTCGTCCCGGCGATCCGGGTGCCACGGCCGTCGGTTGCCAGACGCCACCCGCTCCGCGGCGATCTGGTCGGCCGCGGCCGCCGGTGAGACCCCGGCCGCATCGGCCTGGCGAAACACCTCGAGAGTGGTGCCAAAGATGGCAGCCGTCCGCGATCGAGCCCGCTCCAGGTCGAAGCCGTGCAGTTCGTCACTCACCTGGATGACCCCACCCGCATTCACCAGGAAGTCGGGGCAGTAGGTGATCCCGCGGGAATGCAACTGCGCCGCGGTGCCGGCCGGTCCCGGGTCGGCCAGTTGATTATTGGCCCCGCCGCAGACCACCTCGGCGCTGAGCGACTCCACCGTGGCCGCGTCGAGAGCACCGCCGAGTGCGTTCGGGCTGAACACGTCCGCAGGTTCGCGCAGTAGCGCCGCCAGGTCCTCCACCGACTGCACCGCCGGGTGCTCCACGCGAAGCGAGTGCACGGCATCCGGCCGCACGTCGGTGACCACCACCTCGGCGCCGTCGGCGAGCAGGTGCCCGGCCAATCGGCGACCTACCTTGCCGACCCCGGCAATGGCCACTCGGCGGCCGGCGAGCGTGGGCTGGCCCCAGCGATGCTGGGCCGCGGCCCGCATCCCCTCGAACACGCCGAGCGCGGTAAGAAGAGAGGAGTCCCCAGCGCCCCCGCGCTCGGTCGAGCGACCGGTGGCCCAGCGGGTCTGCTCGCCGACCACGTCCATGTCTGAGACATAGGTGCCGACATCGCACGCGGTGACGTAACGGCCGCCGAGCGACTCCACGAACCGGCCGTAGGCGCGCAGCAACTCGGGGGTCTTGTCCCGTAGCGGATCTCCGACGATGACCGCCTTGCCGCCGCCATGGTCGAGCCCGGCGACCGCATTCTTGCTGGTCATCGCCCGGGACAGGCGGAGCACGTCGGCAAGTGCGTCGTCGAGCGACGGGTAGGGATGGAAGCGGGTGCCACCGAGGGCCGGGCCCAGCGCGGTGTTGTGGATGGCGATCACGGCCCGGAGTTCGGTGTCCGGGTCGTGGCAGAACACCACCTGTTCGTGCCCGGCGAGGTCGACGAGGTCGAGGGTCACCGGCCGAGACTAGCGCCCGAGAGTAACGGCCGGATGGTGTGAGGTCTCGGAGCTCCCGACGCGAACGTGGGTGATTCCCGTCGGCTGGACAACGGGAATCACCCACGTTCGCCAGGGCCCGGCTCGGTGTGGAGCAGGATGGGCGGATGGCGACGGAGCGTGGGCTGAGGGTCGGGTTTAAAGCATCGGCGGAACAGTTCGCCCCGGGCGAGCTCGCGCGGTACGCGGTGCTCGCCGAGGAGGTCGGCCTGGACTCGGTCACGATCTCGGACCACTTCCAGCCGTGGCGGCTTCAGGGTGGACACGCGCCGAATGCGCTGGCCTGGCTGGGGTGGGTAGCCGCTCGCACCGAGCGGGTGCTGCTCGGCACCTCGGTACTCACCCCCACGTTCCGCTACAACCCGCCGGTGCTCGCGCAGACCTTCGCGACGCTCGCGTGCCTGGCCCCCGGCCGGGTGTTCCTCGGCGTCGGCACGGGCGAAGCGCTCAATGAGGTCGCCGTTGGGTCAGTGGTCGACGGCGAGTGGCCCGAGTTCAAGGAGCGGTTCGGAAGGCTACGCGAGGCGGTGCAACTGATCCGCGAGCTGTGGACCGAAGACCGGGTCACCTTCGAGGGCGAGTGGTACCGCACCCACGATGCCGCGATCTACGACCGGCCCGACCAGCCGGTGCCTCTCTACGTCGCGGCCGGCGGGCCGATGGTGGCGCGCTATGCCGGCCGGGTCGCGGACGGCTTCATCTGTACCTCCGGCAAGGGCCGCGAGCTCTACGCCGAGCAGCTGGTTCCCGCCGTCGCCGAGGGGCTGACCAAAGCCGGGCGAGCGGCATCCGACATCGACCGGATGATCGAGGTAAAGGTGAGTTGGGACCCCGACCCGGAGCGGGCGCTGACGAACACCCGGTTCTGGGCGCCGCTCTCGCTCACCGCCGAGCAGAAGCACAGCATCCATAGCCCGGCCGAGATGGAGCGGGCCGCCGACGAGTTGCCGATCGAGCAGGTGGCGAAGCGCTGGGTCGTCGCGTCGAGTGCCGAGGACGTCGTCGAGGGGCTGCGCATGTACACCGACCTCGGCTTCAACCACCTGGTGTTGCACGGCCCAGGCCATGACCAGGAGCGGTTCCTGCGGACCTTCGCCGAGCAGGTGCTGCCCGCGGTGCGCGAACTCGAGCCCGTGCCGCAGCAACCACTGGCCCAGTGACACGCGGCCCGCGGGTCGACCCGGCTCCGTCACTGATCAGGTGGAGAGTCAGGACCACCACTGCGGGCTCACCGACATCATCACTGTCAGGTGTCGATGCGCTTCCAGAAGGTCACCTTGTCGTCGCCCTCGCCGTAGAACTCACGGATACGCGCCTCCTCCACAAAGCCACGGCCGAGGTAGAAGCGGCGCGCTCCGACGTACTGCTCGGTGCTCGAGGTATCGACCAGCAACACCCGGGCGCGCTCCGGTCCGAGAGCCCGAAGCGCGGACTCGAGATGCTCGGTGAGCATGGAGCCGACACCGGACCCGTGACGGTCGGGAGCCGTCGCGATGAAGAAGAGGTTCCACAGGCGGTCGGCGAACGGCTCAGGCGCCCAGTAGGCGGCACCCACGACACCGCCTTCGGCCTCGGCCACCGCCCAATGGTGCTCGTCGGTGCTGCTGGTGTCGTCGAAAACTGACCCCAGATCGTCGAGTTCGTCGGGGGCGAACATCTGGTTGTCGACCGCCAGCCGCAGCACGATGTCGCGATCGGTGGGGCGGGCGGGGCGGATGGAGATGTTCATCCGTGTGTCCTGGCCGGTGCCGGTGCTGGTCGTCATCCGGGGAACGGTAGCCCTCACCGAGCTGGTGTGCGCGGGTAGTTACGGACGTCGTCCGGAGAAATTGCGGGCGTCATCCGCGGGCCTGGGTGGGCTTGCGGAGGATCAGCCGGTGTCTTTCGTACAGTTGCCACCATGGACGCCGGAGTCGACCTAGGGATGCTCGTCGTGCGGCTGGCGCTCGGGCCGATGCTCGTCGTGCACGGGTGGAACAAGGTGTTCGGCGGAGGCGGGCTGAGCGGCACGGCGGGGTGGTTCGACTCGCTCGGCCTGCGGCCAGGCTGGCTGCATGCCCGGCTCGCCGCGGCCACCGAGGTCGGCGCGGGCGTGCTGATGACGATCGGGCTGCTCACCGGCCTGGCGGGGATGGCGTTCGTCGGGTTGATGACGGTCGCCGCGCTCACCGACCACCGCGGCAAAGGCTATTTCGTGTTCGCCGGTGGCTGGGAGTACGTCGCACTTGTCGCGTTGGTCGCGGTCGGGCTGGTGTCGGTTGGTCCGGGGGAGTGGTCGCTCGATGCTGCGCTGGGGCTCGATCTTGCCGGGCCAGCGTGGGCGGTCGGCGCCGCCGCCGGAGGCCTGCTGGCGGCGGGGGTTCTGCTGGCTGCGTCGTACCGGCCGAGCCGCGACGCGGCATCCGGCTGACGTGCGGTGCGGCGCCATCCGCCAGTCAGCACCGGGAGCTTCATGTTCGCCACCCAACGGAACTCAGGCGCAGATGAAGGTTCCGGGCGCGGGCGGGAAAGTTGAGGCAGGTGGGGTTGCGCGACCGGTCGCGGGTCGCTGGGACGAGCCCTTGTCGAAGGTCGCGGTCGGTTCGCGGGTGCTCGACGTAGGGTGTCCGGCGTGACCGACCGGCCCGGGCCGCACCAGGTACTGCCATGGACGACATGGTCGGCCGACGCGTTGCTGGCCGCCAAGGGCGACACCCGGGTGAGCATCGTCATCCCGGCTCGCGACGAGGAGAGCACCGTCGGCGCGGTGGTTGGGGCGGTTCGGCGAGCCTGGGTGGATGACGTCCCGCTCGCCGATGAGGTGGTCGTCATCGACTCCGACTCCGTTGACGCCACCGCGCAGCGGGCCCGAGACGCGGGTGCGGTGGTGCACGCCGCTCGCGATGTGCTGCCGGGCCTGCGCGCCGCGGAAGGCAAGGGCGAGGCGCTGTGGAAATCGCTGCACGTCACGACGGGCGATGTGCTGGTCTTCCTCGACTCCGACCTGCTCGAGTGGGGGCCGCACTTCGTCAGTGGGCTGCTCGGGCCACTGCTCACCGACCGCGGCGTCGCGCTTGTCAAGGCGGTCTATGACCGGCCGCTGCTCGACGCGCAGGGTGGGGAGGCCGAGCGCGGCGGGCGGGTCACTGAGCTCGTCGCGCGGCCGCTGCTGGCGCTGCACCGGCCGGCGCTCACCGGCGTGGTGCAGCCGCTTGCCGGTGAATGGGCGATCCGGCGGTCGGAGTTCGAACGGCTGTCGGTGCCGGTCGGCTACGGCGTGGAGGTGGCCGCCCTGGTCGATGTCTGTGACGGGCCGGGGCCCGAGGCGATCGCCCAGGTCGACCTCGGGCGGCGCGCGCACCGCCACCATCGGCACGACACCCTCGGCCCGATGGCGGTGCAGGTGATGGCGGCGGTGGAGGCTCGGGTCGGCCGGCAGTTCGACCAGCCTCCTGTAGAGGTCGTCGAACTGCGCCAGTTTGACTCCACAGCAACAGGGTTCGTGCCGCAGCTGCGCCAGGTCGACGTCGCGGAGCGCCTGCCGGCCAGGTCGGTCGCGGGGTACGCGGAGAGTCTTGCTGCCCGGCGCCGCGCGGTTCGGTGCCTCGATGCGGACCGCCTCGATGTGGGCGCCGGAGACCTGGACGGCGCCGGTGCTGGGGGCTCCGATGCGGGGGGCTCCGCCCACGGCGTGGCGGAACGCGCAGTCGGGCTGGAGCAGCGCCGATGAGGTTCGAGCTGGGATCGCGTGCATACGACGAGACGGCACGCCTCGTCATGGCGATCATCAACCGCACCCCCGATTCGTTCTACGACAAGGGGCTCACCTGGGCCGAGGATGCCGCGCTCGAACGAGTGCGCGAAGTCGTGGCCCAGGGAGCCGACCTCGTCGACATCGGCGGCATCAAGGCGGCCCCCGGGGTGGAGGTCGACTCCGTCGAAGAGATGCGCCGAGTCGTCGGTTTCGTGGAAAGGGTGCGACACGAGCACCCCGATCTCCTGATCAGCGTCGACACCTGGCGCGCCGAGGTTGCGCGAGCCGTCTGCGCGGCGGGCGCCGATGTCATCAACGACGCGTGGGGCGGAGTCGATGCCGAACTACCCACCGTGGCAGCCGAATTCGGCGCTGCCCTGGTCTGCACCCACACCGGCGGCCAGGCCGTGCGAACCCGTCCGCACCGAGTGGAGTACGACGACCTGATGGCCGACATCGTGGCGTCGGTGACCGGCCAGGCCGAGCGGGCGGTGTCGCTGGGTGTGAAGCGTGAACGGGTGCTCATCGACCCGGCGCACGACTTCGGCAAGAACACCTGGCATTCGCTGGAGGCCACCCGCCGGCTGCCTCAGTTGGTGGCCACCGACTGGCCGGTCCTGGTGTCGCTGTCCAACAAGGACTTCATCGGTGAGTCGCTCAATCTTCCTGTCGGAGAACGACTGACCGGTACGTTGGCGGCGACCGCGGTCTCAGCATGGCTGGGGGCGCACGTGTACCGGGTGCACGAGGTGGTCGAGACCCGGCAGGTGCTCGATATGGTGTCGGTCATCGCTGGCGATCTCCCGCCGGCCCGCGTCATCCGGGGTCTGGCGTGATGGCGGGGGCACGGGCGTGATCGAGGTGGTGGTGGTCGTACCCTCGGCGCCGGCGTTGTTGCCGCGCTACGCCGGCCGTGACGACGTTCTCGCCGAACTTCGCACGGCTGCTGTCGGCGCGGTGCGCGATGGGTGCACCGGCGTCGAGCGCGTCGTGCTGGTCGCGGCCACCGACCGGGAGCCGCGGCACGCCATGGCCCCGCTCGGGCAGCGAGTCGGCGAACACCTCCTCGGACTCGCCGGGATCGATCCGGATGACGTGCGCCAGGGAGTGCCCCTGAGCGGCGGTGGGTCCGCGCCATCCGAACGCCACCCGACAACCGCGATGGTCGTGCCCTGGAATGCCACGGTGGCCGAATGTCGCACGGCAGGAGGGAGACTCGCGGTCGGCGCGGTCGGCGCGGTCGGCGCGGTCGGCGCGGTCGCTAGGGAGCAACGGGGGTCGGTGAGTCCCACCCGCTCAGGCGAGGCATGGGACCCGCACCTGCGTGCCTCTCGACGGGCGTCACCGGCGTTCGAGACCGGCGCGGCGGCATCCGCGCTCGTGGTCGTGGCAGACGGCAGCGCCCGGCGCAGCGAGAAAGCCCCGGGTCACCACGACGTGCGGGCGTTCGCTTTCGACGACTCGCTGGTGACAGCGCTGCGCGATGCGGATCCCGCCGCCCTCCTCGCGCTCGACCCGACCCTTGCTGCGGACCTGCTTGCCCACGGCCGTACGCCCCTTCAGGTCGCTGCCGCTGCGATGGCCGGGACGTCGGCCCCTGGCACGCAGACCACCTCGCGTGCGGTCGATTCCCCCGCCACTGATGAGCCGCCGGGATGGCGATGTGAGCGGCTCGATACGTGGGACCCGTCAGGTGTGCTCCACGTCGTCGCCCACCTGCGCCGCGTGGGCTGAACGGCGCACCGCAGTGGCCACGGCCGGCGCTGTAGGGAGTGCGGTCGCGGGCCAGGCCAGCGGCGATCGACGGAGGGCGGGGCGGCGCGATCATCACGCCGACGGCCCCGTTGCTGAAATGGCTGGGTCATCAGGACCTCGCGCTGATCCCCGCTGAGCGGGCCATGGCGGTCGCCGAACAGGGGGACGACGCGGGCGCGATCGGTGCCGCCGTGGTCAGTGGAAGTCGCGGGAGCGGTGCCGGGCCCGCAGTGCCGGGCCAGCGTCGGGGTGCACGCCGTCGAGGTGTGTGATGCGGTCGGCGATGAGGTTGGTGACGCCATCCCTGCGCTCCAGCACCCCCCGGATGACGACCCCGGCCGCGGTGGATGCCGCCCGCCGGTGCCGGCGCCAGACCCCTACCGAGCAGATGACGTTGAGCATGCCGGTCTCGTCCTCGAGGTTGAGAAAGGTGATGCCGCTCGCCGTGCCTGGCCGCTGCCGATGGGTGATGAGACCGGCCACGGTCAACCGCCGTCCCGGCTCGGCGCCGGCCAGCTCCTGCACCGAGCGAATGCCGTTGCGACGTAGCCGTTCTCGTAGGTGCGAGAACGGATGGCGCTCGGGCGTCATCCCGGTGGCCCAGAGGTCGGCCATGGTGATCTCGATGTCGTCCAGGTCGGGCAGCATCGGTGGGGCGCTGCCCATCCGGATGCCCTCGAGCTGGTCGGCCGACTCGGTCCAGCCGGCGTTCCACAGTGCCTCACGGCGGGTCAGGCCGGCGCTGTCGAAGGCTCCGGCTGTCGCCAGCGCCTCCAGGTGGCCGGCGTCCAGAGTGGCCCGGCGGGAGAGGTCAGTGAGGTCGGTGAACGGCCGCTCGGCGCGTGCCTGCACGATGCGTTCGGCCACGGCGGTACCGATGCCACGCACCGAGTCCAGGCCCAGGCGTACCGCGAACGCAGTGTCGCGCCGGTGCTCTGGGGTGGGGTCGGGCGTTCCGGGCGCGAAGCGAGTGCGCTCGGTGTGGTCGCGCAGGCACGCGTCCATCCCAGTGGCTCTCGGGACCACTGCTCCGCTCGGCCAGCCCATGGATGCCGCCCTCCTCGGTTCACGCCTCGGCGTCATCCCGCCCGGCTCGTGCCCTGGTGCCGTTCCATCCGGTTCATGCCCTGGCGTCATCCCACCAGGTCGCGCTGTCATCGAATCGGGTTGCACCTCAACCGGTTCCAGGTCGGCCTGGGCGGCCGAGCGCAGCACGTCGGGCCGGAGCACGGTGACGCCGTGTCGGCGGGCGTCGCCCACCAGCGACTGCGGCGAGTAGAACCCCATCGGCTGCGAGCGCAGCAGCGCGGCGAGGAACGCCGCTGGGTAGTGCAGTTTGAACCACGAACTGGCGTACACGAGCAGGGCGAACGAGAGCGCGTGACTCTCAGCGAAGCCGAAGTTCGCGAACGAGAGGATCTGCCGGTAGATGGCGTCAGCATCGGCACCGACCAGGCCACGCCGCTGCATCCCGGCGTAGAGCTTGGACTTGATGCTCTCGATGCGTTCGATGCCGCGCTTGGACCCCATCGCCCGGCGCAGCAGGTCGGACTCGTCGGCCGTGCAGTCGCCGATGGTGCGGGCCATCTCCATCAGTTGCTCCTGGAACAGCGGCACGCCCAGGGTCCGTGCGAGTACCGGCTCGAGCTCGTGGTGCGGGTAGGTCACCGGCTCGCGCCCGGTGGCCCGGCGCACGTACGGGTGCACCGCCCCACCCTGGATCGGCCCCGGCCGGATCAGCGCGATCTCGACGGCGAGGTCGTAGAACGCCCGCGGCTGCAGCCGGGGCAGGGTGCCGATCTGCGCGCGGCTCTCGACCTGGAACACCCCCACCGAGTCGGCGCGGCACAGCATGTCGTAGACCGCCGGCTCCTCCTTCGGGATGGTGCTGAGCATCCACGACTCGCCGAGGTGCGTGGCCGTCATCCGCATCATCTGGTCGAGGGCGGAGAGCATGCCGAGGCCGAGCAGGTCGAACTTGACCAGGCCCATGTACTCGCAGGCGTCCTTGTCCCACTGCAGCACGGTGCGCTTCTCCATCCGTGCCCGCTCGATCGGCACGACCTCGCCGATCGGTCGCTCAGTGAGCACCATGCCGCCGGAGTGGATGCCGAGATGCCTTGGCGCGCTAAGGAACTCGCCGGCCAGCGCGTGTACCGCAGGCGGCACGTCATCGGGGTCGCCGCGGTCACCGCTCCCGTCGGGCTGGGCCGGTCGGGTGTTCGCCTCCGCCGCCCGCGCGACGGTGGCTTCACCCCCGGATGAGTTGCTGGTCGATTCAGGTACGGGTGCGTCGTGCGACGAATGCCCTGGCGGCCACTGGTAGTGACCGGCGGCCTGCTTGGACCAGGCATCCTGCTGGCCCGGTGAGTAGCCGAGGGCCTTCGCCGCGTCGCGCACCGCCGACTTCGGCCGGTACGCGATGACGTTGGCGACCTGAGCCGCGTTGCGCCGGCCGTACGTCTCGTACACCCACTGGATCACCTCTTCCCTTCTGTCCGAATCGAAGTCGACGTCGATGTCGGGCTCCTCGTCACGGTGAGCCGAGATGAACCGCTCGAACGGCAGCCGGTAGAAGACTGGGTCGATGGCAGTGATGCCGAGCACGTGGCAGACCGCCGAGCTGGCCGCCGACCCACGACCCTGGCAGAGGATGCCGCGCCCGCGGGCGAACGCGACGATGCCGTGCACGATGACGAAGTAGCCGGCGAAGTCCTTGCGCTCGATAACGCCCAGCTCATGGTCGACCCGCGCGCGGGCCAGCGCCTCGAGCGGGCCGCCGCCGTACACCTGCGGGAATTCGCGCTTGACGAGCACCCGCAGCCAACTGTCCGGGGTGTGGCCGTTCGGGATGCCGTTCTTCGGCAGCCGTGGGCTCGCCGCGCGCAGGTCGAACGCGATGTCGTCGGCGATCTCGACACTGCGGGCCACCGCGCCGGGGTAGCGGGCGAACCGCGCCGCCATCTCGGCCCCGGAGCGCAGGTGCCGCATGCCGGATGACGGGAGCCAGCCGTCCATGTCGGCGAGGCTGCGCCGGGCCCGTACCGCGGCCATCGCGGTGGCGAGCCGGTGCCCCGACGGGGTGGCGTGGTGCACGTTGCCGGTGGCCACCACCGGGAGCTGCCGCTGAGCGGCGAGTGCGGCGAGCACGTCGTTGTCGCGGGAGTCGCCGGGGTGGCCATGGTCGGCAAGCTCGACGACCACCGAGTCGCGGCCGAACAGGTCGACGAGACAGTCCAGCTCATGTGCCGCTGCCTCAGGACCGGATGCCGCTAGCGCACCCCGGACGGCCCCCTTCCGACACCCGGTGAGCACCATCCAGTGGCTGCGGCCGAGGTCGACGAGCTCGTCCATGCGGTAGTCGGGGCGGCCCTTCTCGTCGCCGCGCAGATGCGCCTCGGTCATCGCGGCGGCCAGCCGGTGGTAGCCCTCGACGCCTCGGGCGAGCACGAGGAGATGCGTGCCGGCGGGGTCGGCGACGCCCAACTGAGGCCTGTCGAGACCGAGAGTGAGTTCGGCGCCGTAGACGGTGCGCAGGTGCGACCCGACCGGTGCTGGAGACGGTGGCGGCGCGGAGGGCGGCTGGGCGGCCGGTGCTTCTACGATGGGTGACCGGGTGGAGGGCGGCGCTGCAGGAGATGGTTGCCCAGGGGGTGGCGGTACTGCGTGTGCCTGTGCGGTCTCGGCGAACAGCGGTGCGCCGTAGAAGCCGTCGTGGTCGGTGATTGCGAGGCCGTGCAGCCCGAGCCGTACCGCCTCGTGCACGAGGCGGTCGGGCCCGCTCGCGCCGTCGAGAAAGCTGAAGCTGGAGTGGCAGTGCAGTTCCGCGTATGGCACGACGCCCTCGGTGGGGCGGTGGACCTCGACCCGGGTTCGGCGACGGCGGCGAGAGATGGGCGCCTCGGACTCCAGCGGGTGCGGCCGGCACGAGAGGCGGGCCTCCAACTCGGACCACGGCATCGCGGGGTTGTCCCAGCCCATCGACTCACCTGCCGCCGTCGGGATCGCCGCCGAGGCCTCCACCCGCAGAATCGACCAAAAGGACGATTCTGCAGACGATGTCGACCTGCAGAATCGTCCTTTTGGTC
>JBOFLG010000254.1:0-7978 GCA_051657745.1 Dermatophilaceae bacterium | reverse complement strand
CCCCGACGTCGAGACCTTCATCACCGAACTGGCCTGGCGCGAGTTCTACGCCGACGTGCTCTGGCAGGCGCCGCGCAGTGCCTGGGCCGACCTGCGGCCGGCGTTGGCGGGCATGAGCTACGACGACAACAGCGCCCACATCGACGCCTGGCGGGCGGGCCGCACCGGATACCCCGTGGTGGATGCCGGGATGCGGCAACTGCTCGGCGAGGGCTGGATGCACAACCGGGTGCGGATGATCACGGCGAGCTTCCTCACCAAGGATCTACACGTGTGGTGGCCGGTCGGGGCACGCCATTTCCTCGACCACTTGATCGACGGTGATCTTGGCTCCAATACCCATGGCTGGCAGTGGGTGGCTGGCACTGGCACCGATGCGTCGCCGTACTTTCGGGTGTTCAACCCGGTGACCCAGGGCGAGAAGTTCGACCCCGACGGCGAGTACGTACGCCGGTGGGTGCCCGAGTTGCGGCACCTGTCGGGGCCGGCAGTGCACCAGCCGTGGCAGCACCCCGACGGGTACGCGCACGGATATCCCGAGCGAATCGTCGACCACGCTGCCGAGCGGCTGGAGGCGCTCGCTCGGCTCGCGGCCACCAAGCGCTGACCCGCCACCCGAGCGATCGGCTTTTCCGCCCCATCCCGCAACTGCCGGGTTCGCACGGGTTGACAACCCCGGTCAACCTGGGCCAACCCGCATGGGGCGGAAAAGCCAACCGGGCGACGGCGGATGACGCGTCGAGAGTTCGACGGGGCGGCCGGGGTCCTCGCCCGGCTGCGGCACGGGTGTGCGAACAGCCGGCGCGGCTCGGCTAGGCTGACTCCAACGAGGGGAGTACTTCCCAAGCTCGCACCGGTCAGTACGTCCACCTGGTGGTGGTCTCGGTGCGGCACCGGCACGTTCGTGGGCCGGTGAAGGAGACCTCACGACGTGACCCGTTCTGAGGACCCGTGATGATCTCGCTCGTTCCCGCTGCCACCGAAACGCCGGTGGGCACGCCCATGCTGTGGTTCCTGACCATCGGCGCCGTCATCGGCCTGCTGGTGCTCGACTTTCTGGTCACTCGGCGCCCGCACGAGGTGTCGATGAAGGAGGCTGCTGGCTGGTCCACGTTCTACGTCGCGATCCCCCTCGCATTCGGCGTGTGGATCTGGACCACGTACGGCGGCGACCGTGGGCTCGAGTACTACACCGGCTATCTCGTCGAGAAGTCGCTCTCGGTTGACAACCTCTTCGTCTTCATGCTCCTGCTCACCGCATTCGCCGTGCCCAAGGAGTACCAGCAGCGCGTGCTGCTCATCGGCGTGGCCGGGGCGATCGTGCTACGTGGCATCTTCATCGCCCTGGGCGCCCAGTTGATCGAGACGTTCTCGTGGGCGTTCCTGTTCTTCGGCGCCATCCTGCTTGCCACGGCGGTCAAGGTCGGGCGCGATGCGCTGTCCCACCAGGACCACACGGTCGACATCTCCTCGCTGCGCACCGTGCGCGTGCTGCGCCGGTTCTACCCGGTCACCGACGAGTACCGGGGTACTCGGATGTCGGTGCGCGAGAACGGCCGTCGCATGTTGACCCCGATGGCGCTCGTAGTGGTGGCCATCCTCGGTACCGACATCGTGTTCGCCATCGACTCCGTGCCTGCGGTGTACGGCATCACCGGAGACCCATATCTGGTGTTCGCCACCAATGCCTTCGCCCTGCTGGGACTGCGGGCCCTGTACTTCGTGCTCCAGGGCGCGCTGGGTTCACTCGCACACCTCGGCCACGGCCTGGCGCTCATCCTCGCCTTCATCGGCGTGAAGCTGGTGTTGCACTGGGCGCACGATGTCTGGACCTGGGTGCCCGAGGTGCCCACGCTGCTCTCCCTCGGGGTCATCATCGGCATCCTCGTCACCGTCACCGCCACCAGTCTGTACGTGAAACGGCGCGACGAGCGGCGGGTGCCGGAGGAGCGTATTGACGCGTAGGTGTGCGCCATGAGCGCCGCCGCCCCGTCGTCATCCCACGTCATTGACGGGGGCTGGGGGCGGGGCGAGGTGCTCGACCAGGGCGCGCTCGTGCTGCGGTGGGCGCCGGCCGGTGCCGAGCCGGTGCTGTTCGCGGCGGACAGACTGCGGGTCGCTCCGGGTAGGGCTCCGCATGCCGGTGTGCCGGTGTGTTGGCCGTGGTTCGGCCCAGGTCTGCGCCCCGGAATGGCGCCGCTGCACGGGTTCGTGCGCGGCGCTCCGTGGCGCCTGGTCTCGCGGGTGAACGGCCCGGATGCCGTGGTGCTGGTGCACGAGATCACCTCCGAGCAGGCCACCTCCGCGCACTGGCCACACCCCTACCGGCTGACCCTGCGCGCGACTCTCGGCACGACGCTCGAGGTGGCACTCACCACCACCAACACCGGTGACGTCCAGGTCGACCTGGAGGAGGCGCTGCATCCGTACCTGGTGGTCGGCGACGTGCGCGAGGTGCGGGTCGAGGGGCTCGACGGCGCCTCGTACGTTGACAAGGTCACCCGAACCGAGTGCCATCAGCGCGGGCCGGTGACGTTCACCGGCGAGACCGACGGTGTGTTCCGGTCGGTCGGCCCGGTCGCCGTGGTCGACCCGGTGCTGCGCCGCCGGCTCGTTGTCACGACCGACGGTGCGCGCAACGTGGTGGTGTGGAACCCTGGGCCGGAGAAGACGGCCGAGATCGCTGACATCGCCGCCGACGACTGGCGGCGCTTCGTCTGTGTCGAGGCGGCCAACGCGTTCGAGAACGCGGTCGTGGTGGCGCCGGGGGAATCGCACACCCTCACCTACCGGCTCGCCGTCGAGCCACTGTGACCACCACCGGCGCGGATGGCATGGGCGACGTGGGCGACGCGGATGGCGTGGGCGACACGGATGGCGTGGGCGACGCGGATGGCGTGGGCGACGCGGATGGCGTGGGCGACGCGGATGGCGTGGGCGACGCGCCGGTGACCTCGTGGTTCGACGTGGCGGGGCACCGGGAGTGGTTGCGGCGGGGGTCCGCCGACGTCATCCGGTTCGCGCTGGGCGCGATTCGTGACGAGGGCGGGTTCCACTGGCTGGATGCCGATGGGGCGCCAATGCCCGGTCGCCGGCCGCTCCTGTTCCTCACCGCCCGGATGGCGCACACCTCCGCGCTTGGCGTGCGGCACGGCATCCCCGGGTCGGGCGAGCTGCTCGACCACGCCATGGCGTCGCTGCTCGGGCTGCATGCCGACCCGGCGCACGGTGGATGGCTGACCGAGCCCGGGGTCGTGACGCGCAAATCGGCATACGACCACGTGCATGTCGGACTGGCGGCAGCGACCGCACTGACGGTCGGGCACCCCTGTGCGGCAACGCTGTTCGAGCAAGCCGCAGCGGTGGTCAGCGCGCACTTCTGGGATGCCGACGCCCAGATGGTGCGCGAGTCGTTCGCCGACGACTGGTCCGACTCCGAACCGTACGGCGGCGCGAACGCGAACATGCATGGAGTCGAGGCGTTCCTCGCGATGGGCCGGGCGTCGGATGACGCGCAGTGGCACCGCCGGGCGGTCGCGGTGGCCGAGCGGCTGGTGAACGGGCACGCGCGCGAGCACGGGTGGCTGCTGCCCGAGCACTACACGGCGCACTGGCAGCCGTTGCTCGACTACCACCGCGACCAGCCGGAGCACCCGTTCCGGCCGTACGGCGCCACCCTCGGGCACTCGCTGGAGTGGGCCCGTTTCCTGCTCGACCTCGACCGCTCGCCGCTGGTGGAGTCGCCGCCGTGGCTGGTCGAGGCCGCCGATGCGCTGGCTCGGCGCGCGCTCGATGGTGGGTGGTCGCTCGACGGTCGGCCCGGGCTGGTCTACACGGTGGGCTGGGGCGGGGAAGTGGTGGCCGGCATCCGGCTGCATTGGCCGGTGTGCGAGGGCATTCAGGCGTCGGCCGCGCTCCGGCAGCACACCGGCGACCCGCACTGGGAGCGGTGGTATCGCCGGCTGTGGGACCACGCGGCGCGGTACTGGGTCGACGGCCGTGGCACGTGGCGAGGTGAGCTCGACTCCTCGATGATCGAGGCCGGTACGCTCTGGCCCGGACGGCCCGACGTATACCACTGCGGCGGAGCGCTGCTCGGCCCGCTCGATCTCGTGGATGCTGCCGCGCCGGGGTGATCCGCCCGGCCCCGGAGCGGTGGTTCGATCGCCATCCGGTCCTCGGCGGGTGTCGCCCGGGTGCGGATCTGGCGGCCACCGGGCCCGGGCTGCGCCGGTGCCCGTTTTGGCGGCGTCGGCGGGCGGCCGATACCCTGATCCGCGTGGGAGGCGTCGCCTAGTCCGGTCTATGGCGCCGCACTGCTAATGCGGTTTGGGTTACCGCCCATCGAGGGTTCAAATCCCTCCGCCTCCGCACGAACCATGGCCCCGGTCGCTGATGCGACCGGGGCCATGGTCATCTCGGCAGGATGTCGATCTCGGTGGCGCTGACTCCGCCCCCACTGGGCTGCCCGGGTGCGCGAGGTCGGGTCGGCCATGGGGCTGGATGACCCGTGGTGGGGCACCGCGCGCCTCACACGCGCCGCGGCTCCCAAGTCCAGGGGCCGTGGTCACCCGGTCGGTGAATTGCGAGCGTGTCCGCTGGTCAGGGTGGGCCGGATGCTCGGCGTCGGCTCGGTGGTGAGGGCGGGCTGTGGTGCCGTGCCGGGCCAGCGCTAACGTCCGGTGACTGTCAGTCAAGCCGCGCACCATCTGGAGGAATACTCGTGTCACGACACTATGTCGCGCTCGTCGTCTGCTCCAGGAACGTTGCGGCCAAGATCAACAGCAAGCATGGTGTCACGCTCCAGGAGGTGAGGGACGCCTTCCAGTGGCCCTCCCGCCCGGTTCGTGCGGCGTGGTACCACGACGAGCGCGGCAGCCGGCTCGTCGTGGAAGGCCGCACAGCGCAGGGGCGGCGCCTGCGCGCGGTCTTGTATCCCACCAAGGATGAGGGAACATGGAGGCTAGCGACCGCGGTTGCCGCACCATGAGTTCCAGGAACGATTCGTAGCGAGGGCGAGAGGAGCGAGGCATGCCGAAGATGAGCGAACGACCGGTGGATGACGATCTCAACCTCAACTACGAGGAGCTCGGGCGCCTGCTGGATGCGGGAGAGCGGGTCCAGATCGGTGCCCCTCTGTCAACTGACGACGGCAACGTGACGCCGATCAGGGCTCCCGAGAAGATAGGCGCCACGAGCGGCAGATTTGAGGTCTACCAGGACAAGGCGGGTAAGTTCCGGTTCCGGTTGAAGGCAGGCAACGGTGTGATCATCGCGACAGGGGAGGCGTACGAGTCGAAGGCTGCGGCGAAACGGGGCATCAAGTCATTGCTCCGGGCGACGGCTGGCGCGACCGTGGTCGAGCTGACGTAGCGGGTCCGCGACCGTGGCGGGGCGTCCGGCTCTCGGGCTGGGTGCCCCGCTTCGCTGTTTCAGGCCGTCTCACCGAGAGGCCACATCCGCCGATGCCATCTTCACCCACTCCTGTTGGCGCCGGACCGTGACCGTCAAAGGCAAGAGGACCGTCGAGGTGGTCTACGTGATCACCTCCGCCGATACCCACCTGGCCGCCCTGGCTGCCCTGGCCGCCTGGGTCCACGGCCACTGGTCGGTGGAGAACAAGCTGCACTACGTGCGCGACGTCGCCTACAGGGAGGACGCCTCCCGCGTCCGCACCGGCCACGCCACCCCGGATCATGGTCACCCTGCGCAACACCGCGACCAGCCTGCACCGACTCGCCGGCGCCACCAACATCACCGCCGCCTTACGCCACCACCACCGACGACCAGACAAGATCACCACCCTCCTGAACAGCACAACCACGACTCTGCCGTGACCCTGGTGTCCGAGGCTGGGCGGCGTGAGGTTGCCGGTTGAGCGGGGCGTGTCGGTGGGCGGGAGGTGTTCAGGTGGCTGGGATCCATGGGTGGCCGTCGGCGGCCTGGATCAGGACGTCGAGCGTGTTCTGGCCGTGTCGGACGGCGGCCCGCTTGGACAGGAACCGGTCACCTGAGCCGAGGTCGCCGCGGGCACGCCGACGCGACTGGTTGGTGGGCACGATTCGCACTGTAGGCCATGCTCGCACCACGTGTGATGCCACGCGACTGCCTGCTGAGGATGGCTCGGGCGGTAAAAGCACTGCTCAGAGGTAGTGGGCCCCGTGGGATTCGAACCCACAACCTACGGATTAAAAGTGTTGCGGACCGTCTCGACTCTGCCCTCCCCAAGCGTCAGGTGTTGCGGCCGAACCCTCCACAGCCCCCGTCAATCGCCGTCGTATCCGCTGTTTCGCGTCACGTTTGTTGTCACGAGGGTCGTCGCGACGTGGCGCTCGACGCCGGACACTTGACCCATCCTGCGTGTGCACCACTCCGCTGTCCGGGGGATGGCTGACCGCTGACCCAGATCGATCACCCGGCAGCACGTCGAGATCGAGACCGTCTCGGTGGGGCAGGTAACCAAGATCTCGGCGGCATGAGTGGGCCTCGGCCAACGCGCTGCTCAGTCCGCGCGCCGGTATGGTCGCCGCCATAGGTGAAGCCGTCCTGATAGGCGTGTCCATTGACCGAGAGCAAGCCCGGCCCATCGAAACGGGCTCGCGTCTGGCAGTGGCTGGGGTCGGGTGGCGAGATCGTGAGGGTGTGGATCTGGTCGGCCATGAGGCCTCGTCGGTTGTCGATGGGCTGGACGGTCGCAGTCGTTGCGGTGATCGCTCTGGCGTTGGCGTCGGGCGCCGCGCTGGTCATCGCCCACGTCAGTTTCGGCTGGCCTTGGTTCACGACGCTTGCTCCCGACGGGCAGACCGGTGGGCCGAACTTCCTTGACGCGCTGAGACTTGGGTTGACCGTCGGCGCCGGATTCGGTGGAGCGGTCGCCCTTGTCGTTGCCTATCGTCGGCAAGGCATCCACGAGCGCCAGGAACCTCGGGAACGGTACGGCGCTGCGGTCGCCCAGTTGGGAAGCGAGAACACCGTCGCGCGCCTCGCCGGCGTCTACGCCCTCGCAAACCTTGCCGATGAATGGCAGGAGCAGCGGCAGCAGTGCGTGGATGTGCTGTGCGCCTACCTGCGGATGCCGTGGGAGCACACTCCCGATGCGGAGCATCCGCTGGCGGCGCGCACGATCTCCACCACGGTGTCGCACGAACCAGACGAGACGCGGACATACACCTACCGGGACGCGACGGGCGAGGCCGAGGTCCGCAAGACCATCCTGAGGGTGATCGCCGACCACCTCAGACTGACAAACCTGGCGGATCAGCGACGCAGGATCCGCGAAGGCTCATGGTCGTACCTCCGGCTTGACTTCACCGCAGCGATCCTGCCCGACACCAATATGAGTGACTGCATCATGCCGGACATGACGTCGTTCGACGGGGCGACCTTCGTCGGCGACGCCCGGTTTGGCAGGGCGTTGTTCATCGGCGACGCCCGGTTTGGCGGAGCGAGGTTCGTCGGCGACGCCCGGTTTGGCGGGGTGACCTTCGCCGGCGACGCCTGGTTCAACGAGGTGACCTTCGCCGGCGACGCCTGGTTCAACGAGATGTTCTTCTTCGGCGACGCCAGGTTTGGACAGGCGACCTTCGCCCGCGACGCCTGGTTCGCTAAAGCGACGTTCACCGGCGACGCTTTGTTCGACCTGGCGACCTTCACCGGTGGCGCCTTGTTGAACCAGACAACTTCCACCGGTGACGCCTGGATCTCCAGGGACGACCTCCGGTTCGCCGGCGCGACCTTCAAGGGCCAAGTTAGCGAGGAGATTCGCAGGCTCCTGACCGTCGAGCAGTTGGCGCAACTCGACTCGGGTCTAGCAGACCGAGAGTGACGTCCACGCTGGACTGAGGTTTTCTCACCAGCGGCCTCGTTGCATGGTGGTGAGGACGAGAGCGGCTGCTGTGACTGGGCCGATTCGCCAGGGGCACAGGGTGATGCGGCGGAGTGCTTTCCACCCGGTTTTCAACAGGGCGTTGGCGCGTTC
>JBOFLG010000253.1:0-9250 GCA_051657745.1 Dermatophilaceae bacterium | reverse complement strand
CTTGTGGGGTGGCCGCACGACCTCATCGACGGCCTCACCGGGCGCGGCTTCCGCGTCATCCGTCTGGACAACCGGGATGTCGGGCTCTCCAGCCGGACCCCGGGGCCAGCCCCCACGCGAGCGAGGGTGGTTGCGGCGTTCGTGCACCGGCGACTGGCGACCTCCGACTACCTGCTCGCCGACATGGCCCACGACAGTGCCGCGCTGCTCAACCACCTCGGCATCGACCGGGCTCACCTGGTGGGAGCGTCGATGGGCGGGATGATCGCGCAGCAATTGACGATCGACCACCCGGACCGAGTGCTCAGCCTGACCTCGATCATGTCGAACACCGGTGACCGCCGGCGTGGGTCGGTGTCTCTGCGGCTGCTGCCGACCATGGCGGTCTCGCTGACCGCGTCGCGGCCCACCGACCTCGACGAAGCGGTGCGGCTCGGCGTCCAGGGCTGGAAGCTCATCTCCGGCCCGCACTTCGACGAGGCCGAGATGACGGCGATGGTACGCGCTGCGGTGTCGCGCAGCCCGAACCCGCTGGGCGCGGTGCGCCAACTGCTCGCCATCCTCGCGAGCCCCGACCGCACACCCCAACTCCAGAAGGTCCGGGTGCCGACGCTTGTCGTCCATGGCCTGCGCGACCGGCTGGTGCAGCCGAGTGGCGGCATCGCAACGGCGCGCGCCGTGCCAGGGTCGCGGCTGCTGATGTTCCCCGATATGGCACACGACCTACCCGGCCCGCGACGTGCCGAGATCGTTGACGCGATCGCCGAGAACGCTGCGCGGACCCTGCCCGTCGGATGACGTCCCGCCCGCCGGTGGCGGTCGCACCACGACTACTGCCGCGTGCTGCGACCGGCCGGTGCGGCGACGACCGGTGCGGCGACAGCCGGCGGGGCGACAGCCGGCGGAATGGTGACCGGCCGCGCGCGGCCGCACCGACCCGCAGTCACCTCACCCGTTCCAGAAGGCGCTGATTCGGGGAGCGACGCGACGGCCGTGGTCGCGCGCCGCCTCGAAGGTGCCAGGCCCGCGACGCATGTCGAGCGGGTTACTGCCCATTGCCCAGAGGTCGCGGGCGTCGGGGATGACGAGGTGCGTGCGGGTACGGCCGCGCCGCAGAGCCCAGAGTTGGGCGGGAGGCCAGTCGCGCAGATGCGGTGCGACCGGGTAGGGCGAGAGCACCAGGACCCGACGATGGTGGGCGGCCAGGTCAGCGTTGGCGATGCTGCGGAGCCCACCATCGACATAGCGTCGCCCAGCCACTTCCACCGCGGGAAAGATGCCCGGCACAGCACAGCTGGCGGCGACGGCGCGCTCGAGTGGGACGCCACTCGAATTGTCGAACACCACGGAGGTGCCGGTGCCAGCATCGACCGCGGTGACCCACAGGCGCCGCTCGGGCCAGGGCCGGTCGGTTAGCCCGAGCCCGATGGCTTCGACCCAGTCGGTCTCCGAACCGGTGGCGGCGGTGAGCGCTGCGCGCCCGATGGTGGCGCGGCGGCGCTGGGGGTCGACCGCGAGCTGGGCGCGAAGGTAGCGGCCGGCATCCGCGGGACCGAGGCGGCCGTAGCCGGCCAGCGGAGCGCCGTCGCGGATCCGGGCGAAGGCGTTGCCCTCGTCAGTGCCAACTCGCAGATGTGCCGCCACCATCGAGCCAGCTGACGTGCCGATCATCGTGTCGGCCACGCGCACGTCAACGCCACCATCGCGGAGGCCGAGGACGATGCCGGCCTCCCAGGCGATTCCGGTGGCGCCGCCGCCGGCGAGCACGAACGCGCGCTCCAGGCCCTCGGCGGGCGGACGCCACCTGGCAAACGGCGGCACGTTCGCCAGGTGGCGGCACCCCGCTCCTGCCGCCTCACTCATCTCCACCACCTGTCGGCCCGCACGAAATCGTTCTGACACAGGAACATTCTCGTGGCCACTGCGAGGACCCCGAGCGTGCAGCGGCGTGAACCCGCTCACGCCAGGTCGCTCCAGCCACCGCCCCGCCTGGCTGTCGCCCCGCCTGGCTGTCGCCCCGCCTGGCTGTCGCCCCGCCTGGCTGTCGACCTGCGCCTATATAGCCTCTCGCACCCGGCCCCGATACTCAGCCCCGATACTCGGCAACCCGCGCCCTCGACCCGCGCAAGTCATCGGCTACTCGTCGGGTGGGCGCGTTCGACCACGATCTCGGCACGCGAACGCTTGGGCGAACCGCGTCGAGCGGCACACTGACCAACGCGTCACCGACGCGAACCTGGACGCGCGTCGGACCGACATGCTCGACCTCCCCGGACCGCTCGGCGAAGTGCCCATCGACCATAGTGACGACGTCACCCACCTGCGGCGCAGGTCGGCCCGCCCCAACCGGGCTGGCGGACCGGAGTGCGGCCAGTTCGGCGATGTAGCCAGCCGACATCGGGACCGGACCACCCCGATAACTCCAGGTCAGAAGGTGACCGATGTCGAACCGCCGGCTACAGATGCCGCACGACTCGACCCGCCGTGGCGTGCGATGCCGCCGTTTCTCGTGACCTGCCGGACACCGCCCGACCCACTCCCCGAGTGGCCTCGGCGCGTCCGCCGGGAGGCACCGCTCCCCGGTGCCCCCGATCTCACGGGCCTTGGCCTGCCAGACTGCGTCGTGTCCGTGCTGTGGGCCGACCAGAGCATGCGCGATCTCGTGGAGGATGGTGTCGCGCACCTCCTGCTCGGAATGCAGCTCGGTGATGGGCCGGCTCAGGCCGATCTGCCGCTTGCCCGGCCGGCAGACACCGGCGCGGGTCTTGGCACGGTCGGCGACCACGACCCAGCCGTCGAGCCCATGCAGCCGGACCAGGCTGCGGCCCAACGCGAGCGCCCGGGCGATCTCCATCGTCTGAAACCTCCTTTGCAGGTGATACCCCGACCTTAGGAGTCGCGCCGGCTCGGCGGAGAAGACACCACGGCGCGCGCCCCGCGCTGTGGATATCGGCCGCCATCACCGCCCTCTGTGGACAACGTCAACACACCCAGTCGGGTCTCGAGCGCGGATGCCGAGGCACGCCCGGGAGTGACCCACACCGGCATCCCCGACCACCGCTTACCTGAAACCCACTCGAGGTGCTGCGCGAGGTGCCACCGCCACACCGTTCGTCGCTTCCGGCTGCGTCGCTGCCCGCGAACGAGCCGCCCGCGCAGCCCCTCGTTCATCGGCAGCCCGGACACGGAGCGCTCGGCAGCCGCGGCCTCGGCCGCGGCCTCGAGCACGTAGTAGCCGGTCGTGCTCCGCCATCGTGGCGGACTGCTCGGGTGCGGACCAGTCGACGTCGGGCCTGTAGGTCACTGCGATGTACTGCGGCATCGCGGCCTCCTCGGGCGACCGGCCAGCGACTCTCGCCGACCTCACCCTCACACCGAACGGCGACGGTTGCGGATGGACACCTCGTGGCAGCGAGTATCAGCTCAGGCCGTCGCCGCCTCCCCGTCGACCGACCCCGATACCGCCGGTGCGACAGTCACCGCGGAAGGGGCGGAGTCCGCATCCGCAGACGACGCCGCCGGCGCCGGCGCCGCGAGTGGCGCAGTCGGCACGACGGCGGGCGACGAGGCTGTGCCGTTGGTGAACTTGGTCAGCAGGCGCTCGAGGTCGAGCCCGGTGCTGTTCTTGAGAATCTCCATGGTCTGCACCAGGTTGTCGTTGACGGTCCGCGGCAATGAGCCGGCGCCTTCCGTGGACACGACCGTGAGTTTGTCGATGTTCGCCATCGGCGCGGCGACCTCGCGGGCGACCTTCGGCAGCACCTCGACGAGCATCTGGATGACGGCCGCGTCGGTGTACCGGGCGAACGCGTCGGCGCGCTTGTGCAGTGCCTCGGCCTCGGCGGTGCCGGTGGCGAGAGTCGCCGCGGCCTGTGCCTCGCCCTCGGCGCGGGTGGCCTCGGCCTGGGCCACTCGCAGCGACTTGTCGGCCTCGCCGCGCCGCGCGCCCTCGATTGCCTCGGCGTCGGCGAGCGCGGACCGACGGGCCTTCTCGGCCTCACCATTGAGGCGGGCCTGCTCGGCATCCGCCTGTGCCGCAGCGATACTCGCCGCCTTGCGGGCCTCGGCCTCGGCGATCGCGGCATTGCGCGCACCCTCGGCCTCCTGCTCCACGCGGTACCGCGCCGCATCGGCCGGCTTGCGCACCTCGGTGTCGAGCTGACGATCCTTCAGGGCTGCCTGTCGCACCGCGACCTTCTCCTGCTCGGCGAGGATCGCCTGGTCTCGGTCGGCCTGCGCCAGTGGACCGGCGGCTGCGGCTTGCGCGCCCGCGGCATCCGTCTCCGCCTTGATCTCGCTCTGTTTCAGCGCGAGCTGGCGCTGCGAGACCGCGATCTCCTGCTCGGCAACGATGCGGGCCTGCTCCGCGGCCTGCCGGGCGTTGGCCTCGGCAATCGCCGCGAGCTGGCCGACCTTCGCCGACTCGGGGCGGCCGAGGTCGGAGAGGTACGTTCCGTCGTCGGTGATGTCCTGGATCTGGAAGGTGTCGAGCACGAGGCCCTGACCGGTGAGCGAGGACTCGGCCTCGTCGGCGACCCGCTGGGCGAACGCGGCCCGGTCGCGGATGATCTGTTCGACGGTGAGCGAGCCGACGATGGAGCGCAGCGACCCGGCGAGCGTCTCCTGGGTGAACGTCTCGACCTCGCCCTGCTGGGTGAGGAAGCGCTGCGCGGCGGCCCGGATGGAGTCCTCGTTGCCGCCGACCTTGACGATGGCCACCCCGTCGAGGTTGAGCTTGACGCCCTGCCCGGAGACTGCGCCGCGGATCTGGACCATGATGCGCCGGCTCGACAGGTCGAGAATGTGCAGTCGCTGGACGAACGGGACCACGAAGATGCCGCCGCCCATGACGACCTTCTGGCCGGAGAGGTCGGTGGACATCTCACCGGTCTCGGGGTTCTTCACTTCCTTGCCCTTGCGGCCGGTCACGATGAATGCCTCGTTCGGCCCGGCGACCCGGTAGCGCTGAGCGATGAGTACCCCCGCGAGGACGACAAGCAGGACGAGCCCGACGACGCTGATTAGCGTCGTCGAGATGCCGAGGTCGGTCATGGTGGGTGCCTTTCTGGCTGTGGTGGTCGGCGCGGACGATGGTGACGCGCCGACGGCATCGCACCCGACCAGCATGATGTCCGCATCCTCGCCGCCGGCGACGCCGTACTCACGGGTCAGGATTCCCACACGCACCCTAACGGTCGTCGTAGCCGTCACGTCAATGGCTCCCCTGCAGCCTGTGGACAACGGCCCTCGGACCGCGCGCACCTGTCGCCACCGGGGTCGGCGTCATCCTGGCCATGCCGAGTTTCGCTGAGCGGCAGGTGGGCTGAGCCGATGGTGACCCGGCTACCCGGCTAGTGTTTGGCGACTTTCACCGAGGTCGGGCTGAGGACCGCGACCACGCGCACGGCAGTGCCGTTCGGGATCGGTTCGTCGGCGCGCGCGTTGAGTCGAGTGAGATGACCAGCGGCAGTGACCGTGATTTGGCCGAGGCCGCCATCCGGGATGGAGTCGATGACCGAGCCGCGGAGCCCGACCAACGTGGTGGACCGCACCGTGGCGTTGTCGCCACCACGCATCAGGGTCCGGGTGGCATAGCCAGTTCCGACGCCCACCAACAGACCGGCCGTCAGGCCAGCACCGATCGAGGCGCCGCGGTTGGCGGTGGCGTCGAGAGTGAGAGCTCCGACGAAGCCGAACGCACCGAGGAAAGTGGCCACGGCGAGGCCGGAAAGAAGGTCGGAACCGAAACCGTCGAACAGTCCATCGACGAGTTCCCCAGCGACGAGCGACACGGCGACCAGCAGAACGCCGACGCCTCCAATGATGAGTAGGGCGATCTGCACGGGTGCCTCTTCCTGCGGTCGGCGGCGGTTCGCGCCCTGCTGCACGAACACCGCGACCCCGAGCCACAGCGTAGGGCAGCCACCCCGCCGTGCCGCGAGATCGTGGACAACCCACGGTGGGACGAACGACACACCGCCCCCTCCTGAGGACCGACCTGACGTGCGACCCGGTGGATATCCAGTCGGCCCGTTCACCTCGTCCGAACGGTTTGGAGGCGAGCAGATCAACCGCGCCGGACGCCATCCGCGCCGTACGTTCTGGCCATGCTGAATGAGGCGACCCTTCGAGCGCACCAGGCGTTCCACACGTGGGACCGCAACCCGTGGCAACAACGGGCGCGCCTGATGCAGTCGCTGTGGCGCCAGGAGCGGGGCTTGGCACCAGGTGGCGGGCAGTCCCACGACGGCTCCTCGGTCGCTGACCCAGACCGGCAAGGCGTCGCATTTCTCTCGACCCAGGCGCGCGACGCCGTGCGCCGCTCGTTGACCCAGCCACACCCGGGCAGCACCACCAACACCGCGCATTGGTACAGCAACCTGCTTCTGAGCCAGTCGCTGTCGTTCAACCTGTTTGGCCCGCTGGCCGACCAGATCTACGACGACGAGACCACCCACGCGCTCCGCGCGGTCTGGCCCGACATCGCGCAGGTCACCGACATCGCGTTCGACTACTCGCCGGGCCGCCGGTGGTCGATCGCCTCGGGTCTGGACACCCGCCACGACGTGCACGTGTCGTACATCGACCAGGCCGGCGCCAAGCGCTTCCTCGGCGTGAAAGTGACCTACGTCGAGGATCTCGCCGGGACCCGCCCCGAACTGCACCCGCGAGCTCGCAACCTGATGGCCCGCTCGGAGGTATTCGCCGACGACTCGGACGGTTACCTCGGCCACGGCCGCGCCGGACAACTCTTGCGCGACCACCTCCTGGTGCTGGGCGCGAACGACAGCGGCGACGCCACCGGACGGTTCGTCGTGCTCCATCCGACCAGCAACGCTGCGATGTCGGCCCATGTGGACCAGTACCGCCGACAACTCGCCGACGACGCCACCTTCGAATCACGCACCCTGGAGGAGGTCGTCGCCGCATTCCGGCACACCCTCGGAGCGTCCTGGGTTGACGACTTCGACCGCCGTTACCTGGACGGCACTGCACTTGCGGACCTCGACAGCGCGGACTGAGGCAACCGCACCACAACCACGGTCCCGGCCGGTGCTCTCGCCCGGTCGGGACCGTGCTGTCAGTTCCGGACCGTGTTCGCCCGTTCGCCCGTCCGCCCGCTCAGTCAGGTCGGCCGGGTGCGTGGCGCGTGCTCCGCAGTGAGCCCTGGGCGACGCTCGACGATGTCACCGAGCACCTCGTCGATGCGGGTCAGCAGCTGAGGCTCGAGCCGCACGCCCGCAGCCGTGACGTTCTCCCGGACCTGCTCGGGCCGAGACGCGCCGACCAACGCGGAGGCGACGTTGTCGTGCTGCAACACCCATGCCACGGCCAGCTGCGCCATGGTCAGCCCAGCGTCATCCGCGATGGGCTGCAACGCCTGCACCCGGGTGAGCACCCGGTCGTTCATGAACCGGGCGATCATCTGGGCGCCACCCTTGTCGTCGGCGGCCCGCGACCCGGCCGGTGGCTGCTGACCGGGTGAGTACTTCCCGGTCAGCACGCCCTGGGCGATCGGGCTCCACACGATCTGGCTGATGCCGAGCTCCGCGCAGGTCGGGATCACCTCGCTCTCGATGACCCGCCACAGCATCGAATACTGCGGCTGGCTCGCGATCAGCTGGATGCCGAGATCCCGGGCCAGGGCATGGCCAGCGCGAATCTGTTCGGCGGTCCACTCGCTGACCCCGATGTAGAGCGCCTTCCCCTGGCGAACGATGTCGGCAAACGCCTGCATCGTCTCCTCCAGCGGTGTCTCCGTGTCGTATCGGTGCGCCTGGTAGAGGTCGACATAGTCGGTGTGCAGCCGGCGCAGCGAGCCCTCGATCGACTCCATGATGTGTTTGCGGGACAGCCCCGAGTCGTTCTTTCCCCTCGGGCCGGTGGGCCAGTACACCTTGGTGAAGATCTCGAGGTCCTCGCGCCGCTCACCGTGCAACGCCTCACCGAGCACCGTCTCGGCCTTGGTGTTCGCGTAGACATCGGCGGTGTCGAAGGTGCTGATACCGGCCTCGAGAGCGGCCCGCACGCATTGCGTGGCGACGTCGTTTTCGACCTGCGAGCCGTGGGTCAGCCAGTTGCCGTAGGTGATCTCGGAGATCTTCAGCCCGCTATTGCCGAGGTACCGGTAGTCCATGGGGCAACTCTAGGTATCGGATGGCGTCCGACTCCTCCTCGGTGCCGGCCGATCTCACCTACCCAGTCAGCGCGTCGGCGAGCATGGCGGCGTTACTCGCACACCACAGGGCCGCGGCCACGAACATGGCCAGCCGGAGCCGGCCGACACCGGTGGGCTCCCGGTGTCCATTGAGTCGCACGAAACCGCTGCCCGTACCCAGACCACTGCGGCCACCCCCACCACGTGGCCGCGCCTGCCCTGCTGGCCGGTCGGAACGAGCAAACGGGCCAACCACCCCGCGCGGTGCAGTGAGCACACCGTCGACCGGGGCCAAGGGATGCTGCGGACCTGCTGCATACGCACCCACGGAAGCGTGCGCGCGCGGCATGGCGTCGAGCACGACCGCGATGTCCCGTTCGCCGTCGACCCGGGCCGCCCAGGAATCCCAGTCGGCCGCAGCGATGGCGCTGACGTCGGCGGCCGTCCGGACGGCGTCGGTCCTGGCATCGGCCGCGGTGTCGCGGTGGCGGGCGTCATCCGTGCGGTCTAGTCGGGCACGTGTCTCGATCATGATTGAACCTCCAGCACTCATCCTGACCAACGCGGCCGGCCGCCGACACCGATCGGTCTCGGCCCGACCGAACAGGTGAGGCGCTCTACCGCAACGGCCGACGCCGCGTCAGCCGGTGCGGCGCCGCAGGGCGTCATCCGGCGTCGAGGTAGCCGCGCTCGAACGCGTCGACCGCCTCGACCACCGCCACGAGGTGCTCCGGCCGCCAGACCGGCGCGCCGCAGCGCGAACCCGACCCAGGCCCGCAGCACCCTCGGCAGCTCGGCGACCACGTCATTGTCGAGAGTCACCGAACTCCGCACCCAATCAGTGAGGAACCGCTCGACCTCACCACCATGCAACAAGGCCGCTGGTGAGAAAACCTCACTACCGGGGACTTTCTCGAGGCGAGGCGTAATACAGGACTACATGAGAACGCGCGAGGCACAGCAACTAGATGTTTCCTTGGTTGACGTGGTTTCGACTTTCTGGCTATTTTCGATAGCACACGAAGGGGAAAGAGGCACAGCGCACTCGAGGCGTGGATAGATGTTCGTCTCGTCGTCCGAGTTGAAATATGT
>JBOFLG010000252.1:0-21230 GCA_051657745.1 Dermatophilaceae bacterium | reverse complement strand
CCGCGGTGATTCGACTGACCTCTTGCTCCGTGGCCACCTGGCGCCGTCGCCACGCACGCTGGTCGACGTACTTCGTGCCACCGTCATCGACTATCCGAACACCCCAGCTATCGACAACGGTCGGGCTGTGCTGACCTATGAGGAGCTACTCGATGCCGCCGAGATGCTCGCCGCCACGCTGCGGGACAACGGAGTTCGGCGCGGTCACCGGGTCGGGGTAAGGATCCCGTCCGGGACCGTCGACCTGTACGTCGCGATTCTCGGCATCCTCGTCGCTGGCGCCGCATACGTCCCCGTCGACCACGACGACCCCGACGAGCGGGCCCGAGTGGTCTTCGATGAGGCCGGTGTTGTCGCGGTCGTCGCCACCGATCTTGCGGTCCTCCCTGCTCACCCGGCGCCGGGATCGGCGCCGGATGCCACACCCACGAACGCCCAGGCGCCATCAGCCCCGGCGCGAGTGACCGGCGGCCGGACGCTGGTCGATGACGTGCGCACCAACCCACCGGCCGGCACCGACGACGCCTGGGTGATCTTTACGTCCGGGTCGACCGGGACCCCCAAGGGTGTGGCCGTGAGCCACCGCAGCGCGGCCGCATTCATCGACGCCGAGGCGCGGATATTCCTTCAGGACAACCCGATCGGCCCCGGCGACCGGGTCATGGCGGGTCTGTCGGTCGCGTTCGACGCCAGTTGCGAGGAGATGTGGCTCGCCTGGCGTTACGGCGCCTGCCTGGTACCGGCGCCGCGGAGCCTGGTCCGCTCCGGGATGGACCTCGGCCCGTGGCTTGTGGCCAACGACGTCACTGTCGTGAGCACCGTGCCCACCCTGGTCGCGCTCTGGCCAGCTGGTGCGCTCGCGTCCGTGCGCCTCCTCATCCTCGGCGGTGAGGCGTGTCCGCCCGAGATCGGTGCCCGACTCGCCACCCCCGTCCGCGAGGTCTGGAATACCTACGGCCCCACCGAGGCCACCGTGGTCGCCTGCGGCGCGCGGCTCACCGGCGAGCCGCCGGTCCGCATCGGCCTCCCACTCGACGGCTGGGACCTCGCCGTCGTCGACCCGGATGGCAGGCCCGTCGCCAAGGGTGAGTCTGGCGAACTGATCATCGGCGGTGTTGGCCTCGCCCGGTACCTCGACCCCGAGAAGGATGCCGCTGGCTACGCGGCGATGCCGACCCTCGGCTGGGAGCGTGCCTACCGTAGCGGTGACCTGGTCCGATTCGACGGCACCGGCCTGGTCTTTCAGGGGCGCGCCGACGACCAGGTCAAGGTCGGCGGCCGGCGGATCGAACTCGGTGAGATCGACAGCGCCCTGCTACGTCTCGACCGCGTCACCGGCGCTGCCGCCGCGGTGCGCCGAACTGACGCCGGAAACCACCTGATCGTCGGATACGTCACCGCGACAACCGGGTTCGACGCCAAGCGAGCCGCCGAGCACCTCCGAGCCACGATGCCGGCCGCACTCGTCCCCCGGATCGCGGTGGTCGACACGTTGCCGACACGTACCTCAGGCAAGATCGACCGCAACGCCCTACCGTGGCCGCTCCCGGCCAGCGGCACCGGCACGCCCGTCCTCCGTGCACACGCCCGGGTCCAGCGCGCCTCGGCGCCGGCGAGCCATGCCGGGGTGGACCGTGACGGTCCCGGTCTGAGCGGCACCTCCGCCTGGCTCGCGGAGTTGTGGTCCGGCATCCTCGGCGCCGGTCCGGAGTCGCCCGACGACGACTTCTTCGACCTCGGAGGCGGCAGCCTCACCGCCGCCCAGCTCGTGTCCCGGCTCCGTGACCGTCATCCCGAGGTCACCGTCGCCGACGTCTACGAGCACTCCACCGTCGCCGCACTCGCGACCGCACTGGACGCGATGGCCGCACCGACCGGGCGCCGCAACGCATCGGTCCGGCCGGTACCCCTCGGCACCCAGGTCGCCCAGGTGGTCGCCACCGTCGGTGTTCGGGCGATCGGCGCGCTGCGCTGGCTCACCTGGGCTGGGCTGGCCTCCCTCGTCGGTCGCGAGGCGTGGGGGATGACGTGGCTTCCCGAGGTGAGGTGGGGCTGGGTTCTCTTGGGCTGGGTGCTTCTGGTCAGCCCGCTCGGCCGAATCCTGCTCGGCGCCGCCGCCGCCCGAGCCGTACTCGCTGGAGTCCGACCGGGGCGATACCCCCGGGGCGGGCGCGTGCACCTGCGACTCTGGCTCGCCGAACGGCTCGTTGACGAGCTCGGCGCCGCCAGCCTCTCCACCGCTCCGTTCGTGAAGGTGTACGCCCGGTTGCTCGGCTGCCGGGTAGCGCGGCACGTTGACCTGCACAGCGTGCCGCCGGTCACCGGGCTGCTTCGGCTCGGTACCGGCTGCGCCATCGAGCCCGAGGTCGACCTTGCTGGGCATTGGATCGACGGCGGCCAGGTGCACGTCGGCGAGGTCCGGGTGCGGGCCGATGCCCGGGTCGGTGCCCGCTCGACCTTGCTGCCCGGCGCCGACATCGGGGCGCGAGCCGAGATCGCCGCCGGCTCCGCTGTGTTCGGTGTCATCCCTCCCGACGAGGCATGGTCGGGCGCGCCGGCGGTGTACACCGCGCCAGCCCGTGGCCCGTGGAGCCCCGAGCGCGCCCCGCATCGCCCGGCCTGGCAGGCCGCCTACGCCACCACCGCAGTGGCGCTTTCGCTCCTGCCCATCATCGCGGCGCTGATCGGGGCCCTCCCGGCTGTTGGCTCTCTTGCCGACGCGGCCGACGTGGCCGACGCGGTCCGTATCGCGGTGGTCTGGGTGCCGTTGGGCACGGTCGCCGGGTTCACGGCGCTGGCGCTGCTCGTCATCCTTGCTGTCCGTCTGCTGTCGCTCGGTCTGGAACCGGGCCATCATCCGGTGCATGGGTTGCGCGCCTGGCAGGCATGGTCGGTCGTGCGGGTGCTCGACGAGGCTCGCACCTGGCTGTTCCCGCTCTACTCCTCGAGCCTGACCCCAGCGTGGCTGCGGGCGCTCGGCGCTGACGTCGACCGCAACGTCGAAGCGTCAACCGTGTTGCTCCTCCCGCGCTTCGTCAGCATTGGCGAGGGTGCGTTCCTCGCCGACGACACCCTCGTGGGCGGCTACGAGCTGGCGGGCGGGTGGTTGCGGGTCGAGCGCGTGCGGGTCGGCAAAGGCGCGTTCGTCGGCAATTCCGGGATGGCTGCCCCCGGCCGAAAGGTGCCCAAACGGGCGCTGGTGGCCGTACTTTCGGCGGCGCCACGGCGCGGCGACGCCACGGCTGGCTCGTCGTGGCTCGGCAGCCCACCGCGACCGCTCCGCCGTGAGGCTGACACGGTCGATGCTTCCCGAACCCACACCCCACCGGCTCGGCTGCGGATGGCGCGTGTCCTGGTCGAGGGATGCCGCGCGCTGGCCGTCGCGGTGCACGTCGTCCTGGTCGTGCTCGCGGCCGGTGCCCTGCTCGCGCTGGGTGATCGCGGGGCCGGGTGGGCGGTGCTCCTCGGCGGTCCGGTACTGCTGGTCGCCGGGGCGCTTGCCGCGGGGATCACGACCGCGGCCAAATGGCTCCTGGTTGGCCGGCTGCGGCCATCGGACCATCCGCTATGGAGTTCGGCGGTGTGGCGGGCCGAACTCGCCGACACCTTTGTGGAGTCGGTCGCCGCACCCTGGCTGGCGCGCGCCGCCACCGGCACCGCGGTGCTCAACCTCTGGCTGCGTTCGATGGGTGCGCGCATCGGACGTGGCGTCTGGTGTGAGACGTACTGGCTGCCCGAGGCCGACCTGGTCCATCTGCGCGACGGGGCGACGGTCGGCCGAGGCTGCGTCGTGCAGACCCACCTTTTTCACGACAGGGTGTTGGCCATGGACGCCGTGACGATCGCCGAGGGCGGCACCCTCGGCCCGAACTCGGTCGTGCTTCCGGCCGCCCGGATCGGCCGACACGCCACCGTCGGGCCGGTCTCACTCGTGATGCGCGGCGAGTCGGTGCCGGACAAGACCCGGTGGATCGGCAACCCTGTCGGCCCGTGGGCGGTGGACGAGTGACGGGGGCCGATCCGTACCTGCCCGGTCACGGCGACCCGCGTTACACGGTCGAGCACTACGACCTCGCACTGCGCTACAAGCCGACGGGGAACCATCTCGCCGGCTCGGCCACGCTTCGGGTCCGTGCCCTCGAGGATCTGTCCGACCTCCTGCTCGACCTCTACGGCCTGGTCGTGACCGGTCTGGAGGTGGATGGCGGAACCGTCGCCCGCTGGACCCACCGCGCCTCGCGCTTGCGGATCCGGTTCCGCGGCAGCGTCCCCCGAGGCGAGCGGCTCGTCATCCGGGTCGGGTATCGGGGCCGGCCACGCCCGATGCCGGGGCCAGACGGCGCTGCCGGGTGGGAGGAACTCACCGACGGCGTACTCGTCGCCGCCCAGCCGCACGGCGCTCCGACGTGGTTCCCATGCAACGACCGGATGGCCGACAAGGCGAGCTACCGGGTGACCATCGAGACAGACCCGGAGTACCGCGTCGTCGCCGCTGGGAGTCTGGTCGACACACGGCGAGCCGGACGGCGCACTGCGTGGGAGTACGTGCAGAACCAGCCGACGGCGCCGTATCTCGCCACCGTTCAGATCGGCCGGTACGCGGTGGAGGAGCAGCTCAACGACGTCATCCCGACGTTTCTCATCGCCTCGCCGGCGTGGATGGCGCCCGCCCGCCGGGCGTTCGCTGACCAGCCCGCGATGCTCGCCGTGTTCGCCGAGCTGTTCGGCCCGTACCCGTTCGATCGGTACACCGTGGTGGTGACCGATGACATCCTCGAGATCCCGCTGGAGTCGCAGACCCTGTCCACCTTCGGCAGCAACCACCTCGCCCGGGGATGGGACGCCCAGCGGCTCATCGCCCACGAGCTCGCCCATCAGTGGTTCGGCAACGCCGTGACCGCGGCGTCACTGGCGGATATCTGGTTGCACGAGGGGTTCGCCTGTTATGCGGAGTGGCTTTGGGCGGAGGCGTCGGGGCGTTCCACCGTCGACCGGGAGGCGGCCCGCCACCACCGGGTTCTCGCTGCGCGTCCGCAGGATCTGGTGCTCGCCGACCCTGGACCTGATCGAGTTTTCGACGACCGCGTCTACAAGCGTGGGGCATTGGCACTGCATGCGCTGCGCACCGTCGTCGGTGGCCGGCGGTTCTTCGCCCTGGTGCGGGACTGGGTCTGCCAGCACCGCTACGGCGTGGTCACCACGGCCGACTTCGAGGCGCACGTCGCGAGCGACATCGGCATGCACGGCGCTCTCCTCAGCGCGTGGATCCGTCGGCCAGAACTCCCCGCGCTCCCGAACCTGTGACGCTCCCGAACCCGTGACGTTGCCGATCCCAGCGCGGCGACCGGGGGTGGCTGCTCGCAGGTGGTCACGATGCGGAGGAGGCGGTCCGCGCGGAGTGGGCTACGTCCAGGTCCACGAACGCCGTTCCACGGATGCCCAGGCTCAGGACTTCCCGGTGCCGATATCGATGCTCGACGCCGAGCTATCCGAGCTCAGCGACGTGTCATCAGGAGCGAACCCGTCGGGGTAGGCAAGCGCGGAGTCGACGGGTTCGCCACCGTTGGCCACCGTCTCGGTGCCAGTGCTTTCGTGCTCGATGGGCTCATCGACCGGGTCTGCCTCGAGGTCGACCAGCGCCTCGGTGGCTGTCGCCGCCGCAGTCGTCGCCTCGACCGACTTCGCGTGCCCGTTCGGGCTCGAAAAGGCGTCTCTGGGGGATGACGACGAGGCCGGCGGTTGGGAGGGCGCGGCAGTCGCCCACGGGTCTGGGCGTTCGTGGCTCTTGCGCCACGCGAACGCCGCCGCGCCGCCCGCGAGGCCGAGCAGCAACACCCAGGTCCCTGCACCGCGCTTCTTCACGTCGTCGCGTGCGAGCCCGGCGAGCGACTCGGGCGCATGGTCGGCGGCCTCAACAGTCACGTCTGGGACAGCAACCGACCCGGTCCGTACCGCAGCGACTGCAGCCAGGAGCGCGGGGAGTACCTCATCGACGATCAACTCCTTGACCTCAGTAAGTGGGTCCGTGGCCGGGTCGGCCCCGGGCCCCAGATCGTCGGTGGCTGGCTCGTCGGTGACCTGGTCGAGCACGCTGCCGGCGGCATCCGGTGTCTGTTCATGGTCGACGGCGTTGTGGTCGGCAGCGTTGTGGTCGGCAGTGGCAGCCACCGTGTCCGTGGCCCGGTCGGTCTTGCTGGTGCGGAACACCTGATCCTCCTCGACGTGGCGAATAGCCCTATCCTGCCCTGTTCGATGATCGAGAACACGGCCCGCAGCAACAGTCGTCTGGACTGGTTCGAGCTGCGGCTGAGCCGTGGCCGGGCATCCCGCTCGTCGTAGTCCGCGTGAGAGGATCACCTGCATGAAGGCAACTCTGCACACCAACCATGGCCCCATCGTCGTCGAGCTATTTCCGAATGAGGCACCTGCCACCGTCGAGAACTTCGTCGGTCTCGCCACCGGTGACAAGGAGTACCGCGACGACGCCGGCCGTACGAATCCCACCCCGTTCTATGACGGGCTGACGTTTCACCGCATCATCCCTGGCTTCATGGTGCAGGGCGGCTGCCCGGTCGGAAAGGGTATGGGCGGTCCTGGCTACACCTTCGACGATGAGGTGCACCCCGACAAGCAGTTCGACCGCCCGTACCTGCTCGCCATGGCCAACGCCGGCAAGCGCGGAGGTAAGGGCACCAACGGCTCGCAGTTCTTCATCACGGTTGGCGCCACCACCTGGCTCAATGGCAAGCACACGATCTTCGGCGAGGTCGCCGATGCACCAAGCCGGCAGGTGGTCGACACGCTTGCTGCGACGCCCACCGGAGCCCAGGACGCACCGCTCGACGACGTCGTCATCGAGCGCATCACGGTCGAGAGCTGACCTGCATCATCAGCAGGTGGTGTCGGTAGGCGGATGACGATGAGTGAGCAGCCGCTCCCTCCCCAGGTACCTGAGCAGGTGCCGACCTGCCCGCGCCATTCGGACCGGGAGTCGTATGTCCGCTGCCAGCGTTGCCGACGGCCCGCCTGCCCCGAGTGTCAGCGTCCGGCTGCGGTTGGCATCCAGTGCACCGACTGCGTTGCCGAGGGTGCCCGGTCGGTGCGCCACGCCCGCACCGTGTTCGGTGGTTCGCTCACCGACGGCCGGCCGCAGGCGACGATTGCGATCATCGCCGTCTGCGTCGTGGTGTTCCTCGCGCAGCAGGTGGTGCCCGAGGTGACCAGCCGGGTGGCATTCGTCCCGGCCCTCGGCGAGAGCGAGCCGTGGCGGTTCGTCCTCTCGGCATTCGCCCACGGCGATCTGCTGCACATCGGGTTGAACCTCTATGGGCTGTGGCTGATGGGCACCTACCTCGAGCCGATGCTCGGCCGGGCCCGGTTTGTCACGCTCCATCTGCTGAGTGCGCTTGGCGGCTCGGTCATGTATCTGCTGCTGTCGGCGCCGCCGTCAACGGCCGACCTGATTGCCGGCGATGTCGGCACCTGGTCACAGGGCGCGGTTGGCGCGTCAGGTGCCGTGTTCGGCCTGTTTGGTGCGTATATCGTGCTGCAGCGTCGGCTCAAGCGGTCGGCATCCGGGATGTACGTCCTGATCGGGATCAACGCCGTCATCGGCTTCATCCCTGGCCTGAACATCGCCTGGCAGGCGCACCTGGGGGGGCTGGTTACCGGAGCTGCGGCTGCCGCGGCCGTGGCCTACCTCGGGCGCTCGCGGACGCCGATGCAGCCGGGCAATCGGCAGGTGCAGTGGGCTGGTCTGGTCGCGGTGGGGCTGCTGCTCGTCGTCGTGGCCACCATCAGGTACGCGACGGTGTGACCAGCCGATCAGCCGACCCCGCCTCATCCTTTCGGCTTACACCTGTGTGATTCGTCCCCAGGGGTGGAGAACTCTGTGGACAACTCGACCTCGAAGAGGCGGGGAGCCGAGGATGCGGAAACCACTGTGCCGGAACGTCAACGGGTGTGGGTCCGCCCCGGACGGCGTGGCCATCGCGGGGGGGGCGCACCCGCCCCGTCGCCGCTCGGGGGCGCGCACCCGACGCGCCCCCGAGCTACCGCACGTCAGCGGATCCGGGCGTCAGCGCCATCGGGTGGTCATCAAGAATCCGGCCATCATCAGCCCGAAGCCCACCCCGAGGTTCCAGCGCTCGAGCTGCGGGGCCGGCAACTGGCGGGTGCCCGAGATGTAATAGGTGACCACCCAAATCAGGCCAAGCACCATCAGGGTGATCATCGCCGGAGCCCACCACCGTGCACTGGGCCCCGGCTTCGACCGTGCGGTGGGCGGTGGGGTGTAGGTGGACTTCGAGCGACCCTTGGACTCGGGCACGGGGGACTCTCCTTGTTCGATGTACTCAATGACCTAGCGTAGGGGGTCAACCGGAAGGAGAGTGGCGGTGGACCGCACGGACGCAGGCCGAGCCGATCAGCCCTTGCCGTGGCCCTGGCTGGTGCCGGTGGCCACGCTCGTCGCGGGCGCGTTGTTCGCCTCCAGCGTGCGGGCATCTGACGGCAGCGCCAGCCTACGCTCAGACTCCGCGCGGCTCCCGGACCTCATCCGTGAGCAGACCCGGTCCAACGAGCAGCGGTCGGAGCAGGTGGGCGACCTGCAAAGCCAAGTTGACGACGCGACCTCGCGCCTCGCTCCCGGTGACGAGGAGACCCTGCAGCTCCAGCGGGCCGCTGCCGACCTGACCGCGGCCGCCGGGCGCACCACCGTGGTGGGACCCGCTCTCAGCGTGAGCCTCGACGACGCCACGCTCGTCAACGGAGAAGTGCCCCCCGGCGCCGACCCCGACGACTACGTCATCCACCAGCAGGATGTGCAGGCCGTCGTCAACGCGCTCTGGGCCGGCGGGGCCGAGGCGATGATGCTCCAGGACCAGCGGGTGGTCTCAACCAGCGCGGTGCGCTGCGTCGGCAACACCTTGATCCTCCAGGGCCGGGTGTACTCGCCGCCGTACGTCGTGACCGCTATCGGTGACATCGACCGGATGCGACGGTCGCTGGACCGGGACTCCGCCATCGATGTGGTGCGACAGTGGTCGGTCGCGGTCGGACTCACCTACACCGTCGATCAACTGGGTACGCGCACATTCCCCGCGTATAGCGGGTCGATCACCGCCGAGCGAGCTCGGGTGCCCCGCTCGTGATCCGCCGAACCGTCGGGGTCGTCGGCGAGCTGCTCGTGACCCTGGGAGTGCTGCTTCTGCTGCTCGTCGCCTGGCAGCTGTGGTGGACCGATCTCGTCGCGAATCGGGTGCAGACCGAGACCGTGCGCGACCTCGAGGACGACTTCGTCGCTGACGATCGCCCACAACGGGTCTCCGACAAGGGTGTCCCGGAGGCCATCGGCACCGATGGCGCGTTCGCGCTGGTGCGCATCCCACGGTTTGGCGAGGGGTGGGCCCGCCCGGTGATCGAGGGCACCGGGCGCCCGGTGCTCGAGCGCGGTATCGGCCACTACTCGAGCAGCGTCGGCCCGGGCCGGGTCGGCAACTTCTCGATCGCGGGCCACCGCACCACCTATGGGCGTCCGTTTCACACCATCGACACACTGCGTGACCGGGACCGGGTGGTGATCGAGACGCGCGCCCAGTTCTTCGTCTATGAGGTCACCGGGCGCGAGATCGTGCGGCCCGAGGACACCGACGTGATCGCGCCGGTTCCGGGAAAGCCCGGGGCGCGGCCGAAGGAGGCGATGCTGACGATGACCTCGTGCCACCCCAAGTACAGCGCCACCCGCCGCTACATCGTGTACGGCCGGCTCGTCGAGACCGTCCCGCGCGACCGGTGGAATCCCCGCCAGTGGCTGAGCATCTGATGTACGGCGCCCTCTGGCGAGTGCTGCTCGGCCCTTGGTGGGCGAAGACAGTGCAGTGTGCCGTCCTTCTGGTACTCGTCCTCGCCATCCTCTTCATGTGGGTGTTTCCAGCGGTCAGTCCGCTGCTGCCGTTCACGGGGAACACAGTCGGCGAGTAGGGCGCGGCATCCTGCGAGAATGACGGCATGACCCGGGTGCTCGTCGTCGACAACTACGACAGTTTTGTCTTCACCATCGTCGGCTATCTCGAACAGTTGGGTGCCCACTGCGAGGTCGTGCGCAACGACGCGGTCACGCCGTCGGATGCCGCCGACTTCGACGGTGTGCTCGTCTCGCCAGGTCCCGGCACGCCCGAGGAGGCCGGGGCGTCACTGGCAATGATCGAGGGGTGCGCCGAGCGCGCCCAGCCGATGCTCGGCGTGTGCCTCGGCCATCAGGCGCTCGGAGTGGTAATGGGCGCCTCGGTAGTCCGGGCGCCCGAGTTGCTGCACGGCAAGACCTCTCGGGTCCACCACGACGGCTCGGGAGTACTCGAGGGACTACCCGATCCGTTCACCGCCACCCGCTATCACTCCCTCACCATCGAGCCAGGCACACTGCCTCCGGACCTCGTGCCGAACGGGCACACAGCCGCTCACGCCGACAGTGGTACCCGCAGCGTCGTCATGGCGGTGCGGCACGCCAGCCTGCCGCTGCACGGCGTGCAGTTCCACCCTGAGTCGGTGCTCACCGAAGGCGGCCACCGGCTGCTGGCTACCTGGCTGGGGCTCGCCGGGCTACCGGATGCCGTG
Source organism: Dermatophilaceae bacterium (assembly GCA_051657745.1). Classification (GTDB taxonomy): domain Bacteria; phylum Actinomycetota; class Actinomycetes; order Actinomycetales; family Dermatophilaceae; genus JBOFLG01. The sequence continues at coordinate 10,616 of JBOFLG010000252.1, read as the reverse complement.
CAGCGATCCGCAGGGCTGAGCCCGCTGGTGCACGACGCGGCCGGAGTCGCCCGGATGGTCGCTGCCGCCGGCTGACCGTTCAGGGCGTCGGCGGCGGGCTGGCGGGCACGCTGACGGTGGGGACCGGTGTGCTGGGTAGCGCGCTCTCGGTCGGAAGTGGCGGGCTGGGTGTGGGAGCCGGCTTCTGGGCCACGATGATCTTTACCTGGGTGCCCTGGTCGACGGCCTCGCCGCTCGTGGCCCCCTGCTCGATCACCTGCCCCTCAGCCACATCGACCGTCTGCCGGAACTCGGTCTGGACCTGCAGGTTGGCGTCGGCGAGCGTGCGCTGGGCGTCACTCTGGCTGAGACCGACCACGTTGGGCACGGCGACCTTGCCCGTCCCGACCCGCACGTTGACCGAGGTGCTGGCCGCCACCGCGGTACCCGAACCGGGATTGGAGTCGATGATGATGCCACCCTCGGTATTGGGGTCGTTGACCTCCTCGACCTTGCCGATTCGCAAGCCAAGGTCGGAAAGTTGCTGGGTGGCTTCATCAGCGGTCCGACCCTTGAGGTCAGGAACGGTCACCGACGATGGGCCAGTGGACACGGCAATCGTCACCGTGACATTGGGTTTGACCCGGGCTTGAGGCGCCACATCTTGTCTGATGACGTCATCCTCGGACACCGTGTCGCTGGACTCGGCCACCACCGTGACCGCTAGTCCAGCACTCTTGAGCCTGGCCTCGGCGGTTTGCCGAGTGCTGCCAACGACATCCGGCACCGTGACCATCGGCGGCTCGTCGGTGCGTGACCCCATGACAACGCCGTAGGCCAGGAGTCCGAGCGCGGCCAGCGCAGCAACCGCGAGCACGACCGCCGCGGCCGGACTGCGCCGGTTCTTGCGCTGCTGGTGAAGATCGCTACGGGTCACTGGGGTGCTCTCGGTGCCGAGTGGCGCCGGAGTGGCGAAATCTGATGCGATGAACGCGCGGGTTGGCGCCTCTGCATCCGGCGCAAACGAGGACAGCGACCGGGCGCTCACCGCGCCCCCCCTGGACGCGCCGACCAGTGCTGCCGTGCCGCGGGCGGCGGCCCCGATCGGCCGGCCGAGCCGCACCGCCTGAAGGTCCGCGCGGAACTCCCCGGCGTTCTGGTAGCGAGATTCGCGGGACTTGGTCAGCGCGTGGAGGATCACCGCATCAAGGTCAGGGCTGATGCCTGGAATGACGTGCGAAGGTGGCCTCGGCGGTTCCTGGACATGCTGATACGCCACCGACACCGGGCTGTCACCGACAAACGGGGGACGCCCGGTGAGCAGTTCGAAGAGCAGACAGCCGCTGGAATAGAGGTCAGACCGTGCGTCGACCGGCTGGCCCTGGGCCTGCTCCGGCGAGAGGTACTGGGCGGTGCCGATCACTGCCTGGGTCTGCGTCATCGTGGCATTGGCGTCGGCCATGGCGCGGGCAATGCCGAAGTCCATGACTTTCACCATGCCGTCGGCCGCGATCATCACATTGGCCGGCTTGATGTCGCGATGCACGATGCCACCACGATGGCTGTAGCCCAGGGCGTCGAGTACACCCTCGGTGATGCGCAGTGCCTCCGCCGGAGCGAGCGGGCCGTGCTCGGCGACCAGGTCGCGCAAGGTGCTGCCGTTGACGTACTCCATGACGATGTACGGCACCCGGACCTGCGCGCCACCGCTCTCCACGATGTGGTCCTCACCATGGTCGTAGACGGCGACGATCGCTGCGTGGCCGAGCGATGCTGCCGCCTGAGCCTCCCGGCGGAACCTGCTGAGAAACGTCTGGTCCCGGGCAAGGTCGGTGCGCAGCATCTTGATGGCCACCTGGCGGCCAAGCCGGCTGTCGAAGCCGAGATGCACCTCGGCCATACCGCCACGGCCGATGAGTTCGCCGACCTCGTATCGGCCCCCCAACAGCTCAGGGAGGTCAGGCATCTCGGATGCTCCTCATCGGGTCAACCTGGCTTCCATCATCTCGCGGGCGATCGGTCCGGCTACCGCCCCTCCCCCCGCCTCGTCACGGGCGTCGCCGCCGTTCTCGACGATGACCGCCACGGCGATCTGCGGGTCGTTGGCCGGGGCGAACGAGATAAACCAGGCATGCGAGCGACCTTCGTTACCGGTCTCTGCGGTACCGGTCTTGCCAGCCACTCGGATGCCGTCAATCTGGGCACGTCGGCCGCTGCCATCATCGACGACTGCCTCCATCATCCGGGTGAGTTGGCCCGCGACCTCCCCATCGACGGCCCGAGAGAACTCCCGAGGTTCGGTGGACTCGACAACCGAAAGATCGGAGCCGACGACGGACTCCACGAGGTACGGCTGCATGACCACCCCACCATTTGCCACGCCGGCTGCCACCATCGCCATCTGGGTCGGAGTTGCCCGCACATCGAACTGCCCGATCGAGGACTGTGCGAGTTGCGGGGTGTCGAGCTCGGCCGGGACCCGGCTCGGCGTCACCGGCATCGGCACCGACACGGAGTCGCCGAAGCCGAACTTCGCGGCTTGCTCGCGCAGCGCGTCGGCGCCGATATCCATGCCCACCGTGGCCAGCGCACTGTTACACGAGATGGCCATGGCCCGAGTGAAGTCGACCTTGTCGCCGGGCCCGCACGGCCCGTCGAACGCGTTCGGAAGGTCGACCGAGGTTTGGGGCACGTCGAGTTCCGCGGGGCCGGGCAGCACCGAGTCCTCGGAGTACTCACCGCTCGAGAGCGCCGCCGCCGCGGTGACCACCTTGAACACTGAACCCGGCGGGTACAGGTCACCGCCAATCGCCCGGTTGACCAGAGGCCGCTCCGGACTGTTGTTCAGCCGTGCGTAGTTCTTCTCGAGAGTGCCGATGTCATGCGTGGCCAACTGCCCCGGGTCATACGTGGGGCGGCTCACCATGGCAAGGATTGCACCGGTTCGCGGGTCGAGCGCGACTGCTGCGCCTCGCTGCTTCCCGAGTGCCGTGGCTGCGGCCCGCTGCACGGCCGGGTCGATGGTGGTCTGGAGCGTGGCCCCCTGTGGTCGACGGCCGGTGAACAGGTCGGACACCCGCCGGTAGAACAGCCGGTCGCTCGACCCGGACAGAAACGGGTTCTCCGACTGCTCAAGCCCGCCGTTCGCACCGAAGAACGAGTAGTACCCGGTGATGTGCGCGTACAGCCCGGGGTCGTCATAGACCCGCTGGAACTTGTACTCATCGTCGGAGGGGACCGAGCGGGCCACCGGATCCTGACCGACCAGGACGTCGCCGCGCTCGCGGGCAAATGTTGACAGCAGGGTTCGCCGGTTGTCGGGGCGGGCGTTGAGGTCGGCGGCAAAGATGTACTGGATCAACGTGGTCGACACCAGCAGTGCGGCGAACAACGCGGCTACCACCAGAGACAGCCTGCGGATGGGTGCATTCACGGCATCCGCACCACCTCGGTGCGCGCCTCCGCCACCGGGTTCACGGCTCCAGTGTCAGGCGGCGGTCGGCGGGCGTGGTCCGAGATCCGCAGGAGAAGCGCCACCAATGCCCAGTTCGCCAGCAGCGACGACCCACCTGCGGACATGAACGGCAAGGTCAGGCCGGTCAGTGGGATGACGCGCGTCACTCCGCCAACCACGACGAACAGCTGCAGGGCCATCGAGAACGCGAGCCCGGCGGCGAGCAACTTGCCGAACCCGTCGCGGGTGCCGAGCGACGTGCGGAGACCGCGCTGCACGAGCAGTGCGTACAGCAGCAGAATGGCGAACAGCCCGATCAGCCCGAGCTCCTCGCCGAAACTGGCAAAGACGAAATCCGACTCGGCCAGATAGGTGAGGTCGGGTCGGCCGCGGCCCAGCCCCGTTCCGAACATGCCGCCAGACGCCATCCCCATCAGGCCTCGGGCGAGCTGGTCGGATGCCGCGAGCGCCTCGGGGCTGAACGTGTCTAACCAGAGCAGAACACGGCGCTGGACGTGGTCGAAGATCAGGTAGGCGATCCAGGCCCCACCGGCGAACAGCCCGAGGCCGATCGCGATCCAGGACACCCGCTCAGTGGCGACGTACAACATCGCCACGAACAGGCCGAAGAAGAGCAGCGACGAGCCGAGGTCGCGCTCGAAGACCAGCACCCCGAGGCTGGCGGCCCAAGCCAGCAGGATCGGCCCGAGATCGCGGGCTCGCGGCAAGGTGACCCCGAGGATCTTGCGACCGGCCACGGACAGCGCATCGCGGGTCTGTACCAAGTAGCCGGCGAAGAACACGGCAAGCAGCAACTTGGCGACCTCACCCGGCTGGAACGACAGCGGACCCACCTCGATCCAGATCCGTGAGCCGAACCGGTTGCTCCCGATACCGGGCGTGAGCGGGAGCAAGAGCAGCAGGAACCCGGTCACGCCCGAGAGCCAGGTGTAGCGCCGCAGCAGCCGGTGGTCCCGCACGACCACGAGCGCTGCGGTTGCGATACCGACGGCGAGCGCGCTCCACATCAGTTGGCGCAGCGCCACCCCCTCGCCGATCGAGCGGCCTTCGGCGATGTCGATGCGGTGGATCATCACCAAGCCAAGCCCGTTGAGCAGCGCGATGATCGGCAGCATCAGCGGGTCAGCGTAGGAGGCGCGCCAGCGCAGCACCACGTGGAACGCGAGCGCCACACCGAGGTAGCCGATACCGAGCGCCGCCAGTGTCGGCGGCACGGTGCCCGTGGTGGCCAGGCCGAGCCCGATGTAGGCGAACCCGACGATACCGACCGCGCCGAGGAGGAGGACCAGCTCGACGTTGCGGCCGTTTCGTGGGGAGATCGAGGAGATGACACTCATGGCGACGGCGGAACGGTCGGCGTGGACGAGCGGGTCGGTCGGGGCGACGATGCCGGGGAGGGCGATGGCAGAGCTGGGCGGGCTGGGGTAGGGGTGACGGTGGGCGAACCGGTAGCGGCTGGGCCGCTGGGCGTCACCGACGGTGTGCTGGTTGGAGCGGTCCAGGACCCTGGCACCGCGCGGCACTCCTCGCCGTTGCTGCGTGCCCACCGGCAGGCGTCGGCCTGGATCTGCAGTGCGCTGACCCGTTCGTTGGCCTCGGTGCGGCTACCGACGTCGATTCCTTCGTCGAGGGTGGCGCTGTACGACGCCGGCAGGTCGTCAACACTGATCGTCGTGGCGTACTCGGCCGATGACAACGCGACCGGCCCGAGCCGTTGGTCGACCCCCCGGAACACGGTGACCACACCCGAGTCGGTGCCGAGGTAATACTGCGTCTGCGACCAGGCATAGCCAGCGTAGGTGCCCCCGGCCACCACCACGCCGACCACGATCGTTGCGGCCAGCAGTCGCAGTACGGTGCCTCGCCGTGATCGAGGCCCCTCCTCAGCGAGGGTGACGCGCTCGTCATCCGCCGGGTCGGTACTGTCGGCGCCGGTGGCGGCGCGACTGAGGGCCGCAGCCTTGGCTGCCGGCGTGATCGGCATCGGCCGGGTGCCGTCGTCGCGCACAGAGGCGGCTCCGACGATCTGCGGCTGGGTGGGTGGAGCTGTCGTGGTGGTGAGGTCAACGAGGTCACCGACCACGACCGTGACGTTGTCGGGTGCGCCCGCGCGCAGGGCAAGCGCGACGAGGCGGTCGGCGCACCCGCCGGGGTCGGCGGTGCTGATCAGGATCTTGGCCACCGTGTCGCGCGCGACATAGTCGGTGAGCCCATCGGAGCAGATGAGGTAGCGGTCACCGGCCCGGCCCTGGCGCACCACGAGATCGGGCTCGTCGCCGACCGCGCCGGTCAGCACCCGGGTGACCAGCGAGCGCTGCGGATGGGTACTGGCCTCGTCGCTCGTGATCCGGCCCTCATCGACGAGGGTCTGCACGAACGAATGGTCGCGGGTGATCTGGGTGACCTCGCCGTCCCGCACCAGGAACGCCCGCGAGTCGCCAATGTGCGCGAGCACCATGGTGTCGGCGGCTCGGAGTAGCGCGATCAGGGTGGTACCCATGCCGTCAAGCCGGGACTCGGCCTCGACCTGGTGGCCGATCTCGGTATTGGCGGCGGTAATGCGGTCGAGCAGCGCCTGGCTGGCGTCGCGCCCGCCGAAGGACTCCCCGTCCAGCTCGACCAGGGCGGCGATCACGGTGGAACTCGCGACGTCGCCGCCGGCATGCCCACCCATGCCGTCGGCCATCGCGAGCAGGTGCGGGCCCGCGTAGCCAGAGTCCTCGTTGTTGGACCGGACCATGCCAACATCGGATCGAGCCGCGTAGTGGAAGGCGAGAGACATCGGCTACCTCTGAAGCTCCAGAACCGTCTGCCCGATGCGCAGGATGCTGCCGGCGGCCACCTCAGCGGGGGTAGTGAGGCGGGTCGCGCCGAGGAACGTGCCGTTGGTGGAGCGCAGGTCCTCGACCATCCAGCGGCCGTCACCCTCTTCGTAGATGCGGGCGTGCCGGCCCGAGGAATAGTCGTCATCGAGCACGAGCGCGCATTCCGGGCTGCGGCCGATGAGAGTGCCAGCTGGTCGCAGCGGGAGGGTGGTGCCGGATAGTTGGCCAGCGGTGACGACCAGCCGAGTGGGTGCCTTGCCGGCCGCGCCACCGGCCTTGCGCCAGCCGAACAGGCCGCTACGGCGTGGCCTGGACGTTGCCTCGGTGGCCGCGCCGGCTCCGTTGGCATTACGCCCGGCGCGGGCGGACACCAGCCGCCGAGGGGTCGCGGTTACCCGGCGCTTGACCCGGGTGCCGTAAAGGTCGCCGCGGAGGACGCCGACGACAGCGAAGACGAACAGCCACAACCCCACGAGCAGACCCAGCCGGAGCACCGTGATCGTGATTTCGCTCAGCATCGCGCGCTCACCTCCGACCCGCCCGGTAGGTGATGGATGTGCGGCCGACCGTGACCCGGTCGCCATCGTCAAGCCGCTCGCTGGTGATGCGTTCTCCGTTGACGAAGGTGCCGTTGGTGGACCCGAGGTCGCGGATGGTGGCGACCGTGTGGGGACCGTCAGTGGTGACTCTCAGTTCACTGTGCCGCCGCGAGATACCAGGGTCGTCGAGGATGATGTCGGCGCTGTCATCGCGGCCGACGATCGTGAGCGCCGACATCAGCGGATAGCGCTCGCCATCAACGTCGAGCCATGGCCGGTCGGCGGGGTTGACCCGGGGCCGGCGTGGCGGCGCCGGACTTTCGGGCGCCGGGTGTGCCTGGGTGGGTCCACCGTCATCCGCCGGCTCGCGAGCTGCGTGCTCGGCTGGGGATGATGCGGCGCGGTCGAGGGGGACGCCGGCGGCTGGCGGGACGGACCGGGCGGCATCCCGCGCGTTCCAGGAATGATCGCGGTCGGCCCGCCCAGGGAGCGCCCGGCTCTGGCCGGTGAGGCCGGTGGCGCGGGGGCGTGACGCCTTCGACGGTCGGAGCCGGAACACGCCGGTCTCCAGGTCATCGTGCTCCTCGAAGAGGATGTCGATCGGCCCGGCGGGCTGGTAGCGCTGGCCCTCGCAGTGTTCTTCGGCCGAGGCCACGAGATCGACCTCGATGCTCCCGACATCCGGGGAGAGACGGTCGAAGTCGCTGGGCGAGAGCTCGATGGTGAACACGTTGGGCACGATCGCGCGACCACCGGAGGTCACGGCCCGGTCGTCCATCGCCCGGCGGATGTGACTGGCGATCTCTACCGGGTGGACAGCGGACTTGAGGTGCTTGGCGAAGGTGCCCTGGACGGCACGCTCGATGCCCGCCTCGAGGCGGTCGAACAAACCCACGCTGCACCTCCTCGTCGGGCCGGGCCGGTGGTGGGCCTCGGCAAGCGTATCCGGCACGAGCGCATGGCTCGGCCACCCGTGCCGCGCGAGGTTGCTCGGCAGGTGCTTTCGGCGCGGATCGCGGTCACGCACGCGACTGGGGCGTAGCCGTCGTTGACCAAGTGGAGGCCCGTAACGCGCAGCCGCGCTGCGGCATCCATCCAGAGAACCAGCGACGCCGTGCAGGCCCTCCGCGTGCCACGAGTCGAGGGGCGATCGCGCCGGCGCGACGTGACGACGCATCGCGGTCACTTTGTGCGGGGCCGGGGCATCGGGCAGACTATGGGGGCTCGCGAGAGCAACCACGCGCAAGTGGCGGAACGGCAGACGCGCTGGCTTCAGGTGCCAGTGTCCGAAAGGGCGTGGGGGTTCAAATCCCCCCTTGCGCACCGGGTGACCGCTCAGCACATCCTGAACTCCTCGAGACCCTCTGGGTCCGGGGGGTTAGCAGGTGGGGGCAACGGGTGACTTTCTCACCCGGCTCTCATCTACGTCTTCGGCGTGGTTCAGGACCTGCGCCGAGAGTCGAGTTCATGACCCGAGTCTTCCGTACCCGTTCCGTGGGCGCTGCCCGGTCGTTCCGTGCTCTCGTGGTGGGGGCCCTCCTCGCCGGGGCTCTCACCGCCTGCGGCGGGGCGGAGTCGTCATCCGGCGGGGTAGCCGCCATCGAGGAGGGCAGCGGCAGTGACGGCAGTTCGTCCTCGACGTCACCCACGGCGAGCGGGGATGCCGAGCAACAGCTCCTCGACTACGTCGAGTGCCTCCGCAGCGAAGGTCTGGACGTACCCGACCCGACCGTTGACGCCGAGGGCAACCTCACGCTCCGGCCCCCAGGTGGTGTGGCGGGCGGCCAGCCGATCAATCGGGAGCAGTTCCAGAAGGCCCAGGAGACCTGCGGGCAGCCACCCGAGGGCGCTCTCGGCATCACCGAGGAGGACCGGTCCGAGCTGCAGGATGCCGCACTCGAGTTCGCGAAGTGCCTCCGCGGCGAAGGTATCGACGTGCCCGACCCCGACTTCAGCGAGGGCGGGCTTGGGGGCGCTGGCGGACAGGGTCCGTTCGGTGACCTGAACACCGACGAACCGAAGGTCGCGGCCGCCGTGGAAAAGTGCCAATCGGCGTTCGGCGACCTCCTGCCCGGCGGTGGCCAGTGAGCCGCACCCGGGTCATGGCCGGCGCCGCAGTGGCGGTGCTCGCCGCCAGTGGAGGGCTGGCCGCCATCCTGCTGACCTCCGGGCCCGACTCGTCGGCAGCCCCGCCAGCCAGCGGCGCTGGCGCAACCGCAACGGTCGAACGCCGCGACCTGGTCACCATCGAGGAGCTCACCGGTGAGGTCGGGTTCGGCGAACCGACGGCCGTGGACGCGGCGGCATCCGGCGTGGTGACGTCGGTACCGAAGGACGGCGCCACGGTGACGGTAGGCGGCGCCCTGTTCGAGGTGAACGCCGAGCCGGTGGTGCTGCTCAGCGGTCCTGTGCCGGCGTACCGCGAGTTGACGGACGGCACCGAGGGCCCCGACGTGGAGCAACTCGAGAAGTCGCTGCGCGACCTGGGGTTCGGCGACGACGTCACGGTCGACCGCGAGTACACCTCGGCCACCGCCGACGCCGTCGAGCGCTGGGAGCAGAAGCTGGGGCGCGGGGATCCCGACGGGGTGATGCAGCTCGGCGAGGTGCGGTTCGGCGCCGGTGCGGTCCGGGTCGAGGAGGTCGCTTCCGACGTCGGCACCCAGGTGCAGGCCGGTAGCGCCGTGCTCCAGGTGACCGCCACGACGAAGGTGGTCGTGGCCGCCCTCGACGCCGACCGCGCCAGGGACCTCGAAGCGGGGACGGCGGCCCAGGTGGAACTGCCCGGCGGGGTCGAGACCACCGGCACGGTGGCCAGCGTGGGCACCGACGTCGACGAGAACACCGAGGACCCGCAGGCCGAGCCGACAGTCGACGTCACCGTGACCCTCAGCGACCCGGCAGCGGCCGCCGAGGTCGACACCGGCGACGCCACCGTGACGGTCGAGCGATCCCGCACTACAGGCGCACTGGCCGTGCCGGTCACCGCACTGCTCGCCCTCGCGGGTGGCGGGTACGCGGTCGAAGTCCGTGCTGGCGGCGGCACCGAACTGGTCGCGGTCGAGATCGGCACCGTGGCCGGCGGGTGGGTCCAGGTCGACGGCGTCGACGAGGGCGCCACCGTGGCGGTGGCCGAATGACCGCCGCCGACCAGGTCGGCAGCGCGGCACCGGACGTCTCCGGCGTGCCGGTGCTCGAGCTGCGCGATGTGACTAAGGAGTACCCCACCGACCCGGTCACCCGGGTGCTGCATGGCGTCGACCTGCAGGTCGGGCGCGGCGAGTTAGCTGCGGTGGTGGGCCCGTCGGGGTCGGGCAAGTCGACGCTGCTCAACATCATCGGCACCCTCGACCGGCCGACCACGGGGCAGGTCATGCTGGCCGGCCTGGACTCGGGTGAACTCGACGACGACGACCTGTCGGCACTGCGGAGCACCGAGATCGGCTTCGTCTTCCAACAGTTCTTCCTGCTGTCCGGGATGAGCATCGTCGACAACGTTGCCGACGGCCTGCTCTACCGCGGGATGCCGCTGAGCACCCGCCGCGAGTTGGCCGTGCACACCCTGCGCCGGGTAGGCCTGGGCCACCGGCTCGGCCACCATCCGGAGAAGCTGTCCGGGGGTGAGCGGCAGCGGGTGGCGATCGCTCGTGCGCTGGTCGGCCAGCCGTCCATCGTGCTTGCCGACGAGCCCACCGGGAACCTCGACAGCTATTCCTCGGCCGCGGTGATGACGCTCTTGCACGAGCTGCACGCCGAAGGAGCCACCATCCTGGTGATCACCCATGACCTGTCCATCGC
>JBOFLG010000251.1:0-10752 GCA_051657745.1 Dermatophilaceae bacterium | reverse complement strand
ACATGCGCGATCCGCAGGTGCGGATCTATCGCGGCGATGAGCAGATGTGGGCTGCTGAGCCGGACGCCAAGCCGTACCCGGCGTCGTGGTGGCGGATGGTCGTCGCCCGGGCCACCGTCGAGGTACCCGGGGTGGAGGTTGCTTATCACGATCAGGCTCCCTGACCGACCCGGCGTCTCCTCTAGGTGCGGTGGTCACCTGGTGCGCAGCCCCCGGCACGCCACTGCGGGCGCCCTCTCGTTCGTCGTAGGGTTGCCTGGGTGGATGGTGCCCCAGCCCGGCGAGGGCGACTCTGGAACTTGGTATGTCAACGGGCAGCACCGCGGCTGCGCGATGCGTGACGCCCCGGCGTCTCCCGCACCATTACCGTCGTCCATGAACTCGTCCAACCCGATCAGTCGCTAGCAACATCCTGACGCTCGACATCTGCCCGTCTTGGCAGCCGGGACATGGCTGGCTGCTATGTCGGTTTCACGAGCACGAGTTGCTGAGGGTCGACGTCCTTGCGGGTGCGGAGGACCGGCCGCCCCCTGGGCGAGCGAGGCACTCCCTCGGAACCCTCGATGATGTATCAGACACGGGCGCAGGCGCTCCTATCTGGTACCCCTGCGGCTCCTGGGTTCACCTTGGCGTCGCGTCCCTACCTAGGAGTGACGTTATGTGTGGAGTGATCGAGATAGCGGGCATGAAACTGGAGATCCCTTGCGAGGATCCGCGCAAGAGGAGGCGGCCCTGGGAAAACTCGATCCTCGACTTCGAGCGGCTCGTGACTGAGGGGCCTGGCTGGGATGACAAGGAAGCCTCCCGGTGGCGGGCTGAGGTGAACTATCTGACCAACGCTCTGGTCGGCGTCGGAATCCTCCGGGACGAGGACAAGCGTGCGGCCTTGGCGGGGCTGCTTGTCGAGATCGCGAACAAGATCACCGAAGAGGTCGGGGTCGACGTCAAAATCGGCTACGACGTTCGCGCGGCGAGCGTCGGGCAGTAGGGCCATCCATCTGCCTCGGTGGCTACGACACTGCGAGTCTCGGACGTACCTCGCCGGGCTGCTCCATCGGCAAGATCTCGCCGTCCGGAGCGTCGACCAGGAATGGACCGAGGGCGACCTCCAGACCGCGTTACGCACCGACCTGTCCGTCCTCGAACGGGCCGGCTCCTTGGCCGCTCCAGTTACGCCGTCACCGGGGTCATCCGGTGCTACGGAGGACGCCAACACGCGGCGCCCTCGCTACGCACCCCCAGCGGACACCAACCCGTCGTGACGCCGTGACGCCATGACGGGTTGGTGAGATCCTGGCGGGGGTTGGGTGTTATCTGTTCCCGCGCGGGGTCGCTGGCCGGCTGGACCAGGTCGCTGGCGATCCATTCCTGCACTAGTCGTTCTTCGGTGTCGAGTTCCACGACGTAGGTGACCAGCTCGCGCCAACGCCCGCTGCCGAGTGAGTCCCACCACAGCAGCAGCCCAGGATGTCCGTCTGGGGCGTGTGGTGTGGTGACGATCCAGACATGCCGCCGGTGCGGGGGCATCCGTGGCTGTGGCGCGGCTCGGGACGCTCGAGCCTCCGCAGGAATTTGAGGAGTTCCGGGATGGCTGACTACAAGGCGCCGGTCAAGGACGTGTGTAACGGGTACGGCCAGTTCGCTGGCGAACTGGTTGAGCAGCTCGACGAGACCGACGGTGGCTTTCCCAGTTGGGGTGGGCATACCGACGGCCGTCGTTTCGTCTTGCTCGCCGACTACCTGATCCAAAGCACCTCTGGTGTCGCCGCTGCGTTGCTTGACGCCGCGCTGGCCGCGTTAGAGCACCGCCAGCAGCTCCATGCCGACCGCACGTGGCTCCAGTTCAAGATGCAAAAGTTCATCAAGGACAACCCCAACGCGCCGAGCGACAACTTGGTGAGCGCGTTGCAGCGCAACTCATATGAGGAACGTCGCGACCGCAGGATCGGCGTCTCGGCAGTGCACACGTTGGTGCACCTGGTCCAGGCCTTGGACCGAGCCGCGGCGATGATCACCATCGTCGCTGGCGTCAAGACCGACCCGCTCAAGGTCGGCTGGCCCGATCTGGACCGCTTCTTCGACGGGAAGGGCAAGGCGTTCGGTGCGTCCACCGATGACGGAGTCCAGGCCCAGCGTGACCTCGTGAACCTGTGTCGGGAGTGGGCCGGCTACGGTCCATCGGACTGGTTGCCGTGGATGCTGCAAGCCCGGAACGCTTCAGCCCACCGCGCGCCCACCACCTCATGGAACATCCTCACCATCGACCAGCATGGGCGGCCCGATGGCTTCGCCCGCCCGCTCTACCGGCGCCCTGCGATCAGCGAGATGCACGCTCTCGCAGACCCGAACTTACGAGGCCCGGACCCATTCAGGGCCATCACGGTCTACGAGCACAGTTACGACACCCTCGATGGCCTGGTCGAGTCCATGGCCAAGTACCTCAAGCACATCCGAGAACGCACGCAATCGCTCTGGTGTCGTCGGCTCGAGGAGCCCGACCTGATCATCCAGCCCGGCACCCAGTGGACCTTGGACGCCCCAGAACACCTGGGCTTCAACGGCTACGGAAGTCCGTTTCGACCCCAGGTCGCCGATCAGGCCATCGTCGACCCTGCGCTCGGCAAGCGCATTCGAGCCGCCAAGGTCCTGGACCACGCTCACCCTGAGTTCTGGGTCGACCAGTGACGAATCGTCTACTGACCTGCTCGTATCGGGTCTGGGAGGGGAGGGGCGATGTCCTTGTCCAGGCGCGGAGGGCATTCGGCCTGGCTCGCTGGCCAGGGCCGTCGTGGCCTCCCGAGTCCTCGACCGAGGGTCTAGCGGTCCCCGCTCGTGCTACTTTAGTGGTGCAGACCCCCTCCACACCTGTGGGCTAAGGGGGTCTCGCTGTGTCCGGGGGGCGTTCAGATGGAGCGTGGTGCCCGGGCTGGGTCCAGGCGTGCGAGGTAGGTGTCGTACCAGTCCCATGCGAACTTGTTGTTCGCTGGTCGGTCGATGGTGGTCCATGCGGTCCACGCGACGAGGTCGGCCATCTGCACCAGCTGCGACTGCGCGGAGTCGATGTGCACGACGCCCTCGATTACTCGTCGCTGTTGTAGTGGTAGCCGTCGGTGTACGTCGATGAACCTGCGGTCCGAGCCGTCGCCGTCCATGAACAGCATCGCCAGTTCGTCACGTTCGGTGAGGCGACGTTCCCACTGGTCCACGAGTGCGGCGTAGCAGCCGGCCTTGACCTCGGCCAGTCGGTGGGTTCGCCTCGCCGGTACACGGCTCCTACTTCGAGGCCGCCGATCGAGGACAGCGCTTCCAGCGAGGTGTGTGCCACGGCCCGGCCGAAGTCTTTGTGGAGTTCGACGCCGTCGTCGATGTACCGGGGTGGGAGTTTGGTGGCTAGGCGTCCACGGCCATGGACGTAGTGGGTGGTGTGCAGTTCCTTGGTGACTGGGATCTGGAAGTGCCGCCATAGTTGTTTGCGGTGGTCGAGCCACGCGCCGAGTACGTCGCGCCACCCGGTCGGGTGAGCACTTGACCCAGCCGAGCACGGCAGTGCCGTCTCTGGGGTTGCCGGAGTCGTCGAAGGAGACGAGTTCGGTGAGGTGGCTCGGCACTGAGCAAACCTAGGCGACGTCGTCTACTGGCCGTGGTGTTGCTGGTGGGGGCCGGTAGCGGTCGGTGAGGTGGTCCGACGCTCCAAGGGTGGCTCTGGCTCGCTGGGTCGCCCCCTCGTTTGCGGGTTCGGACTTGGGGGGAGGGGCCGATTTCGATGAGCAGAACACCCCCCCCGGGGGGGTCAGTTCGCGATTCCTCCGGTGATGACTGTTGCGAGCACGGCTGCGAGGACGTCGCGTGAGACCGCGCTGGCGTTGTCCGCGAGGCGTCGGAGTTTGGACTTCTCTTCGGGGTCGGTGACTTGGTCTGCTACCTGGCGTAGCGCGTTGATCAGTTGAGTGATCGCGTTGTCACCGTCCGGGTGGAGTCCGGTCAGGAGGTACGCCTCACCTGAGAGGTGATGCAAGGCGAGCACGTCCCCACCCGAGGCGATTGTGGCGTCGACGAGTTTGCGTCGCCTGAGCGCGGCGCCAGCAAGGTTGATCTCATTTCGGTCGAGTCCGGTGTCGGCTACGAGCTGTTCGGGGTTCACCATCGGTTCGCCTTGATCGATGCGTCGCGCTGCGGCGACAAGGACGGGGTAGTCGCGGCTGGTCCATACGTCGTCGAGCTTCTCGGTCACGGTTCGAAGGTAGTCGCCCGCCCCGACGTCATCGCCCGAGTTATCCACAGGGCTTCCTGGTCGTTGCCCCGGGGGGGAGGGGGGACCCCCCGGCGTGGCCACTCCCGGCCGTTGGGTCCGAGGGGCAACTAGGTTACGTATTTTGTTACGTTATTTTGTTTCGTTACGTATTTCGTATGTTATAGTGACGTTATGGATGTTCAGGTGGCGGAGCAGCGGTTGTGTCTCTTTCCGGGGTGTGGCCGGCCGGCGGCGGCGGGTGATGCTGTGGGTCGGCCGCCGGCGTATTGCGACGATCCGGGGCACTCTCGGGCGTCGGCGTGGCGGGAGCGTCGGCGTTTGAAGGCTGCTGGCGCTGGCGAGCCTGGTTCTGGTGGTGGGGATGATGGGGGGCGTCCGGTGGAGGTGGCTCGTCAGCGGGCGGGGGAGTTGGTGGCTCAGTTGACGGGGATGGCGGAGTTGCTTCTGGAGCAGTTGCCGCGGGCGGTTGAGGAGATCCGTACGGCTGGGGATTTGGATGCGGCGGAGGTGCAGATTGAGTCGGTGACGACGGAGGCTCAGGAGCGGGTCGCGGCTGCTGCTGCTCGGGCGTCGCGGGCTGAGCAGGCGCAGCGCCGCGCGGAGGCGGAGCGTGAGGAAGCGGATGCCGCAGCGGGTGAGGCTGCTGATGTGGTGGCCCGTCTGGAGGTCGAACTCGCTGCTGCGGTCGAGCAGGCCGAGGCCCACCAGGGTGAGGCCGGCGCGTTGCGTACCGAACTCGCCGCGGTTCGGGAGGCGGCCACCACGGCGGAGGCGGAGGCGGGGGCTGTGATCGCTGACTTGACGTCGGTACGGACCCGGTTGGAGGACCGCGTCACTGCCCTGGAGAGGGAGCGGGACCACCTCGCCGGCGAGCTCGACACTGCCCATACGGGCCGGGTCGAGGCTGAGGAACGCGCCCGCGGAGCGGTCGAACGGGCCAGCGCGGAGACCGCCCGGGCTGACCGGGGTGAGCAGGCCGCCGCGACAGTGCGGGACCAGTTCGACGCCACGAGGGCCCAGTTGGACCAACTCCGGGATCAGGTCGGTGAACTCCGCGCGGGTGAGGCGACCGCGCGGGCGGAGCGGGACGCGGCCCGGGCCGAGGTCGAGCGGGAACGCAGTCACGGCGAGCAGCGCCTCACCGACCTACGCGAGAACCACCACGACCAGTTGACCGATCTACGCGCTAGCCACCGTGACCAGCTCGACGAGCTCCGCACCCAGGTCGACCAGTTACGGGCCGGTGAGACCACACCCGCCCGGACCCCGCGGAAGGCGCCCGGCAAGTGAATCCCGGCAGCATCGAAACTGTGGTGCAGGCGTCCCCACGGGAGGGGATCAAGAAGTGGTTGCGGGAACCTGCCGTCGTCAGCGCCATCGCCGCGGCGGTCATCGCCGCTGTCAGTGTGCTCGCGAGTCAATGGCTGGCCGGGCAGCAACAGGTCGAGGCCATCAGGGTGCAGGCCAAGAACGACCGAGAACTTCGCGCCAAGCAACGCGAGGAGGAACGGCAAGACGCGATCCGGGCGCTCCGTCGCCCCCGTCTACGAGGAGTACCTCGACGCGATGAACGAGTGGGCGAACGCGCAGCGGACACGCCGGCAGGAGTGCAAGCCCGGCACGAACGCACCCAAGGTCGCCGGTGGGCGATGCTCTGTGTCCTACCTGGGCAAGCTCCAGCGCGTTCGTTACGAGGTGCGCGACGCCGGGAACCGCATGTCGACGGTCGAGTCCGAAGACGCCAGCAGCGCCCGGGCGCTGTTCGGCCTGGTCGTGCCATCTGCGGCGCCGCGAGAACCAGGCCCAGCCGAAGGGCCGGTGCTCGACAGTGTCGATGACGTGTACAGCCTGTTCCTCGGCATCATGCGCTGTGACACCAACCCGACCGTCACCTCGTGCAGCGAGTTCGACGAGCAGTACGAGGGCGCGTGGACCGTGGTGTTTGCCGAACGCCGCCGGCTCGGTCTACGTCCAGGCGACGCGGTGTCGGGGCCGTGACGTGACGCGTGTCGGAGCAGCCGCGAGACCGCCGACACTTACAGGCGGTCCATACTGAGAATTGAGGCGTGGAACGGCCCATCGATTTCTCGCGTGAGCGGCACATGTTGTGCGCTGGCTGCGGGCGCCGGTTCGTCGTCGGCCTGGCTTGGATTGACCGTTGGGAGCAGAGCGGAGAGGAGTGCCCCGGCTGCGGCCTGACCTGCGAGTACGAGGACGCGCCCCGGGTGGCCGTTGATCTCGACGACCCAGCGCTTGACGAGGATCGGGTCGCTCAGTTCGCCTGGTACCACACGAGCACCCAGCAGGACTGGCCGAAGATGGACTTCGACCCGGCGGCGGTCCTCACTCCGGAGACCCGCATGAGGATGGGCGGTGACGAGCATGTCGCCAGTTGGGAGGCGCGCCAGCGCGCGAAGGCGCTCCACGTCGGCACGTACGAGGCTGCGGTCCAGAACATGCTGCGGCGGATGGATGACCAGGCAGACAGCCGCAGCCAGTTCTACCTCTACCGGGTGCACCTCAGGCCGGACGTCCTTGTGCGGGAGGGCTGGCTCGTTGATCCCAGCAACTGGCTCGGCGACGTGGTGCTTGCCGAGGTCTGCCCTCCCGGGCATCGATGTGGCGCGGTACCTGAACTACCACGAAGATCCGGGCGGGCTCTCTCTGGCGCTGGGTCGAGGCGCGATCTTGCGTGTGCAGCAGGTGGCGATCCCAGTACCCAGCGCCGGAGTCGATGGCTGGGCGGAGGGCGCGGTTGCGGCACTCGAGAGTGCGTCAGATGTCGCCGTCCCTGCGACGGACAAGCTGGCGCGCTTCGTGCCGCAGTCCTCGCCGCGGGCGACCATGGGCCGGGAGCTCGGCCAGGCGTTGGCCGGTCGGCTGCCCATCAATCTCCGGCGTCAGTTCGAGTCGGCCGTGTCGTTCGGCGAGGGAGACGACCCCGCACAGTGGGCGAGCCGAGCGATCGGCCTGCTCGACCTGGTCGAGGACCCGCAGCGAGTTCTGACCGCGCTGGACGCTGCGGAGCCTCGCCAGCTCCAAGATCGATAGCCCGATCCGTACCGAGCGATTCGACTCCGAGGTCGACCCCAGCGACCAGGACGAGCGCATCGCACTCCTGCGCCGCGCTATGCGGGAAAGGTAGGGAGCCGCCGAGCGCGTTAGAGTGACCGGCAGTAGGGGGATCTAGGTCGCGCTCGAGGGCTGGGTGTCCGCGACGCTTCCCCTGCGTTTGGTGACCGACGCTTGCATGACATGCCGCCCGATCTCTACGCGCACCATGCGTCGCACGTCGTCCTTGTCCCTGAAGGCCACCGAGGTGACATCGGGATATCCGAACTCCCAACGGCCCACCTCTCGGCCGATCTCGTCGACCACGCCGACCAGGACGACATCGTCGCCCTCAACGACCGAGTTGACCCTCCAGCGACCTGAATTTCCCATCCCCTCACGATGCCGCACCGCACCGACAGCCGCGACGTCGTCGACCGGAGGTCGAGCGGAAACGGCCGTTACTGCACGACCTCGACACGCCCACCCGCAACCCGTTCACAACACCGCTGAGGCGCACTCGAGGCCCGGTGTCGGTGCGGGCCGGTCGAACGGTGGGCGTGGCCGGGCGCACTTGCCAGGCTCAGGTGTCGCCGGATGCCGTGGTTGGGGCAGCGGGTGCGGCGGTCAGGTCGTCGGCTGGTCGTGGTGGCAGGTGCCGGTACAGCGTGGTGCGGGTGATGCCGGTCTTGGCGACGATCTGGGCGATGGTGTGGTCGCTGTCGCGCAGGTGCGCCGCGTAGGCGAGCTTGTCCGGGTCGACGACCGAGGGGCGGCCGGCCCGGCGGCCCTTGGCGGCTGCGGCTGCTCTGGCGCCGGCGGCGCGTTCGAGGCTGTAGGTGCGTTCCATCTGAGCGAACAGCGCGAGCAGGACGACGGCGAGCTGGGCCATCGGGTCGGCCGGATTGGCTGAGTCGACCTTGATGGGGTCGGCCAAGTTGCGGATGCCCACGCCGCGGTCGGCCAGGTCGTGGATCAGGTTCAGGGTGTCGCGCACGGTGCGGCCGAGCCGGTCCAGGGTGTGCACCACGATGACATCGCCCTCGCGGGCGTACGCGGTGACCGCGGCCAGCCCGGGTCGGTTGGTCGAGGCCCCGGACTTCTTGTCGACGTAGATGTGCTCGGGGCTGATCCCGGCCGCTTCCAGCGCCAGGATCTGCCGGTCGAGGTCCTGCTTGGTCGTCGAGACGCGCGCGTAGCCCAAATCCATCCGAGCGACCGTACCGGTTGCTGACCTTGCAGCACCGAACCGGGACGAGTGTTTCGAGATAGCTTCTGGGACGCTGCCCGCCTGCTCAGCCTGCGACGCCGTCCGGCCAGGCCGGGCACCGTCCCACTACCAAGGAACTGGGACACCACACCCCCCCGGCACTCCGACCCCAGGACCCGGTCGCCCCTCGCCCCGTAACCAGAGCACCCGGCGAATCGGTCAGGTGGCGGGGATGGGGTTGTTGTCGGGGTTGACGGTGGCGAGGAATGCGTCGATTTGCTGGGTGGTCAGGGCCGTGCCGCCGGGATTGCCACTGGTTTCGGACAGGCTGCTCTTGATCATGAGCAGCAGGCTGTCGCGGGTGGTTGCCGGGTAGCGGTCGGGGTGGTCCCCAGCCTCGGAGATCACCTCGACGATGGCGGTCTGGGCATCGCTTGGTGAGTGCCGGATGAGCCATCCGAGCATGCGCGCGGTGGGCCGCATCAGTTGGCCCCAGTAGACTTCGCCGCCGTGCGCCTCTTCTCTGTCGGAGAGGCGTTGAGTTTCGATGGCGAGATCGCCGAGGATGGCGTCCCTGATGACGGCGGCGAGGTCGCGCATCGGGATGAGTCGGCCCAGCCCCGCTGCGACTGTCCAAGACAGCGATTGAGCCACGGCTTGCGCGGTGCGGCGGTCGCGCCAGCGACGCACCAGCCCTCGCCGCAGTTCGGGTTTCCTGGTGAGGTCCGACAGGATCCAGTAGTGGACCTTCTCCCAGACGTCAGCGACACCTGAGGGCAGGCGATACTCCCCGAACGCGCGCACGGTCACAGCGTCCTCGGCGGCGTCCGTGGTGTAGTTGCGGGACTCGACCCACTGATCGATGACCGGTCGTGACCAGACCATGCTGGCGCCGACGACGGCCTGCGGTGCGGGAACCTCGTTCTCGCCCCTGCTGATGTAGCCGCGCAGGGTGCCGACGTTGAGACCGGCGACGGCTGCTGCTTCCGGGATGTTCAGGAGCTGGGAAGCGGAAAGCTCCGGAGCGGTGAGGTCCACGATGCACCGGTCGATCGCGAGCCCATCAGCGGGCCGGCTACCGGCCCAGATTCCCAGCTGACGTTCCCACTCTCCTCGGGCGAGCGGGCCCAGGTCGTTCAGGTCGATGTGCTGCACGCTGAGCGCGCGGCCCGCCCGCGGCTCGCCCAACTGCCCGGCGGCGGTGATGGTGCCTGCTCCTGGTACTGCGCGGGACACGTACCGCTGCGTGGTCCAGTCGAAGATCTGCGAGGGCCGATGCCAGCAGCCGCCATGATGCCCGAGCCAGTAACCCCCGGAACGCCAGAGCACGACGTCGTCCTCGAGCAACGAGTAGAGAGAGGACGCATCCTCGTCGTGGACCAGCCACACCGAACGACCGTAGGCGGGGTGGTAGCGCACCACCCAGGCGAGGTCGCGACGGTCGGGGTCGGTCGTGAATGCCTTCCAGCCGGCATCGATGTACTCCTCGCCGTCGCGCGCACGCATCGGGTCGGTCCGTCCCCACATCCCCGACTCCGATATGCGCCCGATCGCCTCGACTGCTGCGCCGTCCTCGACGGGGATGGCCAGCGGGGGGTGTGTCGGGGCCGCTTGTCGGTGTGTCATCGGTGGGAGCATGAACGGCATGTCTCCTACCTACGTAGAGATCCGCCGCCAGCGGGGAGTCGTCCTCGACCGGTTCGAGTCCGACGTCGACCCCACCGACCAAGACGAGTGCATCGCACTCCTGCGCCGCCGCGCCCGCCAACTCAGGCGCAACGCCTCAGACCTGTCGATCTACGTCCACGAAGGCCGCGTCAAGAAGACCTACAAGGTCTAGCCCAGCCCTCCCCCCCGGCACCGCTCACCCAACGACAAAGGTCCGGCCCATGTGGAGTGGTGACAACCACCCCACATGGGCCGGACCTTCGATCGCGCGGATGGTTGGATCGGCGGACACATCAGACCGCGCGCTCTGCCTGTTCCAGCGCATCGCGGTACTCCGCGGACCATTCGGCGTTTTGCCACCCGTCAGGGAGTGCGTGAAGTCCTCTGCGCAGGTTCTCGGCGGCGGACGTGTAGTTGCCGAGCCCGAGATGTGCTAGGCCAATCGGTAGGCGAAGCCAATCCGGTGTGAGCCAGTACGCCACGGGAGATGAGGTGTTGGCGCGTCCATCTAACGATGTGACGAGGTCGTCAGCCGTGGCTAGTAGCCGCTGCGCCCCTTGACGATCCCCAA
>JBOFLG010000250.1:0-39623 GCA_051657745.1 Dermatophilaceae bacterium | reverse complement strand
AATGGGACCGCTCACGCAGCCCACGTCGTACAGAGCGGCACTGGTCAGCCGAATGGCACCAGCGCGCCGAGCGGAGATCTTGACCATGAGGAATCACCTCCCTCCCGCAATTCGTCGGGATTCCGACGCACACCAGCATTACCGGTATGTACCGCCACGTCGTCAGACCAGCGGTGGTGATCCGTCATCCCAACGCAGCATGGGGAGTCAGCGTTTCGAGTACCCCCGGCCGACCCAATCCCGATCGACCGAGGGGTGCGCCGGACAGGTCACCCAGGCCTGATCGAAAGGCGACCACGACCGCTTCGGCCCGATGTCTGGTGCCGGTTTTGGTCAGGATCCGGGTGACGTGGGTCTTGACCGTGGCCTCGCTGAGCACGAGTCGTGTGCCGATCTCGGTGTTCGTCAAGCCTTGCGCGACGTGGACCAGGATCTCCCGCTCGCGCGGGGTCAATCTGGCGACTCGCTCATGGTGAGGTGCGGTCCCAGCCTGAGTGACGGTCTTCGTCCTGGTCGTCGGCCGACGCTCGCGCGGTGCGGACTCGTGATTTCCGGTCTGGCCTGCCAGCGTCGCGATCGCGTTGATCAGGTGGTTCCCGGCGACCTGGCCGGGCAGCACGACATCGGCGCCGAACCGGGTGGCAATCATCAGCAGGTCGTCGTCGACGGTGCTCACCACGATCAGCCGGGTCGCGGTCCGGCGAGGGTCGTCGGCGGCGTCCCGAAAGTGGCACAGGGTCTCGACCGCGGTGCTGATCGGTGGTGTGAAGTCCATCAATACCAGGTCCGGGGTCGTCGCCTGCATATGCTCGACCGCGGCCGAGTAACTTTCCACATCGGCGACCACGTCGATCCATTTCTGGCTGGCGACTATCGCTCGCATTCCGGTTCGGACGAGTTGATGCTCGGCACAGATCAGGACCCGCGGTCGTCGTTGGTTTGCCATCGTGGACCATCCCCTTGCTCGACGTGGGATCGATAGAACCAGGAACACGCCATCGGCGAGGTGATACCAGTGGCCGGTTGAGGAAACCGGGTGGCCGGTAGAGGAAACCGGATGACCGGTTAAGGAACCGGGAGGACGGAGGTGGACAACGAGTGTCCCGCCCGCGCCTAGGATCGGCCCAGTGACCACGTTGCCCGCTCATCCGGCGGCCGATGCCGTGTTGGAGGCGCTCGACCCCGAGCAGCGCGAGGTGGCCGCGCATCCGGTCGGCCCAATGTGCGTGCTCGCCGGTGCGGGCACCGGTAAGACCCGAGCGATCACGCACCGCATCGCCTACGGCGTGCTCAGCGGCGCGTACCACCCGCAACGGGTGCTCGCCGTGACGTTCACCGCGCGCGCGGCCGGTGAGATGCGCACCCGGCTGCGCGACCTCAGCATCGGTGGTGTCCAAGCACGCACGTTCCACGCCGCCGCGCTGCGGCAGTTGCACTACTTCTGGCCACAGGCCATCGGGGGAGCAGCGCCAGAGGTGATGCCGCACAAGGCGAGCGCGGTCGCGGAGGCGGGCGGTCGGCTACGGCTGCGCCTGGACGGCCCGGCGGTGCGTGACCTCGCCGGTGAGGTCGAGTGGGCGAAGGTGTCGATGCTCACCGCCGAGACCTACCCGGCAGCGGCCCGGGCCGCCGGCCGTGAGGCTCCCGCCGGCCTGGACGCCACGGCGATGGCGCGGCTGCTCGCCATCTATGAGGAGGTCAAGAGTGACCGCGGGGTCATCGACTTCGAGGACGTGCTGTTGCTCACGGCCGGAATCCTTGGCGAGCACGACGAGATCGCGCGCACCGTGCGTGCGCAATACCGGCACTTCGTCGTCGACGAGTACCAGGACGTCAACCTGCTCCAACAGACCCTCCTGGACCGGTGGCTCGGCGACCGTAGCGACCTGTGTGTCGTCGGCGACCCGGCGCAGACCATCTACTCGTTCACCGGCGCCACCCCGGAGCACCTACTCGGGTTCCCGCGGCGCCACCTCGGCGCCCGCACCGTCGAGTTGGTGCGCAACTATCGCTCCACCCCCCAGGTGGTGCGCCTGGCCAACCTGGTCCTCGCCGCCCCCGGTGGCGGGCGGCGCTCCGGTTCGGTCGAGCTCCGCGCCCACCGCCCCGACGGCTCCACGCCCGAGCTCGTGGTGGCCGATGACGACCCGCAGGAGGCGGCCCGAGTGGCCGAGCGGGTCGCCGCGCTGGTCAACGGCGGCCACCCGCTCGCCGAGATCGCAGTGCTATACCGCACCAACGGGCAGAGCGAGCAGCTCGAGTCGGCATTGGCCGAGCGCAGCATCCCGTACCTGGTGCGCGGTGGTACCCGGTTCTTCTCTCGCAAGGAGGTTCGCGACGCGCTTGTGCTGGTCCGTGGCGCCGCCCGCAGCGACGACGGCACCGTTCCATTGCCCGAACTGGTGCGCGACGTTCTCATCGGCGCCGGGTGGACCCGCGAGCCACCGCGGGCCGGCGGGGCGGCGCGTGAACGGTGGGAGTCCCTTGCTGCACTCGCCGCGCTCGCCGACGACCTCTCTGCCGCCGACCCGGCCGCGCTGTTGCCCGCGTTCGTGCGCGAACTTGATGAACGCGCCGCCGCCCAGCATGCGCCCACAGTGCAAGGCGTCACCCTCGCCTCGTTGCACGCCGCCAAAGGCCTCGAGTGGGACACCGTGTTCCTGGTCGGCTGCTCCGACGGCCTCCTGCCGATCACCATGGCCGATACCCCCGAGGCCATCGAGGAGGAGCGTCGGCTGCTCTACGTCGGCGTCACCCGGGCTCGGCACCGGCTCGTGGTCTCCTATGCTCGCGCTCGCACCCCGGGGGCGAAGGGCACCCGGCGGCCGTCGCGGTTCCTCGACGGCACGTCATCCGTGCTTGGCGAGGGTGCGCGGAGCGCGCCACGGGGTTCGGGTCGGGTGGGGAAGGCCACCCGACGGTCCGAGCCGGTTGCCTGCCGGGCCTGCGGCGCCGGCCTCGCGACCGCGAAAGAGCGGACCGTCGGACGATGCGCCACCTGCCCGTCGAGCGCCGACGAGCGGCTGTTCGAGGAGCTGCGCGAGTGGCGGCTCGAGACGGCCCGCGAGGCGTCGGTGCCCGCCTACGTGGTGTTCACCGACGCGACGCTCACCGCGATCGCCGAGCAGGTGCCGGCCGATATCGCCGGATTGAGTCGCATCCCCGGCGTCGGGCCGGCCAAGCTGGAGAAGTACGGAGCCCCGGTTCTGGGCCTCATCCGAGAGTTTTCTGAATCGGTAAAGGACTGAGGCGCAAGGGTGTTGGTTGTTCTGGTCTCGGATGACGCACCCGGCGTCGGTAATTCCGTTGCCCCGCCGCTGGGGTCGCCCCTACAGTGATTGACGTACCGCGCGCGCCCGTGACAGGCGAGCGACCCGGCGAGAGCAGTGAGGAGGTTGGCCCTGATGACGATCATGACCGTCGTACCGGCGTATGTCGGCGTGCGCGATACCAGCATGCGTCCGTGGCTGAGTTCCGACCCCGCTCACACCGGCGATCTCGCCACGTCCTGCGGCGTCAGCCGGTCCGCTGCTTCCCGAGTCGTCGATGGCGTCACGTTCCTCGGCGACACGGTGGCCCGGATCACGGGACATGTGCGTCCGCACTTCGAGGCACCACCGGGCTGACCTGACGGTTGACCTCCACTCGAGGCCGCGGATCCCCACCCGGGAACCGCGGCCTTGCTGTTTGTCCACCACCCGTTCACCCACCGCGAGGTACCAACGATGACCACCACCACCAACCCAGGGCCGACCCGCCCTCCGAGTACCGAGCGCCTCACCAGGCGCACCGAGCAGGCCGAGCGCCCCACCGGGCGAATCGAGGAAAGAGGTGACAGCACGATGCAGCTCAGGGACCTGATCGACGTCAACGAGGCGGCCGTCACGACCGGTGAGGGGGTGCCGTGCCGGGAGAACGACGCCGAGCTGTGGTTCGCGGACACCCCCGACGGTGTGGAGTTCGCCAAGGAGTTGTGCGTCAGGTGTCCGGCCCGGCAACAGTGCCTCGACGGTGCCCTCCAGCGGCGCGAGCCGTGGGGTGTCTGGGGCGGCGAGCTGTTCGTGCAGGGGGCCACCGTGGCACACAAACGGCCGCGCGGACGTCCCCGCAAGACCGAAGTCGCCGCATGACAGCCCGACCCACCGAGATGCCGGGCAGCCGTCTCGGCACCACCGACGTGGCGGCACCGCCACCACCACCGATGAGGAGATCGACATGTTCACCCGACGGAAGCCACCAGCCCGTCGCACCGCCCACGAGCGCCGGGTGCAATCCAGGCAGCGGCAGGCCCAGGCGGTGACCGACCAGCAGCTCACCCAGACCATCGCCCGGTCCATCGTGCGATGAGCCTCCCTGGGCAGGTGGACGCACCGTCCCGGGCGCGCGGGGGACGGTGCGTTTCCTCGACCTCGGGCCACGAATCGCCGACGTCGCGTCGACAGCCATCCGATCGGCAGGCGTCGGCACCCGATGGCCTTCTGACGACTCGCGACTTCTGGCGCGCAGTCCTGGCTCCGGCATCGTGCACACTGCGGTGGCCGTGGCGGTGGCTACGCTTTCGGCCATGGCCGCGTTGACGATCGCCCAGGACCCCGCCGCTGATCAGGTGCTGTCCGATGACCCGTTCGCCCTCCTGGCCGGAATGCTGCTCGACCAGCAGTTTCCGATGGAGCGGGCGTTCGCGGGGCCCGCCAAGATCCTCGAGCGCTTCGGCACCCTCGAGCCGGCCGCGCTTGCCGCCGCCGACCCCGAGGAGTTCGCCGACCTGTGCACCACCCCACCGGCGATCCACCGCTACGGCCGCTCCATGGCTGGGCGGGTCCAGGCGCTCGCTGGCGTCATCCGTGATGAGTACGGCGGCGATGCCGCGGCGATCTGGCGCACCGCGTCATCCGGGAGTGACGTGCTGGCCCGGGTCCGGGCGCTCCCGGGGTTCGGCGACCAGAAGGCCCGCATCTTCGTCGCCCTGCTCGGCAAGCAGCTCGGTATCCGGCCGGTCGGGTGGGAGCAGGCCGCTGGCGCCTATGCCGAGAAGGGTTCCTATCGGTCGGTCGCCGACGTCGTCGATGCCGAGTCGCTGCAGAAGGTGCGGGACTTCAAAAAGGCCGCCAAGGCGGCGGCCACGAGCTGAGCCCGGATGACCGGTCACGGGCTGCGTGAGCCGCTGCCGCACGAGCCGACCAGATCGGCCCGAGCCTCTCACGACACACCAATCCGCCGTTGCAGTTTTAGGCGGGCGACGGTGGCCAGCGGGTCTCGTCGGCCCCGGGCAGGTACGCCGCCACCATTTCACGCAGCGGTACGGTGCCCCTGACCTGGCTGAGCACGCCGACACCGCCAAGCCACACCCGGTGGATCAGCAGGTAGCGCGGCGGCAGGGTGAACTTGAGGCCCACGGAGAACTCGGGGCGGCGGGGGTCCTGGAACACCGCCGCCGACGAACGCAGCCACTCGCGAGTGAAGCGGAACTGGTCGTGGGCAAACGGTGCCACCAGCGGATGGAGATACGAGAGCAGCGACTCGGGCTCGACCTCAGCGCCCGGCCGGAGGAAACCCTCCGCGCGCAGGCGGGTCTCCACCTCGGGGCCGTCGTTGGCGAGCGCGGCCGTGAGTAGTTCGCCGATCGACGTCGGAAGGCCGCCGGGGAGCCGGTTGACGGCGCCGAAGTCGAGGACCCCCAGCCGGCCGTCGGAGGTGATGCGGAAGTTACCGGGGTGCGGGTCGGCGTGGAGCAGCTGCGCCCGGCCCGGGCAGCGGAGCAGGAACTCCAGATACAACGTGGCCGCTTCGTCACGCTCGTCAGGTGTTCCTGACGCGATCACCGAGGCGAGGGGGCGGCCGTCGACCCATTCACTGACGATGACCCGAGCCGAGTCGACAAGCACATCCGGCACGAGCACGTCGTCGTCGTCACGGAACGCGGCGGCAACGTGCCGTTGGTTACGCGCTTCCAGGCGGTAGTCGAGTTCTTCGCTCATCCGTGCCTTGAGCTCGTCGGTGACCGCCCGGACGTCGATGCCGGGGAGTACCGAACCCGCCATCCGCGCCATCCGGGCCACCTGGTTCAGGTCAGACATCAGCGCCTTGCCAGCGCCTGGGTACTGGACCTTCACCGCCACCGGTCGACCATCCCGCCAGACCCCCCGGTGGACCTGGCCGATCGATGCCGACGCCGCCGGGACGTCGTCGAACTCGACCAGCTTCGTGCTCGCCCATCTCGGCCCGAGCTCGGTGGCGAGGATCCCGTGCACGGTCTCGGCGGGCATCGGCGGGCCGGACTCCTGCAACTTGGTCAGGGTCGCCCGGTACGGCGCGACGAACTCCTCGGGGAGCGCGGCCTCCAGGACCGACAGTGCCTGCCCGAATTTCATCGCGCCGCCCTTGAGCTGGCCCAGAACGGAGAACAACTGATCGGCCGTGCGTGCCTGTAACTCGGCGGCGACGGTCTCGGCCGGGCGACCGCCGACGCGTTTGCCCACTCCGAGCGCGACCCGACCCGCATGGCCGAGCGGCAGGCCGACGAGTTTGGCAGTCCTGGCGATCGAACTGCGGGGGATGTCGCTCACCCCGTCATTGTCGCCGACGCGCAGCGACAGTCGGCTCGCACCTTCCACAAGCGATGCACCAACGCCTGCCCGTCGTTCGCGATCTCGGTCGAGATGCCGCCCATCGAATAGTCGCCACGGAGGGTTGCGAGCACGGTGGTGGTGGCGATCGCGGCGGCGAGCACCGAGGATGCGCCGGGCGGCCCGAATATCGAGCCGGGCTCGGGAGCGGCGGGCCACACCGCTCCGGCGCACGCGAGGCAGGGCGTGCGGCCCGGGATGACGAGTGGCCCGACGACGATGTCGCGGCGACCGACGGACACCGGCAGGTGCGCCGTGCCGTGTCGCTGCCATGGCGCGCTCGCTACTGCAGGGAGTCGGCCGACGGTGACCAGCACCAGAGCGGCCGGCGCGGCCGCACCCGCGTCGAGTTCAAGTTCGGCAGCCAGGCTCGCGTGCGCGCCGGCGCGGATGCCGACGCCGCAGCGTCGCAGTTGTGCCGCAACCTCTCCCGCGAGGACGTGCCATCCGTCGACCACCACCGGGCCGTCGACCATTGGTGGGTGGTCGACTATTGGTGGGTGGTCGACTATTGGTGGGTGGTCGACTATTGGTGGGTGGTCGACTATTGGTGGGTGGTCGACTATTGGTGGGTGGTCGCCGATCATCGGCGCCCCCCCGCCCCCCCGCGTTCCCTGCTGCACGTGCCCTCCCGGCATCCGATCTGACTGCGATGTCGACGTCATCCTGGCGGAAACCCGGCTGCGTCGGGGCCGTCATCCACAGGGTCGGCGGCTGGAGCGCAACCGGCCCCGAACCCGTCTGGGTCCGGGGCCGTGCGGAGTGGGACGGAACTCAGGCTTTGCCGAGAATGCGGTTGAGGTTGGTGCCGCACACGGGGCAGACGGCCTTGGCCATCCGACGACCGTTGTCGGAGACCACCACGCGGCCCTCGGCCTCGCGCTTCTCCTTGCACTTCACGCAGTAGAACTCGCCCTGGTAGGTCTCATCGGACATGAGTCAGGTCTCCTTGTCGTCGGCAGTGGTGGTGACCGCGGCCGATCCGGTGGTGCCGCACGTGCGGCGGGGACGGACCACGATAACCACGCACCCGCGCGGGGATGGCACCCAACACCCCAGCTCGCACCGCAGGTGCCACATGACTCTCAGGGATCACATCTCTCCCACGCTGTGGTAGGAGCGACCTACCCTGGGACGGTGGCCAGTGACGACGTGGAGGTTCGCCGGAGCCGCCGACGCCGCCGCACCGTGAGTGCCTACCGCGACGGCGGCCGCACCATCGTGGTGATCCCGGACGACCTCAGCGCCGCCGAAGAGGCCCAGTGGGTCGGCCGGATGGTGTCTCGTCTCGCCGTCGGCCGACGGCGTCGAGCGGCGTCGGACGACGGACTCGCCGACCGAGCCAGGGGCCTGTCGGAGCGGTACCTCGGCGGTCACGCCCGGCCCACCAGCGTGCGGTGGGTGTCGACGATGCGCCGACGCTGGGCCTCGTGCACCCCGGTCGACGGCACGATCCGAGTCAGCGACCGACTCCGGGACAGCCCGGACCACGTGCTCGACTACGTGCTGCTCCACGAACTGGGGCACCTGTTGGTGCCCGGGCATGGCCCGGCATTCTGGCGGCTGCTTGGCTCCTACCCGCACCTGGAGCGGTCTCGAGGGTTCCTCGAGGGGATGTCGCATGCCGCCGGGCTCCCCCCCCGACCCGGATGACGACCACGGCCCATCGCACCGCCCGGGCGGTGCCCGCTCACCCCAGCCCGAGAGCGACCCGAGCGCGTGAGATCAGCGGGGCCAGTTCGGTGCGGGTGCCCTCGGGGAGCTCGTCCAGCGGCCACCACCGAACGTCGTGCGACTCGCCGCTCACCGACGGCCGTTCGCCCGCCGAGGCCAGGGCCGCATAGCGCACGTCAAGATGTTCGCGGCACCGGGCGAAGTCGCCGACCAGCAGGTGCCGGTCGAGATGTACCGGATCGGGCAGCGGTTCGAGACCGCGAATACCCGACTCCTCGCGGGCCTCTCGGCGTGCCGCGGCATGCAGCGAGACGTCGCCGGGCTCGAGATGGCCGCCGAACTGGAACCACCGCCCAGCCCGCCGGTGGTGGGTAAGCAGGACCTGCTCGCCGCGGTCGTCGAGCACCACGCATGACGCGGTCAGGTGCGCCGGCGGCCCGGCTTTCGCCAGGCTGCCTGGGTGGGCAGCCAGATGTGCGAGGTAGGCGCGCCGCAGGGCGGCCTGTTCAGCATCCGGCGCCTCCCACCGGCGAAGCACGGCGACCGCGTCGGCGCGGAGGTGTGCGAAGGTGCCGGAGATAGTGGCAGTCGACCCGGTGCGCCGACTCACGCCGGACCCTCGCCGCGGAGCAACCGGTCGAGTTCGGCATCCATCTCGTCGGTCGGTGGGGCCGAGGTCCGCTCGACGTACCCGAGCGGGTCGTCGAGGTCAGCGCCGGACGGCGCCACATCGGGGTGGGCCCAGGCCGAGTCCCGCGCGGCCGGGCCGCCGCGGTCCGTCAGCGCCCGGAACAGGGTGGTGGCGTCCCGAAGCCGACGGGGTCGCAGTTCGAGGCCGACGAGTGCGCCAAACGCCTTCTCGGCCGGGCCACCGACCGCACGACGCCGGCGGACCGACTCGGCCAGCGCGTCGACCGCCGGCAGGTGGGCCCGCGCGGCCTGTTCGGCGACCACATCGACCCACCCCTCGACCAGGGCGAGCAGCGTCTCGAGCCGGCCAAGTGCGGCCTGCTGAGCAGGCGAGTGCTGCGGCGCGAACAACCGCCCCTGCAGGGCCTGCTGGACGGCCTGCGGGTCGGACGGATCGATCGAGCGCACCGCCTCGTCGATCGCATCGGTGTCGATGCGGATGCCGGACGCGTAGTCACGGACCGCCACCAAGAGCGCGGGGGAGAGCCACGGCACGTCGCCAAATAGCCGCACCCGGGCTACCTCGCGCAGCGCGACGTAGAGCCGCACCTGTGGCTCGTCGACTGACAAGCCCGCGGCAAGCTCGCGCACGGCCTGCGGCATCACCACGACTGTCGGAGCGGGCACCAGCGGCAGGCAGACTTCGCACCCGCTGAGCACCTCGCTGGCGAGCGTGCCGGTTCCCTCGCCGAGCTGGGCCGAAAATATGGACCCGTGCACGGTGCGCAGCATCGGGCCGGCCTGGTCGAGCATCGACGCCATGCCGGCGGGCAGCGCGGCGGTTTCGCCCCCATCCTCGAACTGTCCCAGCTGCCGTCGCACGGCGTCGACGACAGCGTCGGTGACGCCGTCGGCCACTGGCTCGACCAGGCTGGTCCATACCGGCATGGTTGCCTCGACCCACTCCGCCCGGCTCCACGCCGTACCCACCAGACCGGGGGAGGAGACGTCAGTGACGGCATCCAGCCACAGCCCGGCGACCTGGACCGCGTCGGCGGCCGTGCGGCGGTCGGCCTCGGTGGCGAGAGCGTCGCCCGAGGCGGCCGCGGCCTTCCGTGCCACGTCGGTGGCCACGGTGGCGTTGACCGAGTGGTCGCTGGCGGGTGCGGCAAGCATGTCCTGCACCTGGCTCATCGCCATCGCCATCATCTGCGGGTCGATCCTGTCGAGGCCCATGCCGCGCATCATCTCCACGATCTGGGGGTCGAGGTCACCGCCGGTGAGGTCGCGCAGCATCCGCTCGAGTTCGGGGGGCAGGCCGGGTGGGTCGTCGTCGGCAGGGTCAGGCACGTCCGGGGCTCCTCGCTGAGGATGAGACGATAGGTGTCCTGCAACCAACCCGATCCGTCGTGAGAAAGTTCCGTCGGATGTCCGTCAAGGAGCCCGGATGTCGAGCGAGACCGACACGACGCCCTTCGTCGCGGTCCACAACCGGCCACTGTCCGTCGATGAGGTGCTGAATGCCGTGCGGCATCCCTCGTGCGGCGGCGTTGCGTTGTTCGTCGGGACGGTGCGCGATCATGACCATGGGATGCCGGTCAGTTCGCTCGACTACAGCGC
Organism: Dermatophilaceae bacterium; assembly: GCA_051657745.1. Lineage (GTDB taxonomy): Bacteria > Actinomycetota > Actinomycetes > Actinomycetales > Dermatophilaceae > JBOFLG01. The sequence goes on along the minus strand of JBOFLG010000250.1, from coordinate 29,073 downwards.
GCATCCAACGGCCGAGGCGGCGATGGGCGCGGTGTGTCGCGAGGTGCTCGCTCGGTCCGCGGCGATTCGGGTGGCCGCCGTGCATCGCACCGGGTCGCTCGGCATCGGCGACCTCGCCGTCGTCGTCGCAGCGTCCGCGCCACACCGCGCCGAGGCGTTCGACGCGTGCCGCGACTTGATCGACTCGTTGAAGGCGAAGACTCCCATCTGGAAGCGTCAGCACCTCGGCAACGGCGCGGCCGAATGGGTAGGGATGTAGATGAGCACTGTTCCTGAGGATGTCGTTACCGACTACGGGGCAGCGCCCGCGCCGCCGACCCGGCCGGGTCGGCTGGCTGTCACATTGCTTATCTCCTCGTTCGCCCTCATCATCGTCGCCGGCGCCGTGAGTTTCGTCGATCTGCCGTACGTGGTGATGTCGCCCGGTCCGGCCACCAACGTGCTTGGCGAGGTCGACGAACGACCGGTCCTGTCGGTCAGCGGTGCCACCACATATCCGACCAGTGGCGCGCTCGAGTTCACCACCGTGCGAGTCCTTGGTGGCCCCGGTGTGCGCACCAACGTGTACCGCCTCGCCGAGGCCTGGATCTCCGACGCCGAGGAAATCCTGCCCGAGGAACAGGTGTACCCACCCGACACCACTGAGGAGCAAGTCCAGCAAGAGGGTGCGGCCGAGATGGCGCAGTCCCAGACCACCGCCGCCGCCACCGCGCTCCGCGCCCTCGGACGCCCGGTCACGCAGACCGTCGCGGTGGGCCGCATTCCCGAGGGCAGCCCGTCGTCCGGTGTGCTTCAGGTTGACGACGTGTTGGTCAGCGTCGATGGTGACGCTGCGACATCCCCCGACGCGGTTCGGGCTGCCGTGCAGCGGGGTGCTGCCGGGTCTGCCGTGTCCGTGGTCGTGGATCGCGATGGTTCTCGGCGCGAGCTGCAGGTGCCCACCGCGGAATCGGACGGCCGCACCGTGCTCGGCATCGAGCTGAGCCTGGACTACGAGCTTCCGGTGGAGGTCACGCTCAACACCGGCGAGGTCGGCGGGCCCTCCGCCGGGCTGATGTTTAGCCTGGCCATCTATGACGTGCTCACTCCCGGCGAGCTCACCGGCGGGGCCGAGGTGGCCGGCACCGGCACGATGGACGACAACGGCACGATCGGCCCGATCGGCGGCGTCCGGCAGAAGATGGTCGGCGCGCGGGATGCCGGTGCCACCTGGTTTCTCGCGCCCGCCGAGGACTGTGCCCAGGTGGTCGGTAACGTGCCCGACGGTATCCGAGTGGTGCGGGTCAGCACCTTCGACGACGCGCTGGCGGCGGTGCAGGCGATCGCCGGTGACCGAGCCGACGGCCTCCCCACCTGCGGCTGACCGCAGCCCGGTCAGTCCGGTCGCAACGTCTCGCGCACGGCGTGAACCAGGCCGGGGGCAAGGTTCTCGCCGGTCGCTACCCGGTCGTCCTGGTCATGGTCGCGCTGCCGCAGCAGGCAGATCGAGCGTCCATCGCGGGTGACCGCGACAACCAGGCGCACATCCTTCCGGTGGGGATGCCGGGCTACCGCGGCGAGGGCCTCGGCCTCGTCTGCGGGCAGGTCGTGCTCGGCATCCGGCGGGATGACGACGCGCTCGACCGCGAGAGCGCAGCCGACGACCTGGTCAGGCCAGGCGACCTGGGCTAGCACGTCATCGACGCGGTGGCCGTTCGGGAGGTCGTCCTGCTCAACGGCACTCAGGGCTCCCTCGACCACGTCGTGCCGCGCGAGCGAGCCAGCGAGATGCGGCTCGCTGTCGACGAGTTCGGCCGTGGGGACCAGCGCGAACAACCGCATCGGCTGGTCCCACCCGGCGCCCGCGACGTGCCGTTCGGTGTCGAGCGCGACAAGCGCGAGGGGGTCGGTGACGGGTACGGCGTCCAGACTCACCCGCCCATCGTGCCCGAGGGAGGCTGCGGCGCTGCGTCCAGGGCCGCGAGGTAGGTTGGGTCTTCGTCGGCGGAGACGTCTGCGGACTTCGGAAAAGGGAGAGTCGTGAGTCGCTCGGAGTGGTTCGGCGGGGCCGAGGGCCCTGGAGAGCAGGATCCCGGTGGCAGCGGGTCGGGCCGGGGGCCGGCTCGACCCATCCGCGTGCTGCCACCGCGTCGGCGGCCCGGCCCGCTCAGCATCACCGCCGCGGTCTTCGCTGTCCTCGCGGTGGTCGGTGGCATCGCGGCGAACATTCTCACCGACCTCTGGTGGTACGACTCGGTCGGTTTCCGAGGTGTCTTCGTGACCGAGGTCGCCGTGAAGTCTGTGATGTTCGCGGTGTCCGCCGTGGTCACCGGCGGAGTGGTGGTTGTCAGCCTCGTTGTCGCATACCGCAGCCGCCCGCTGTACGTCCCTGTGACGTCGGCCCAGCAGGTTCTCGAGCAGTACCGGCAGGCCATCGAGCCGCTTCGGCGGCTGGCGGTTATTGGTGTGCCCGTGGTGCTTGGTCTGCTCGCCGGGTCGGGGTCGATGGGTGCGTGGCGCACGTATTTGCTGTGGGCCAATCGCGAGCCGTTCGGCGTCAAGGACCCGCAGTTCGGCCTGGACGTCGGTTTCTTCGTCTTCACCCTGCCGTGGCTCAGGTTCGTCGTCAGTTTCGTGACGGTCGTGCTGGTCCTGGCATTCGCGGCGGGGGCATTCACCCACTATGTCTACGGCGCGCTCCAGCTTCCCGGTCGGGGGCCGACCACCCGAGCGGCGTATATTCACCTCGGCGTTGTCGGTGCCCTCATTGCTCTCACCCGGGCCGCTTCGTACTGGCTCGACCGTTTCTCGCTGTCGGTTGAGCGGAACGAACTCCTGACCGGCATCACCTATACCGGGGCCAACGCGGTGCTGCCAACCAAAGCCATCCTCGCGGTCGCGGCGGTGATGTGCGCGGTGTTCTTTCTCGCCGCGATCTGGAGTCGCAGTTGGCGGCTTCCGATCACCGGAGTGGCGCTTCTGGTGATCACGGCGGTTCTGGTCGGCTCTATTTACCCAGCCCTCATCCAGCGGTTGCGAGTCAATCCGTCCCAGCGCACCCTCGAAGCACCGTTCATTTCACGAAACATCGAGGCCACCCGTGCGTCGTTCGGTCTCGACGGGGTCCGCCGAGTCGCCAACCCGACGCCCCCGCAGACCCCTGCCAATGACACCCTGCGCGCAGCGGCCGGTGAGATCCCTGGCGTGCGCATCATTGATCCCAACGTCGTGTCGCCGACGTTCCGGCAGCTCGAGGGTCAGCGCGACTATTACGCCTTTCCCGACACTCTTGACGTGGACCGCTACACGGTCGATGGCCGTACCAGTGACGCAGTGGTGTCAGTGCGCGAGATGAATCTCAACGGGCTGCCCGACAACCAGCGCAACTGGATCAACGATCACACGGTTTACACCCACGGCTACGGCTTCTACGCCGCCTACGGCAACCGTCGAACCGCCGAGGGCGATCCTGAGTTCTTCGAGGGAGGAGGCAGGTCGACTCTCGGTAAATACGAGCCTCGGATCTATTTCGGCGAGCTATCGCCCGAATATTCGGTCGTCGGCGCGCCCGAGGGCGCTGGCGCGCAAGAGTTCGACTTCCCTGCGGGTGACGGCGAAAGTGAGGACGTCGCGGTCCGGAACACCTACTCCGGTGAAGGTGGAGTCGACGTTGGGTCGACGTTCCGCCGACTCGCGTACGCGATCAAGTACCGCGAAGCTAATTTCTTCCTCGCCGACGCGGTCAATTCCTCGTCCCGGATCCTGGACCACCGCACCCCGACGGACCGAGTCGAGCGGGTCGCGCCGTGGCTGCGACTTGACGGCAACGTCTACCCGGCGGTGGTGGGCGACCGCGTGCAGTGGATCGTCGATGGCTACACCACCTCGGCGAACTACCCGAATAGCCGACTCATCGAGTTGGCCGAGGCCACCTCCGACTCGGTGGCCGAGCGGTCCGACGCGGTCAGTGTGCGCGCCGGCGAAGTGAACTACGTGCGCAACGCAGTCAAGGCCACGGTCGATGCGTACGACGGCACCGTTCGCCTGTATGCCTGGGATGCCGAGGATCCGATCCTTCGAGCGTGGAGCAAGGCGTTCGACAACACGGTGCGGCCGTTGTCCGACGTCTCCGGGGAGTTAATGTCGCACCTGCGCTACCCGCAGGATCTGCACAAGGTGCAACGCGAACTGCTCACCGAATACCACGTCACCAATCCCGGAGACTTCTTCAGCGGCTCCGATCGCTGGCGAGTGCCACGTGACCCGGCCCGGCCCACCGAGGATCAGCCCCCGGTATTCCAGTCGATTGCTATGCCGGGCGAACAGTCGGCTCCGTTCTCCATCACCAGCCCCTTCGTCCCAGCCAGCAACAATGAGGCCGGGCGCGAGATCCTGCGCGGTCTGCTCGCCGTCAACGCCGAGGCGGGAAACCAAGCGGGGCGGCCGGCGGAGGGCTACGGCGAGCTTCGCCTGCTGGAGTACGGGTCGGCGACTCCGGCTGGTCCGGGCCAGATCCGCAACCAGATCCAGAACTCGACGGCACGCTCGCAGAACCAGGCCGAACCGCTGAACCTTGCTCAGTTCATTACAAACAATAGCCAGGGCGGCAAACAACTGACCTTCGGAAACCTGCTCGCGTTCCCGCTTGAAGGGCGCATGTTCTACGTGCAGCCGTTGTACGTCCAGGCGTCTACCGGGTCGGGGTCGTTCCCGCAGAACAAAGCCACCGTTGCGGTGTACGGCACGAACGTCTCGTGGGGCGACACCCTCGAACAGGCCGTGGCCGGGCTCTTCGGTGGCCGGACACCGGCCGGCCAACCTGGCTCACCGGCGGCCCCGGCGCCGACCACCGGCACCGTGGCGGAGCAGCTCACTGCCGCGATCGCCGAAGTCCAGGCTGCGTACACCGCCGGGCAAGAGGCACTCCGCGGAGGTGACTTCACCGCCTACGGCCGAGCACAGGACCGCCTTGCCGCGGCAATCACTCGGGCCAACAGCCTGGCGGCGCGGCTCGGGACGGCCGCGCCAGCCCCAAGCCCAAGCCCAAGCCCAAGCCCAAGCCCAAGCCCAAGCCCAAGCCCAAGCCCAAGCCCAAGCCCATCGTCGACTGGCTGACGCTGGTGGCGATCTCGAACGGGTCCACGGCGTGCCTCGATTTGGTCTGTACCGAGGGCGTCGCGTAACGTTCGGTTCACCGAGAGCAGCCGTGACGGCTGGCTTTCCCACGACGCGGGGTGGAGCAGCTCGGTAGCTCGCCGGGCTCATAACCCGGAGGTCGCAGGTTCAAATCCTGCCCCCGCTACACATTTTCAGGCTCGGCTCCTTCGGGAGCCGAGCCTGAATGCTTGGGGAGGATTGGCCTCCCTCAACGCGAGGAACTCGACAGTGGCAGAGTCCGCCTGGCGAGACCAAGTGATCGGTCCACCACCACGACGACGGTCGGCCCGAGAGGTCTGTTCCCATGTCTAGGCTTGCCGCGTGGACCACGACGACATCGACGCATTGCGGGAGCGCCACGCCGCATGGCGGCTGCTGCGAGCCGGACATGCGACCATGATCCTCTCGTTCTTGGGCACCTATTTTGTTGAAGCCAATCGCGGCGCATGCTCCGCCAATGATCTCGCCGTCGCGCTCGACGATCACCTGTATGACCTCAACGTCGCGACGTCCGAGGACACCGGCCAGGTGCGGTTCCCGAAGGAGCCCCGCGAGTACCTCGAGGACTGGGCTGCGACCGACTCCGGCTACCTCCGACGCTTCTACCCGCGCGGCGACGACGAGGTCCACTACGAGGTCACTCCTGCCTTCGAGAAGGCGTACGCGTGGGTGGCGTCGCTCACGGCGCGTCCTTTCGTGGCGACCGAGTCCAGACTGCACACGGCGGTGGAGTTGCTCCGGCAGATTGTGACCGGTACTGACAGCAATCCCGACCGCCGCCTCATCGAACTGCACCGCCGCCGCGCTGAGATCGACGCGGAGATCGCCTCGGTCGAGGCGGGTCAGCTGACCCTTCTCGCACCCGCCGGAGTGCGCGACCGCTACCAGCAGTTCACGGCGACCGCTCGAGAACTGCTGTCCGACTTCCGGGAGGTCGAGGAGAACTTCCGACGGCTCGATCGTGCGGCTCGCGAGAAGATCGCGACCTGGGATGGAGCCAAGGGAGCGCTGCTGACCGATCTCGTGGGCAGCCGCTCGGAGATCACCCATTCCGATCAGGGCCACAGTTTCCAGGCCTTCTACGACTTCCTCCTCTCCGAGTCCCGCCAGCAGGAGTTGACGGATCTGCTGAATCACGTTGTCGTTCTCGATGAGGTCGACGCTGACCGACGCATGAAGGGGATTCATCACGACTGGTTCGAAGCTGCTGAACGTGCCCAGCGGACGGTCCGCCAGATCTCCGAGCAGCTCCGCCGATTCCTTGATGACCAGATCTGGATGGAGAACCGGCGCGTCCTCGACCTGGTGCGCGACATCGAAAGCGCCGCCCTTGACGTCCGGGACGATCCGCCTGCGCTCGGTCTCGACGTCGATGAACCAGGGATCGTGATCTCGCTGCCGTTCGAGCGACCCCTTTACCAGCGTCCGGCGGTGGCCGCGGTGGAGAGTCTGATCCCGCCGACGACCGACGAGGTGGATCCAGAGCTGCTGTTCGTCCAGACCTTTGTCGACCAGGCGCGCCGGGTCGACAACATTCGTACGGTGCTTCCCGAGCGCTCCGTTGCATTGCTGTCTGACATCGTCGCCATGTACCCCCTCGAGCAGGGTGCGGCGGAGATCGTCGGCTACCTTGCCCTCGACGACGAGGATCTTGTTGTCGAAATGGACGAATCCGGCGAAACCATCCTGGAGTACGGTGACCGCGACGACTCCAGCGGCGCCACACGGGCCAGGCTGCCGAAGGTGACGGTGAAGCGCCGATGACGAGCGAGCATGCAGTCGCCAGCGCGATCATCCGGCTGATGCAGGGTGTCGTCTACCGCGAGTCCGACGAGGACACCTGGCTCACCCTGGAACGGTCCGGGTCCGGTGTGCGGGACCACTTCGCGACGATCGGCGTCGATGTCGTCATCGACGAGGACGAGGGGTATGCCTTCCTTCGCTCGAGGCCGGCGGCGGACGGCGAGGAGGCTCTCCCGAGGCTGGTGCGGCGGCGAACCTTGACCTACTCGGTGAGCCTGCTGCTGGTGCTCCTGCGGAAACGCCTCGTGGAGTTCGAGACGACGGGAGCCGACGGCAGACTTGTGCTGACCATCGAGCAAATCCAGGAGATGGTACGACTCTTCCAAGCGGAGTCGACCAACGACGCCAAGATCTCGGACAACGTCGAGTCCACCGTCAAGAAGGCTGCGGAACTGGGCTTCGTTCGGCAGCTTCGTGGGCAGCCCGACCAGTGGGAGGTCCGTCGGATCCTGAAGGCCTACGTCGATGCAGAGACGCTGGCCGACTTCGCGGGGAAGCTGCGCGAGTACGTGGGCGGGGTCGCTGCCGATGGCTGACGGACTCTTCTCGCGGGTCGAGCTCTCCGGTGATGGCCGTGCCGGCCACCGGCTCCAGCACCTGGAGGTTTTCAACTGGGGCACGTTCGACTCGCAGGTGTGGCGCCTGACGCCGGGAGCCGAGACCGCCCTGCTCACCGGCGACATCGGCTCTGGCAAGTCGACACTTGTCGATGCCCTGACGACCTTGCTGATGCCGGCCCACCGGATCGCCTACAACAAAGCTGCCGGAGCCGATGCCAAGGAGCGCACCCTGCGCTCGTATGTCGAAGGGCACCATAAGTTCGAGCGCACCGAGTCGACCGGACGATCCCGCGCGGTCGGCCTCCGCACTGATCGCCGAACCTATTCGGTGATTCTCGGCGTGTTCACCAATGCGGGCTACGACGAGACCGTGACCTTGGCGCAGGTCTTCCAACAGCGCGAATCGACCGGCCAGCCATACCGGTTCTTCATCACCGCTCCCACGGCGCTGACCATCGCCACCGACTTCGCGGACTTCGGCGCCGACCTTCGCGACCTCCGCAAGCGACTCCGGGGAGCCGGAGCCGAGATCTTCGACGAGTTCCCCAAGTACGCCACCTCCCTACGGCGCCTTCTCGGCATCCGCTCGGAGCAGGCGCTGGAACTGTTCCACCAGACCGTCTCGATGAAGTCGGTGAGCAACCTCAACGACTTCGTCCGCAACCACATGCTCGAGCCCAGCGACTCGACCGGCCGGGTCCGCGACATCGTCAGCCACTTCGAGGATCTCAGCAAAGCCCACGACGCCGTCAAGCGAGCGCGGGAGCAGCTCGAAGCACTGGAACCGGTGATTGCCACTGCACACAAATACGACGTGGCACTTGCGGAACGCGATGCGACCGAAGTCGAGCGTGCCAGCGTCCGAATATTCATCGCCGAGCGTCGCTCCAGCCTCCATGCCGGTGAGATCACCCGACTCGACGCCGAGGGCGAGCGCCTGTGGGCCGAACAAGACGCCGCAAAGAAGCAGCAGCGCGGGCTCGCTGACGAGCGAGACGCACTCATCGAGGAGCGAGCCACGGCGGGCGGAGATCGCATTGGCGAGCTCGAGCGACTCGCCGGTGACGCGCGGCGCCAGGCCGACGAGCGCCGGGCGGCACGAACTCTCCTCGACGCCGCCATCGTCGATGCCGGGCTGGAACCGATCGACGGGCCGGAGGCCTTCGCCGTGTTGGCCTCCGTCGTTGCCCAGGAACGCCCGAAGCTCAACGACACCAAGCGCGCCTTGGATAACGCCGCCGCGCAGGCCATTGCTCGCGAGAAGGAACTCGAGCGGCGACGCGACCGAATCGCGGAGGAGGTCACCAGCCTCGAGCAACGCACCAGCAACCTGCCCGTGGAGCAGGTCGACGTGCGCGCCCGGCTGTGCCACGACGTGGGTTTGACCCCGGAGGATCTTCCGTACGCTGGCGAGCTCCTCGACGTGGATGACGAGCACACCGAGTGGCGCGGCGCCGCCGAACGGGTGTTGCGGCCGTTCGCGCTCTCGCTGCTGGTGCCCCAGCGTCACTACGACACGGTCACCGAATGGGTGAACGCGCGGCGGCTGACGGTTCGCGGTCGCGGTGGACAGGCCGTCGGCGCTCGGCTGACCTACGAGCGGGTCTCTGATCGCCGACTGCCGCTCCAGCCTGCCGACGGCGGAGCCCTCGTGCTAGCCGACTGCGTCGAGATCAAGTCCGGCCCGTTCCGTGACTACCTGTCCGGCGAGCTCGCGAAGCGCGCCGACCACCGATGCGCACCGACCCTGGAGGTGTTCCGCAGCGAGCGCAAGGCCGTGACGCGCGAAGGTCAGGTTCGCTCGGGAGGGCGTCATGACAAGGACGACCGCCACCGCGTCGACGACCCTCGCCGGTGGGTCCTCGGGTGGGCGAACGAACGAAAGCTCGCCGCACTCCGGTCCGAGGTGGACGAGCTGGACACCGAACGAGCGAAGGCAGCGGCCGAGGCCGCCCAGGTCGGCGGCGAGCGCGACGGCATCCAGACCCGCATGGAGGCGCTGGCCCGGCTGGACGGATATCGAACCTGGTCCCAGGTCGACGTCGCTGAGGCGGAGTCCCGTGCGACGGCGCATGACGGGGAACGGGCCCGGCTCGAGTCGGGCTCGTCTCGCCTTGCGGAGATCACCAGCGCGCTGGAGGCCGTCGCCGCGTCGGCCGCCGCAGTCTCGGCACGAATTGACGAGTTGGCCGGAGCGCTGGCCACCACGGCTCAGGCAGCGGAACAGGCGAGGCAGGGCAAGAAGCAGGATGACGACTTCGTCGCGGCCCGCCCCGACCCGGAGCTCACTGCTGCGCGAGCGTCGTACCCGGCGCTGACCCGGAGGCTCGCCGCCGCGCTCCCGACCCGGGTGGAGGACTGCGGATCCGCGGAGTCGGCGCTCAACGACGAGCTGTACCGGCGCACTGAGCGACTCAACCGGGAACTCGGCGGCTACGGCCAGAGCCTGGCCCAGTACATGGGCGACGTGCTTCGCCGCTGGCCCGAACTGCGTGCCGACATGGACGCCACGGTCGAGTCGCGTGGCGACTTCGTCGCCTTCGGGCATCGCGTGGCCGACGACGATCTCCCGCGCTTCGAGAGTGAGTTCAAGGAGCAGCTCAACAAGAACGCGATCCAGGAGCTCGCTGGGTTCAACAACTGGCTCGGCCGGCAGGCGTCGGTCATCGACGAACGGGTCGACCGCATTAACGAGGGCCTGGGAGCTGTGCCGTTCAACCCCGGCCGGTATATCCGCCTCGAGAAGGAGCCCACCACGAACCAGGAGGTCACCCAGTTCCGGGCGGACCTGCGCAACCTCACCAATGACAGTCTGGCGGTCGACGGCGACCAGTACTCCGAGCAGCGGTTCCTCGATGTGCAGCGGATCATCGAGCGGTTACGTGGTCGCGAGGGCTACACCGAATCCGACAGGGCGTGGACGCGGCGAGTCACGGACGTTCGCACCTGGTTCGTGTTCTCCGCCTCCGAGAGGGACATGGAGACTCATGAGGAGTGGGAGCACTACAGCGACTCCGACGGCAAGTCCGGTGGCCAGAAGGAGAAGCTCGCGTACACCATCCTCGCCGCATCTCTCGCCTACCAGTTCGGCCTCGAATGGGGCGCCGCGAAGTCCAAGGATTTCCGGTTCGCGGTGATCGACGAGGCATTCGGTCGAGGCTCGGACGCCTCCACCCGCTACGCGCTGGAGCTGTTCGCGAAGCTCGGTCTCCAACTGCTCATCATCACTCCGCTGCAGAAGGTGCAGGTGATCGAGCCCTATGTGAAGGTGATCGGTTTCGTTGACAACCCGACCAGCGCGTTCTCCCGGCTGCACACAATGACGATCGAGGAGTACCGGTCTCGTCGGGACGGCACGCGGTCGTGACCGGCCGGTGGACGGCACCGGGCGACATCGCCGCCACGGTCAGACGTCGCTGGGACGACGGCACCCTGCTGCGAAGCTACTCGGCCGGCGGTCCCTTCGATGTCATCGGCATCCCGGTGCATGGCCCGAAGCCATCTGAGATCGGCGACGATCTCGCCGCGGTTCGTGACTGGGTGGCGGTCCTCGACGGTGGTCGTCGTGATGACCGCCGGTACACGCTGACCTGGCGGACGGTCGGTGGCCGGCGGATCGGCCGAAACGAACTTCCCGACCGCGCGATCGTATCCACGTTCGACCAGGCGTGGGCGTTGCTCGGCGTCCGGGATGCCGTGCGGCAGTTCGACGAGATCCTCGCCATCGTCGGCGGCTGTTCCGCCGTGCGGGCCTGGGCGGTCGGTCACCCGCATCGGGCGCTGGAGCTTCATGGCGACCTGCCAGGGCTGCTGGCTGCGTTCAGGTGGCTTGATGCCCATCGCGACTCCGGTCACTATTTGCGGGAGATCAGCGCTCCCGGAGTCGACACGAAGTTCGCCGAGAAGCACCGGGCCGTGTTGGCGGCGATGCTCGGAGTGCCCTCGACGGCATCCGGTTTCGTGTCCGGGCTGGGACTGGCATCGAAGCCCGAGCTGGTCCGTGTGCGACCGGCCCCGACGATCGGTATCCCACTGCCCGCCACAGAAGTGGCGATGCGGGCCGCCGAGTTGGCGGCGCTGGACATTCGGCCGCGCACGGCGATCATCGTCGAGAACGAGATCTCTTACCTGAGCGTCGATGTACCGCAGGACGGAATTGTCCTGTGGGGGAGAGGATTCGACGTCGACCGGGTGGGGCGCCTGCCGTGGCTTGTCGAGGTCGATGTCGTGTACTGGGGTGACCTCGATACTCACGGGTTCGCCATCCTCGACCGGCTCAGAGCGTGGTTGCCACAGACGCGTTCGGTCATGATGGATCGCGAGACCCTGATGGCGCACCGCGACCGCTGGGTGGTCGAGAAGCGCCCGGCGACCTCGTCGCTGACCCGTCTGACGCGAGCGGAGCAGGATCTCTTCGTCGATCTGGTCACCGATGCGCTGGGTGCCCAGGTGCGGCTCGAGCAGGAGCGGGTCGACTGGTCATGGGCGGAGCAGCGCCTGGCCGCAGCGCACGGACGTGCGACGTGACCAGGCACTGACGGGCCGACACTGCGATAAGGTTGCCTTATGTACCTGGTGGCCGAATATCGCGAAGCGCAGCGCTACGAGAGTGTTTGTCGGCTGCGTCGCGTGCTCTCCCTGCGGGCGATGGTGGTCGCTGGGATGAGTCAGCGCCAGATCGCCGAGGCGCTCGACATCACCCAGCCCGCAGTCAGCCAGCAACTCAAGTACGCACGTGAACTCGGCGCACTCCACCCCGAGACCATGCTCGCTGCCGCTGCGCCGATCCTCAAGGTGATCGCCGCGAACTACGGATATCGGCGCCTGGCGGCCTTCGGGTCCGTTGCTCGCGGTCAAGCCCGCCAAGACTCCGATATCGACCTGCTTGTCGAATCTCCCCCAGGAACCTCATCGTTCGACTTCATCCGCTTCAAGCGCGTCATCGAGCAGGCGCTCGGTCGCGAGGTCGATATGGTCGACTACGGCGGGCTGAAGCCGGGAATCGATGATGACATCCGCCGCGAGGCGGTGTTGCTGTGATGGACCGTAGGGTTGCGAAAGAACTCCTCCATATCCAAGGCTGGCTCGAACGAGTCGACGAAATTGTCGAGCGCGGCAAGCGGGCATACCTTGCTGACGACCTCATTCAGGAGGCTGGCGACTCTCTCATGATGAAGCTCGGTGAGGCTGCCAACCGATTGTCCAAGTTGGACGTGATCGCGCCGGACGGGGTTGAGTGGGCGCTCGCCGTCGCGAACCGTAACTTCATTGTTCACCAGTACGACGAGATCAGCCGCAGCATGACGTGGCAGACCCTGTCCGTCGACCTGCCCGCGTGGGCAGTTTCGCTCCGACCGATGTTCGCCGAGGCCAACGCGGCAGTGAAGGCAGGCACTGCAGGAGCGTCTTGACGTCGCCACCCCACGCATATGTCATGGCGTTGGCGGTCCGAGGCTACTTTGGGTGTCGCGAAGCATCTCGCGCTCGAAGGGGTGGAGATCCAAGTCGTCGCCGTCGATGGCTGCCGGCCGTGCCAACACGTCGTCCAAACTGGTCGCTCGGTCGAGTTCAAGTACTCCACCGAGCTTGCCAACCAGCACGTTGGAAGCCCGAACTCTGCGAGGACGCTCGTGTAAGGCGACTGGAAGAGGTTCTCCAGCTCGCCGGTGAACGCTGTGGTCGCAGACACCGATGCCCCGGGGCCGAGCACATCCCGACCAATGCCCTCCGGCTCGGGGTGGTCGGCTGTGGTGGATGCCGATCCCGGCGCGGAGCGCCCGCGCTACCACCCACTCGGGGTGATAAGTCTGGGCCACCCAGTCGGCGGCGGTCACCAGGTCGGCGGCGAGCGGGTCGCTCGACAGCACACCTACCTCGCGGTCGAGTAGCCACATCGCCAGTCCGGGCCGGCGACCGACCCGCATGGCGAGCCAGACCCTCGAGGTGGCGGCTCGCCAGGTCGTCGGTGGGCCCGGATGCCGGCCGCGCGGCTGGACGCGGTGCACGGGCGAATGTGGTTCACGGTTGAATAAGGTGTGACCGCCACCCAGTCAGCCACCCGTCATCCGTCCAGCACCGACCGTCACCGCGTTGTCGTCGTCGGCTCCGGTTTCGGCGGCCTGTTCGGCACTCAGGCATTGAAGCGGCGCCGCGACATCGACATCACCCTGGTGGCCCGCACCGGGCAGCATCTTTTCCAGCCGCTGCTCTACCAGGTGGCTACCGGCATCCTGTCCCAGGGCGAGATCGCGCCGACCACCCGCGAGGTGCTGCGGCGTCAGCAGAACGCTCGGGTCGTGCTCGGCGAGGTGACCCACCTCGACCTCGACGAACGGACCGTCACCTCAGCATTGCTGGGCCAGCAGACCGTGCACTCCTATGACACCTTGCTGGTGGCGGCCGGGGCCGGGCAGTCGTACTTCGGCAACGACCACTTCGCCGAGTTTGCCCCTGGGATGAAGTCGATCGACGACGCTCTCGAACTGCGCGGTCGAATCTTCGGCGCGTTCGAGATCGCCGAACTCGCCGCCAGTGACGAGGACATCGAACGAGCCTTGACCTTCGTCGTGGTCGGCGCCGGACCCACCGGCGTCGAGATGGCGGGCCAGATCGCCGAGCTGGCCCGACGGACCCTGCGGCACGATTTCCGGCGGATCGACCCGACCCGCGCGCGCGTCATCCTCGTTGATGGCGTCGCGCAGGTGCTGCCGGCGTTCGGTGAGCAACTGGGGGAGGCCGCCCGGGCGAGGCTGCGGGCCATGGGTATCGACGTGCGCCTGCGCACCCTGGTCACTGACGTTGACGCCGACGGGCTCCTGGTCAGAAACCCGGACGGCAGCACGAGTCGGATCGAGGCGCTGACCAAGGTGTGGGCCGCCGGCGTTCAGGCCAGCCCACTCGCCGACCAGCTTGCCGCGCAGAGCGGCGCCGAACTCGACCGCGCCGGCCGGGTGCGGGTGCAGCCCGACCTCACCCTGCCGGGACGCCCCGAGGTGTTCGTGGTGGGTGACATGGTCGCGCTCGATAACCTCCCGGGGGTCGCGCAGGTGGCGATCCAGGGCGGTCAGTACGCGGCGAAGCAGGTCAGACGACGACTGGACGGAGCACCGTTCCAGGGCCCGTTCCGCTACCGCGACAAGGGCTCGATGGCGACGATCTCGCGGTTCAGCGCGGTCGCCTCGATCGGTCGACTGCGGTTCTCGGGTTTCGTCGCGTGGCTGCTGTGGCTCGCCGTGCACCTCGTGTACATCATCGGGTTCAAGCACCGCGTGACCACTCTGTTGCACTGGGCGGTGAGTTTCGTGGGCCGCGGCCGATCCGAGCGAGTCGCGACCCACCAGCAGGTCTTCGCCCGGCGAGCCATGAACGAACTCGGATCCGGGAGATGACCGCCGGGCTGGCCGCCCTGCCCGGCGAGTGGCTGCCACGACCCGTAGGGTGACCGCCATGCCGCTGGAGTACCCGATTCACTCGCGCACGCTCGCCAACGGTCTGCGGGTCGCTGTGTCCCCCGACCACACGGTGCCGAACGTCACCGTGAACCTGTGGGTGGGTGTGGGGTCGCGGCACGAGTCGCCCGGGCGCACCGGATTCGCTCACCTCTTTGAGCACCTGATGTTCCAGGGCTCGCGCAACGTGCGCAGCGGTGAGCACTTCGAGGCGCTGATGGCCGAGGGTGGGCGGCTCAACGCCACCACCTGGTTCGACCGCACCAACTACTTCGCGACCGTGCCCACCGGGGCCACCGAGCTCGCGCTCTGGCTCGAGGCCGACCGGCACGGCTACCTCCTCGACGCCGTGACCCAGGAGAACCTCGACAACCAGCGTGATGTGGTCAAGGAGGAAAAGCGTCAGCGGTACGACAACCAGCCCTACGGCAACGCGCTGGTCGACCTCTACGCCGCAGTCTTTCCCGAGGGGCACCCGTACCACCACCCGACCATTGGCTCGATGGCCGACCTCGACGCCGCCGGCCTCGACGACGTGCACGACTTCTTCCGACGCTTCTACGCTCCGGACAACACGGTGCTCACCCTGTGCGGGGACATCGAGCCGGATGACGGGTTCGCGGCGGTCGAGCGTTACTTCGGTGGGCTTGCCAACCGGGCCACCGGTCCCAGGCCACCGCTTGCGCAGATCGAGCCACTCGACGAACCGGTGCGGGTCGACCGGCACGAACCGGTGCCCAACGACCGCCTGCACGTGGGTTTTCGGCTCCCCGTCGATGGTACCGACGAATTTCTCGCCGCCAGTGTCGCCCTCGATTGTCTCGCCGGGCTCTCCTCAAGTCGGTTGGTGCGCAGGCTGGTTCGCCGCGAGCAGAGCGCGCTCGGGGTCCACGCGTCGGCCTGGGGCTTCGTCGACGGCGTCTCCCTGGGGGTGCTCGTCGCCGATGTGGCACCGGGTGCCGACCCCAGCGCGGTCGAGGCGGCAGTGCTGGAGGAACTCGAGGCGTTCGTCGACCGCGGGCCTGACGAGGGTGAGCTCGAGGCGTCGTTGGCGCAGGCGGAGCGGGCCTGGCTCACCGCGCTCTCCGGCCAGGAAGAGCGGGCCGACCTGATCAGTCACCATCTGCTGCTGCACGACGACCCGCAGGTGATCAACACCCGATTGGACCGGCTCACCGCGGTGCGTGCAGAGCAGGTGCTCGCGGCGGCGCGGGCCTGGCTGCGGCCCGAACACCGGGCGGTGGTTGCCTACCTCGCTGCCGAGGACTCGACCGTGGAGGCCGTGGCATGAGTGCCGTGACTGTGCCCCGCCCGCTGGTCGTCCCACCGGCACCCTGGGCTTTTCCGGTGCCCGAACAGCACACCCTCGACAACGGACTCCGGGTGCTGCTCCACCAGGTGCCGGGCCAGTACGTGCTCTCGCTGCGGATCGTGGTCCCCACGCCGCTGCTGGCGGAGCCCGTTGGGCTCGAGGGGGTCGCGTCGATGACGGCCCGCTTGCTCGACGAAGGGACCGCCACCCACGGTCCGGAGGAGTTCGCCGAGCTGATGGAACGGCACGGCATGGTGTTCGCTGCCGGTGCCTCCGACGGTGGGCTGCTGGTCGACGCCGACGTGCCGCACCGGCATCTGCGCACCGCCGCCGAACTGGTCACGGCTGCGCTAGCCGACCCGGTGTTTCCCGAGCCGGAGGTGCGCCGCATCCTGCGCAACCGGCTGGCCGAAATCGAGCAGGAGCGTGCTTCTGCCGCGCACCGGGCCGGCCGCGAGCTCGCCGGCACGCTGTGGGCACCCGGTGAGCGGGCCGCCCTGCCGATCGCGGGCTCGGCCGACTCGGTGGGCCGGATCGGGCGTGACGACATTCGCCGATGGCACGAACGGTCGGTCGGCCCGGACGGTGCCACCGTGGTGCTCGCCGGTGACCTGACCGGCACCGACGCGCTGGAGGTGCTGCGGGCCACGCTGGGGGAGTGGTCGGCTGCCGGTCACCAGCCAGGGCCGCGCCCGGTGGCTCCGCGGCCCGCGCCGGATGCCGCGCGGGTGGTGGTGGTGGATCGCCCCGGCTCGGTGCAGACCGAGATCGCGGTGGCCTGCCCCGGTCCGGACCGATCCACACCACACGGCTGGGCGCCGCATCCGGTGGTCTCGTTCATTCTCGGTGGCTCTCCGGGCGCTCGACTTGACGCCGTCCTCCGCGAGGAGAAGGGCTACACCTACGGCATCCGGTCGGGCTTTCGGCCACGGGTCGCGGGCGGGTCGTTCGTGACCAGCGGCTCGGTGCGCTCGGAGGTCACGGCCGACGCGGTCGGCATCCTGCTCGACATCCTCGACGATGCCGCACGGGACGGTTTCACCGACGCCGAGATGCGCTCCGGTGTCGACTTCGTCGCCAAGACCGCACCTGGCCGGTATGCCACCGCCGATGCGGTCGCCGACGAGACCGCCGCGCTCGTTCTCGAGGGGCTGCCGCTCGATTTCACCACCACGAACTTGCGCGCGGTGGCTGCGCTCACTCGGGACGACCTCGATGGTGCGTACCGGCGGGTGGCCACCGGCGCATGGACCGTGGTGCTCGTTGGTGACGGGTCGGCGATCGCCGGCCCGCTCGAGACCCGGTTGGGTCGGCCAGTGACCACGGTTCCGCTCTGAGGCGATGACTGGGTCCGCGGATGCCGACCGGCGCGGTTCGGATGCCGGCGCTGTCCGGTCGTGCGTGGTCGCCTCGCCGGTCGGCCCGCTCCAGTTGGTCGAGCAGGATGGCGCGCTCGTCGGCATCCGTTTCGCCGGCGCGCCGGGCACTCTGTCGCCGGGAAGTTCGTCGCGGGGCGGGCCGGAGGTCGGCGTGCTCGCGGACGCGCAGCGGCAGCTCACCGAATACTTCGCGGGGGAGCGCCGGGTGTTCGACCTCCCGCTGCGGCCCGCAGGTACTGCGTTCCAGCAGCAGGTGTGGGCGGTCCTCGCCACCGTGCCGTGGGGCGGAACCACCACGTACGGAGCGATCGCCGCGCACCTCGGGATGCCGCCGGGCGCGGCTCGCGCGGTCGGTGCTGCGAACGGGGCCAACCCGGTGCCGATCATGCTGCCCTGTCATCGCGTGGTCGGCGCCGACGGCACGCTCACCGGCTATGCCGGCGGAGTAGACCGCAAGGCCGCGCTCCTCAGGCTGGAACAGGTGCCAACCGAAGCCGACCAGCCGAGGTTGTTCTGACTCGGCGCTGAGCCCCAGGGCCCCGCCCGGTAGACGGAGACATCGCCACGCGGGGTGGTTGCCGGGGTGGGCTGCGCCGTTGACTCGCAGCGCTATTCGGTGGTGACGGCGCCGATCCGGCGAAGGACCTCGTCGTGAAGGAGGCCGTTGGTCGCGACCGCGTTTCCCCCGAATGGGCCGTCGACGCCGTGGAGCGAGGTGAACCGGCCGCCGGCCTCGGTGACGATCGGTACCAGGGCCGCCATGTCATGCAGGCCCAGCTCGGGCTCGGCGGCGATGTCGACGGCACCCTCGGCGAGCAGCATGTACGACCAGAAGTCGCCGTAGGCACGTTCGCGCCAGCACTCCCGAGCCAGGTCGAGCACGGCTGGCAGCCGGCCCACCGCGTCCCAGGAGCGGACGCTGGACAGCGACAGCGAGGCGTCGTCGAGGCGTGCCACCGTGGAGACCGCAATCCGCTTCGCGCTGGTGAGGCTCCTCCCGGCCCACGCCCCCGACCCCTGGGCCGCCCACCAGCGGCGGCCGAGTGCGGGGGCGGCAACCAGGCCCATGACCGGGATGCCGTCATCCACCAGCGCGATCAGCGTGGCCCAGACCGGCACGCCACGAACGAAGCTGTGCGTGCCGTCGATCGGGTCGACCACCCACTGCCGTCGGCTCGAGCCGGTGGGGGGCAACTCCTCGCCGATGACGGCGTCCCGGGGGCGGGTGCGGGCCAACTGGGCGCGGAGCAGTTCCTCGGCCTCGCGGTCGGCGTCGCTGACCAGGGTCAGGTCAGGTTTGGTCTCCACCACTAACTGCTCGGATCGAAAGCGGGCGACGGTCAGCCGCTCGACCGCGTCCGCCAGCACATGGGCGAGGCGGAGGTCATCGTCGTAGCCGGCCACGGGGCCACCGTAGCGGGTGGTTGCCGGCGCACCCGGCCAGCGGCGACTCGACAGTCGCGGTTCGGTCACAATTGGGTCTCGGCGGCGTCGGTGCCTTCCATTCCGTCCGGCTGGTGGTTTTGTATGGGGCCAGACAGGCTGGTGTCCCACCGAGAGGTGCCCAACCAGGGCAACTCGCGGACGCGATCACCCGATCATGGGTGGAGCCCAGATCATGGAGGAGGACGTCAATGCGAGGAAATGCTCGGACGGTTGCCATTGCGACCATGTCTGCGGTTGCCTTACTCGCCGCCGGATGCAGCGGAGGCGGCGATGAGACCGATAGTGGCTCGGCCGGTCGGACGGGCGGCGAGATCACCGTACGCGGGTGCAACCCGCAGAATCCGCTGGTCCCGAGTAACACGACAGAGACGTGCGGCGGCAACGTGATCGACGCGATCTTCAGCAAGTTGGTGCGCTACGACCCCGAGACGGCCGAGCCGCAGAACGACATCGCCGAGTCGATTGCGACCAACGACAACCAGACCTTCACCATCAAGCTCAAGGCTGGCCGCAAGTTCCACGACGGCACGGAGATTAAAGCCAAGAACTTCGTCGATGCATGGAACTACGCCGCCTACGGCCCCAACGCGCAGAGCTCGGGATATTTCATGGAGCCGATCACGGGATACGCCGACACCCAGTGCGCCGGCGCCGACCCGGAGGACCCGTGCAAGGGCTATACCCCGAAGGCGAAGACGCTTACCGGCCTTACGGTCGTTGACGACACCACGTTCACCGTGAAGACAACCCAAAAGGTGGCGAACTTCGCGGTGCGGGTCGGCTATTCGGCATTCTCGCCACTGCCCGACGCGTTCTTCGCGGACCCGAAGGCCTTCGGGCAAAAGCCGATCGGCTCGGGCCCGTACAAGTTCGACTCGTGGACCAAGGAGCAGGCGATCGTCCTGTCGAAGTTCCCAGACTATTCGGGCGACTTCGCCGGCAAGGTCGACAAGATCACCTTCAAGATCTACCAAAATGCTGACGCCGCCTACAACGACGTGGTGGGCAACAATCTTGATATCACCGACGAGGTGCCGTCGGCTGCGCTGATCGACGCCAAGTACAAGACCGACCTCCCAAACCGCAATGCCGAGGACGAGGTGGGCGTCATCCAGATGATCAACTTCCCCCCCACGAAGGTCGACCCGGCGTATACGGACCCGAAGGTTCGCAAGGCGATCTCGATGGCGATCGACCGCGAGACGATCGTCAAGCAGATCTTCAACAACGCCCGTGTCCCGGCCACCGGATGGGTGTCCCCGGTTGTGGACGGCTACAAGGCCGACGCCTGCGGCGAATTCTGCAGGTATGACAAGGCCAAGGCCAAGGCGCTGCTCGACGAGGCCGGCGGCTTCCCGGGCACGATCACGCTCTCCTACAACGACGATGCCGGGCATAAGGCGTGGGCCGAGGCCGCCTGTAACAGCATCAAGGACGCGCTCGGCGTGAAGTGCCAGGCCACGTCGGTCGTCGACTTCGCGACTTTCCGCACTCAGATAGCCGACCGGAAGATGAAGGGGATGTTCCGCACCGCCTGGCAGATGGACTACCCGTCGATCGAGAACTTCCTGGCCCCGATCTACGCCACCGGCGCGTCGTCGAACGACGGCGACTACTCCAACCCGGCCTTCGACAAACTCCTCCAGGAAGCGGCGGCCGAGCCAGATCAGGCTGCGTCGAATGCCAAGTACCAGCAGGCCGAGGCGCTGCTCCAGAACGACTTTCCGGTAATCCCACTCTGGTACACCAGGATCACCTTCGGCTGGTCCGACCGGGTGACCAACGTCAAGCCCACGGCCTTCGGCACCATGGACTTCACCACCATCACACTGAAGTAGTGCATCGGGCGCACTGAGTTCAGCGCGCTATCCCGGTTCGGTGGGTCGGTCTGCCCGTGGTCGTTGGCAGGCCGACCCACCTCGGGAACGTCCCGCCGTCGGCCAACCGGCACCATGATCGCCGCCAACGAATGATGTTGTGGCTGTAGCCGCGCAGACCGGATTCGTCTAGGTTCGAGCCGACACCACCACGGCGCCGGAAAGGTACCCCGGCGGTCGCAGAGAGACAGGGAGGTGACGTGGGAACCTACATCCTTCGGCGACTGCTGCAGATGATCCCGGTGCTCCTCGGGTCGACGTTTCTCATCTTCATCATGGTCTTCTCGCTCCCCGGTGACCCGCTGGCCGGGAAGTGTGGCGAGCGGCCCTGCCAGCCGGCCTATGCCGCGGAGTTCCGCGAGCGGTACAACCTCAATGACCCGTGGTACCAGCAGTACGGCGCCTACCTGGTGAACCTCGTGCAAGGCGACCTCGGCGAGACCTACCAGGGCATCCAGGTCAGCGAGCAACTCGCGGAGCGGTACCCGATCACCGCCCAGCTGACGCTAATGGCGATCGGCATCGAGGCCGTCATCGGCATCCTGGCCGGTGTACTCACTGCGGTACGCAAGGATGGCTTCCTCGACAACCTCGTGCTGGTGTCCACGCTTGTGCTGATTTCCATCCCGGTGTTCGTGCTCGGCGGGTCGGCGCAGTACTTCATCGGCGTTCGTCAGTTTCTGGGCTTCGAGGTGCCGATCACCTTCGACATCGACGGCAACCGAATTCAGCAGCTCGCGCTCCCGGCGGTCGTACTCGGGTCGCTCTCGGTGGCCTATGTCGCCCGGCTGACCCGCACGAGTCTCGTCGAGAATCTCCGGGCCGACTATGTGCGTACCGCGGTGGCCAAGGGCCTCACCCGGCGCCGCGCGGTTGGTCTGCATGCCCTGCGCAACTCGCTGATCCCGGTGGTCACCTATATCGGCTTCGATTTCGGCACGCTGCTCGGTGGCGCCATCGTCACCGAGAGCATCTTCAACATCCCCGGCGTCGGCGGGTACATCTTCCGTTCGATCCGCGCTCGGGAGAATGTTTCGGTGATCGGTGCGGTGACGGTGTTGGTCATCGTCTATCTGCTCGTCAACCTGCTCGTCGACCTGCTCTACGGTCTGCTCGACCCGAGGATCAGCCATGACTGACGCCGCCGCCGCTGAGATCTCGGCTACCGCCGGTGGGCCCGGCCCTGGGGGCGCGGGCGAGGAGCGCTCGCTGGCCTCCGACGCCTGGCGCGCAATGCGGCGGAACCCGCTGTTCTGGGTGTCGGCGGTGATGATCGCCGTGTTCACGCTGATGGCGGTGTGGCCCGGCCTGTTCACCAGCGCCGACCCGACCGCCGCCGTGCTCCGCGAGGCCCGGTCGCGGCCCGGCGACGGCACCTGGTTTGGGCGCGACATCCAGGGCTACGACATCTACGCGCGGTGCATCCACGGTGCCCGGGCGTCGATCCTGGTCGGGCTGTTCGCCACGGCCGGCACGCTCCTCGTAGGGGGCCTGGTCGGGGTGATCTCCGGCTACCTCGGCGGCGTCTGGGACACCGTCCTGTCGCGCATCGGCGACGTGTTCTTCGCCATCCCCGTCCTGCTCGGGTCGATCGTCGTGCTGGTCTCGCTGCCGCAGACCGCGAACTACCTCCTGGTGGTGCTCAAGGTGGTGCTGGCCCTGGTGACGCTCGCCTGGCCGAGCATCGCCCGGCTGATGCGCAGCAGCGTCATCCAGGTCAAGCCCAACGACTATGTGCAGGCCGCTCGGGCCCTGGGGGCCGGACCGTGGCGGGTGGTGCGCTCACACATCCTGCCCAACGCCCTGGCGCCGGTGATCGTGGTGTCCACAATCAACTTCGGCGCCGCCATCGCGGCCGAGGCCACGCTCAGTTATCTCGGCATCGGCCTCCAGCCGCCCACGGTGTCGTGGGGGGTGGACATCAGCGGGGCGATCGTCGGCATGCGCGCCGCGCCGCACATGCTGTTCTTCCCCAGTCTGTTCCTGTCGCTGGCAGTGCTCGCCTTCATCTTGCTCGGAGACGTCGTGCGCGACGCCCTCGACCCGAAGAACCGCTGACCGGAGGACGCATGACCACGACACCGACCGTGCCGACCGCCGCCTCCGCGGGCCGGGTCACCTATACCCCGCAGGATGGCGTCCTGCTCGAGGTCGAGGACCTGCACGTCGAGTTCCGCACCGCGGACGGAGTCGCCACCGCCATCAACGGCGTGTCCTTCGAGCTGCACCAGGGTGAGTCGCTGGCCATCCTCGGCGAGTCCGGGTCGGGCAAATCGGTCACCGCCCAGGCGATCATGGGCATCCTCGACATGCCACCGGCCGTCATCCCCGACGGCCGAATCCGGTACTGCGGCCACGACCTGCTGACGATGCCCCCGGAGCAGCGCCGCCGCACCCGCGGCCCGGAAGTGTCGATGATCTTCCAGGATGCGTTGTCGGCGCTTAACCCGGTCTTTCCGGTGGGCTGGCAGATCGCCGAGATGTTCCGCACGCACCGCGGGATGACCAAGAGCGACGCGCTGGAGCAGGCGGTGCGGTTGATGGAGCGGGTGCAGATCCCGGCGGCCCGGGAGCGGGTTCGCGCCTACCCGCACCAGTTCTCGGGTGGGATGCGGCAGCGCATCATGATCGCCATGGCCATCGCCCTCGACCCGGCGGTCCTGATCGCCGACGAGCCGACCACCGCGCTCGACGTCACGGTGCAGGCGCAGATCATGGCCCTGCTGAAGGAACTGCAGGACGAGCGTCAGATGGGGCTCATCCTCATCACGCACGACCTCGGTGTGGTCGCCGACGTCGCCGACCGGATCGCGGTGATGTACGCCGGCCGGCTGGTCGAGACCGCCAGCGCGTACGACCTCTATGCCGCCCCAAGCCACCCGTACACCCGCGGGTTACTCGAGTCCATCCCGCGCCTGGACCAGAAGGGTCAGACCCTCGCCGCGATCGGTGGCCTGCCGCCCAACCTGATGCGGATCCCGGACGGGTGCGCGTTCAATCCACGGTGCCGGATGGCGCAGGACGTCTGCCGCACCGTGCTGCCGCCACTGCGCGAGGTCCGGCCCGGTCGGCATTCGGCCTGCCACCTCGCCGAGGAGGTGCTCGATGCCTGAGGTCATCCTCAGCGCCCAGGGCCTGGTCAAGCACTACCCGATCCGGCGCGGGGTGATGCGGCGCGCGGTGGGGCAGGTCAAGGCGGTCGACGGAGTGAGTTTCGACCTGCACCACGGGGAGACGTTGGGCATCGTCGGCGAGTCCGGGTGCGGCAAGTCCACGCTCGGTCGGCTGCTGATGCGCCTCGAGAGCCCCACCGCCGGCACCATCACCTTCCAGGGCACGGACTGGTCGCGAGCCTCCGGGAGCGAACTGCGCCGGCTGCGCCGCGACATCCAGATCGTGTTCCAGGACCCATACACCTCGCTGAACCCGCGGATGACGGTCGGGGACATCGTCGGTGAGCCGTTCGAGATCCATGCCGACGTCGTGCCGAAGGCTGGCCGGCGCCGGCGGGTGCAGGAGCTGCTCGACCTTGTCGGCCTCAACCCCGAGCACATCAACCGCTACCCCCACCAGTTCAGCGGCGGCCAGCGCCAACGCATCGGCATCGCGCGCGGCATCGCACTCAACCCGAGCGTGCTGATCTGCGACGAGCCGGTCTCGGCACTCGACGTCTCGGTGCAGGCCCAGGTCATCAATCTGATGGAGAAGCTGCAGGACGAGCTCGGTCTGGCGTACGTGTTCATCGCGCACGACCTGTCCGTGGTGCGGCACATCTCCGACCGGGTCGCGGTGATGTACCTCGGACGGATGGCCGAGCTCGGGACCGAGGATGAGGTGTACGCGCGCCCCACGCACCCGTACACCCAGGCGCTGCTCTCCGCGGTGCCGGTGCCGGACCCCACGCTCCGCGGGCAGCGCGAGCAGATCGTGCTGGTCGGGGACGTCCCGTCACCAGCGAAGCCCCCGAGCGGATGCCGGTTCCACACCCGGTGCTGGAGGGTCCAGGACCGATGCCGTACCGAGGAGCCGCAGTTGGTGCTACGCCCCGACGGCCGCGGCGACCACGCGTCGGCCTGTCACTTCGCCGAGCCTCGCGTCGTGGTCGAGACCGTCGATGTCACCGAGGTCGAGCCTGATACCCGCTTCGTCGACACCGCCGTGCGGGATGACGTGCTGCCGGCGGAGGCGCTCGGCGACGACCCGCCGCGCACGACGGCCTGACGCCCGGCATCCGCCCGGTCGGGATGCCCGACATCCGCTCGGTCGGGATGCCCGACATCCGGCCCGGCGCCGCACGCCTCAGTCGCCGGAGGTGTGTGACCGGGCCCGCAGCAGGCGGCGGAGCGACTCCAGCCGGGCCGGGCCGGGCGACCCGGCTGCGCCGCTGGCCACCCACGCGTCGAGGCCGCACTCCACTTCGTCGTGGGTACAGCCACGGGGGCACTGTGCGGACCCCGGCTCGAGGTCGGGAAAGTGGTGCACGATCCGGGCGAGGTCGACGTGCGCGAGCCCGAACGAACGCACGCCCGGGGTGTCGATCACCCGGCCGCCGTGCGGCAGCGCCAACGCCACCGCCGAGGTCGAGGTGTGCCGACCGCGTCCGGTGACCTCGTTGACTCGCCCGGTGGCGCGGCCGGCATCCGGCACGAGCGCATTGACCAGCGTGGACTTGCCGACGCCGGAATGCCCGACCAGCACGCTGACTCGGTCGGTCAGCGCGTCGCGCAGGGCCTCGAGCCCGACGATGCCGGATGCCGACCGTGCCGTCACCACGTGTGGCACCGAGAGTGGGGCGTAGGCACGGAGGAACGGGGCCGGGTCGATGAGGTCGGCCTTGGTGAGGACCAGCAGCGGATCCATGCCGGCGTCGTAGGCCGCGACGAGGCAGCGGTCGATGAGCCGAGGCCGCGGCTCGGGGTCGACCAGGGCCGCTACGACCACCAGTTGGTCGGCGTTGGCCACGACCACCCGCTCGACCGGGTCGGTGTCGTCGGCGGTGCGCCGCAGCGTGGTGGTGCGCGGGGCAACGCGCACCACCCGGGCCAGGCTCCCGGCAGCACCACTGGTGTCCCCGACTAGGCGCACCTCGTCGCCGACGACGATGCCTTTGCGTCCCAACTCTCGGGCTCGCATCGCGACCACCGGCCGGCTGGACTCGCCGTCCTCGACCAGGGTGGTGTACCGGCCCCGGTCGACCGTGGTCACCAGTGCGGCGACCGCGTCGGCATGGGCGGGCCGCTCCTTGCTGCGCGGCCGCGAACCACGACGGTGTGGCCGCACCCGTACGTCATCCTCGTCGTAGTCGCGGGTCGGCCTCACCATCAGTGGTCGACGGCCGCCGGGTCGAGCAGCTGGCTCCACAGCGTGGTGAAGTCGGGCATCGTCTTGGCTACCGCCCCGACGTCCTCGACGACCACCCCGGGGACTGCCAACCCGACCAGGGCCGCGGCCATCACCATCCGATGGTCGGCATAGGTGCGAAACCGACTGCCGTGCAGCGGTTTCGGCTGGATGTGGAGCCCGTCGTCGGTCTCGGTGACGTGGGCGCCGAGGGCGGTGAGCTCGGTGCGCAGGGCCGCGAGCCGGTCAGTCTCGTGGCCCCGGATGTGCGCCACCCCGCGGATGACGCTGGGGGAGTCGGCCAGCGCGCAGAGCGCGGCCACCACCGGGGTGAGTTCGCTGGAGTCGTGCAGATCGACATCGACGCCGGCCGGCCGGCCGGTGCCGGTCACGGTGAGCCCGTCGCGGTTGAGCACGATGTCGGCACCCATCATGTCGAGCACCTCGCGGATGAAGTCGCCGCCCTGCGTGGTGTACTGCGGCCAGCCAGGCACGTGCACCCGTCCGCCGGCGACCAGCGCCGCCGCGACGAACGGGGCCGCGCCGGAGAGGTCGGGCTCGATCTGCACGTCGAGGGCGTTGACCTCGCTCGGCTCGACTCGCCAGGTGTGTGGGTCGGAGTCGTCGATGACGACACCGGCATCGCGCAGGGTCTCGACGGTCATCTCGATGTGCGGCAGGCTCGGCAGCGTCGTTCCGTTGTGGTGCACGGTGACCCCGTCGTCGAACCGGGCACCGGAGAGCAGCAGCCCCGACACGAACTGGGATGACGCCGACGCGTCAAGCGTGACCGCTCCCCCCGTGACAGCCCCCCGCCCGCGCACGGTGAACGGCAGCGTGCCCTGGCCGCCATCATCGAGGTCGATGCCAAGCGCGCGAAGTGCCCCCAGGAGCGGTGCCATCGGCCGCACCCGGGCGTGCGAGTCGCCGTCGAACCGCACCTCGCCGGTCGCCAAGGCCGCCACCGGTGGCACGAACCGCATCACGTTGCCGGCCAACCCGCAGTCGACCTCAGTTCCGCCGACCAGGGCCGCGGGAGTGACCAGCCAGTCGCCGCCATCGACATCATCGACCACCACGCCGAGCGTGCGGAGCGCGCCGGCCATCAGGTGGGTGTCGCGCGAGCGAAGCGGCATCCGCAGCCGTGAGGTATCCGCGGCGAGTGCCGCAAGCACGAGGTACCGGTTGGTCAGCGACTTACTGCCCGGGAGCGCGACGGTGGCGTCGACCGGGCCGGCGGCGGCCGGGGCGGCCCAATCCGCAGCCGGGGCAGCGGCGGCGAGGTCAGTTGTGGGCATGCTGGGCCCGGGCCGCGGCGAGCCGGGCCTCGCGGCAGGCGCGGGGTGCGTCATGCCGGGCCTCGCGGCGGGTGCTGGTCATCGTGCTCCTCGAGAGAGGTCGGTACGGACGGCGAACGGACCTCTACCGTAGTTGCTCAGGTCGCTGGCTCAGTAGCCTGAGCACATGTGTGGCCGGTACGCGGCGACGGCCGACGTCGCTGAACTCGTCAATGAGTTCGACGTCATCGACGACCGCACGGGGGAGGTCGGGCGCAGCGTGTTGGCCGCCCCGCAGGAGCCGCCGCCGGGGCGCCCCGACTACAACGTGGCACCCACCAAGCAGGCGCTGGTGGTGCTGGCCCGCGCTCCGCGGGCTCCGCGCGACGGCCGCGACACCCCGGTCGCAGACGTCCTCGACACCCCGGTCGCCGCCGCGCCGGTCGCCGACGCACCTGTCGCCAACGGGTCGGTCGGCCGCGACGCACCGGTCGCCGGTGGGCCTGTCGCCGGCGGGCCAGTCGGCCGCGTCAGACCGGACGCAGCCGCCCGCCGGCAGCTGCGGCTGCTCACCTGGGGGCTGGTGCCGAGGTGGTCGAAGAACGCCTCCGGCGCGGCCCGGATGATCAACGCCCGGGTCGAGTCGGTAGCCGACAAACCGGCGTTCGCGCGGGCGCTCGCCTCGCGGCGCTGCCTGGTGCCGGCTCGCGGGTGGTACGAGTGGCAGGTGTCCCCGACCGCGCTCGACGCCACGGGGAAGGCCCGTCGCCAGCCGTTCTTCACCACCCGGGCCGATGGCCGCACCGTGGCCATGGCCGGTCTGTACGAGTTCTGGCGCGACCCGGCCGTCCCCGACGCCGGCGACCCGATGGCCTGGCTCGCCACCTTCACCGTGCTCACCGGTCCGGCGGAGCCCGGTCTCGATCGCGTCCACCACCGCCAGCCGGTGGTGCTCGACCCGGGCAGTTGGGCCCGCTGGCTCGACCCCGAGACTGGCGCGGCCGGCATCCTCGACCTCCTCGAGCCGCATCCGCCCGGCCGCTTCACCGCCTACCCGGTGTCGCGGGCGGTCGGGAACGTTCGGTCACATGGGCCGCAGTTGTGTGACCCGGCGCCACCGGAGGACGAGGTAACCGGATGACGTCCGCCGACGGAGCGCGGGCGTGGCTGGTCGACACCCCGCACGGCCCGGCGCGGGTCACGTCGGCTGGGCCGGCCGGTGCTCCGTGTGGATGGCTGGTACTTGGTCACGGCGCTGGTGGCCTGCGGTGGACTCTCGACGTGCTCGCGGTGCGGGATGCCGCGGTCAGGGCCGGGTGGGCCGTCGACCTGGTCGACCAGCCGTGGCGGGTGGCCGGCACACGGGTCGGGCCGCGACCGCCCGCGCTCGACGAGGCGTGGCTGGCAGTGCTCGCCACGCTGCCCCGGCCCGGCGCGCTGCCGCAGCCCGGCGCGCTGCCGCAGCCCGGCGCGCTGCCGCAGCCCGGCGCGCTGC
>JBOFLG010000249.1:0-3997 GCA_051657745.1 Dermatophilaceae bacterium | reverse complement strand
CGGAGCGGCTGATGACGGAGCGGTACCCACCCGGAGTGGGCCGGTGCCGGTGGACGATCCCCGAGGCGCGGCCTCGCACCCCGGCATCGACTACGCCTTCGTGCTCGACGGCGCCGAGCCGGCCCTGCCAGACCCGCGCAGCGCGTGGCAGCCGCACGGTGTGCACGGCCCGAGCCGTACCGTCGACCCGGCAGCGTTCTCGTGGTCGGATGACGGGTGGCCGGGCCCGCGCGGCGGCGCGGGCCTGCTTGGTGGTGTGGTCTACGAGGTGCACGTGGGCACGTTCACTCCAGAGGGAACCTTCGACGCAGCGGTCGAGCGGCTCGACCACCTGGTCGCGCTGGGGGTCGACGTCGTCGAGCTGCTGCCGGTGGCGGCGTTCCCGACCGATCGCGGCTGGGGCTACGACGGGGTGGGGCTCTGGGCGGTGCAGGACTCCTACGGCGGGCCGCATGCGTTGGCGCGGTTCGTCGACGCCTGTCACGCACGGGGGCTCGGAGTTTGCCTTGACGTGGTGCACAACCACCTCGGCGCGAGCGGCAACTACCTCGCCCGGTTCGGCCCGTACTTCACCGATGCCCACCAGACGCCGTGGGGCCCGGCGGTCAACCTCGACCAGCCCGGGTCGCCGGAGGTGCGAGCATTCCTGGTCGGGAGCGCGCTGCGGTGGTTCCGCGACTTCCACGTCGATGCGCTGCGCCTTGACGCCGTGCACGCGCTGCGAGACGACGGCCCTCGGCATCTGCTGGCCGAGTTGTCCGACACCGTGGCCGGGCTGGCGCACGAACTCGGGCGGCCGCTCGAGTTGGTGGCCGAGAGCGACCTCAACGACACCTCGATGGTGACTCCGACCGCTTCGGGCGGACGCGGGATGACCGCGCAGTGGGATGACGACCTGCACCATGCGCTGCATGTGGCGCTCACCGGGGAGACGGACGGCTACTACGCCGACTTCGCCGGGCAGAACCAGGCGTTCGCGGGCGGTGGCGCGCTGGCGGTGCTGGCGCACGTGCTGACGCGCGGCTTCCTGCACGACGGCCGGTTCTCGAGTTTTCGGGGCCGAGTGTGGGGCCGCCCGGTCGACGTCGACCACTTCGACGCTCGGCGCCTGCTCGGGTACCTGCAGACCCACGACCAGGTAGGCAACCGTGCTGCGGGAGAGCGAATCTCGGCGCTGTGCGCCCCAGGACGGCAGGCCGCCGGTGCCGCGCTCTCCCTGCTCGGGCCGACCACGCCGATGGTGTTCATGGGTGAGGAGTGGGCCGCCTCGACGCCGTGGCAGTTCTTCACCAGTTTCGCCGAGCCCGATCTGGAGACCCTGGTTCGGGAGGGCCGCCGGGCCGAGTTCGGGTCGCACGGCTGGGCGCCCGAGGAGGTGCCCGACCCGCAGGACCCGGCCACTCGCGACCGGTCGGTGCTGCTCTGGTCCGAGGTCGCTGCGCCCGGCCCGGCTCGGATGCTCCGCTGGTACACCGAACTCATCGACATCCGCCGGTCGTGGGGGGATGCCGCCGCCGGTGAGTCTGGCGTGGGTGGCTCTGGCGTGGGTGAGTCTGGCCTAGGTGGTTCTGGCGTGGGTGGCTCTGGCGTGGGTGGTTCTGGCGTGGGTGAGTCTGGCCTAGGTGAGTCTGGCGTGGGTGAGTCTGGCGTGGGTGGTTCTGGCGTGGGTGGTTCTGGCCTGGGTGGTTCTGGGGTAGGCCGGCGCGTCGATCGCAGGCCTGCTGCCGGCGACTCCGACGGGGGAGATCGCGATGCCGGCGGCTCCGATGGCACGAGCCGATTTGTCGACGTGACCTGTGTGTACGACGAGGCTGCCGGGTGGTTCGCGATGACCCACGCGGCACCCGGACGCGATGCCCTGACTGTGGCCATCAACCTCGGCATCGCGGAGGCGCGCGTGCCGGTTTCGGGGGCGACCGGCATCCGGCTGGCCTGGGATGCCGAGGCGACTCGTCTGGAGGGTGCGGTGGTCGTCATCCCACCCGACTCGGTGGCCGTGGTCAGTCACGAACCCTGATCATGCCCTCCTGGGCGACCGTCGCGACGAGTGTGCCATCGGCGCTGAACATGTGGCCGAGGCCGAGGCCGCGACCTCCGTGCGCCGACGGGCTGTGCTGGGCGTAGAGCAGCCAGTCGTCGGCCCGGGCCGGGCGGTGGAACCACATCGCGTGGTCGAGGCTCGCGGCCGTGAGCCCCGGGGTGGTCCAGGCGGTGCCGTGCCGCCGCAGCACCGACTCCAGGAGCGAGTAGTCGGACGCGTACGCGAGCACCGCCTCGTGGACGAGCGGGTCGTCGGGCAGGGCGCCGATCGTGCGCATCCAGACGCGCTGCTCGGCCACCTGCTCACTCGCGGGAGCGGCGACGATGCTGCCCTCGACGTGCCGCTGCTCGACGGCGAGACCCTCAGCGAGGTGCCGGGCGCCGGGATCGTCGACTCCGGCGAAGACCTCGGCGAGCGAGGGCACGGTCAGCGGGTCCGGAGCCGCGGGCATCGGGTCCTGATGGTCGAGCCCGCGGCCGGGCACCTGGAACGATGCACTCATCGAGAGGATCGGAGCGCCGTGCTGGATGGCGTTCACGCGCCTGGTTGAGAACGAGCGGCCGTCGCGCATTCGCTCCACCGAGAAGGTGATCGGCTGGGTGTCGTCGCCGGGGCGCATGAAGTACGCGTGGATGCTGTGCAGGCGGCGAGCTGTGCCCGGCACCGCCACCACCGTACGACCCGAGGCAATCACGCCCTGAGCCAGCACCTGGCCACCGAAGACCCGCCCGTGCGGCTGCCTCTGGCTCGGCCCGCGAAAGAGCGTGACGTCCTCGGCGAAAGTCTCTGGCAGCGACACCTCAGGCTGTCCGGCCAGTGCGCCTGCGCGGCTCAGCGGCTGGATGCTGATCCGCGTTGAGCCGAGCTCCTCGAGGTCGAGGGTGGCCAGGAGGTCGAGGAGGGGGAGTGGCTGCGCGTCGCTCACGTCGGCCGACTCTAGTTCGCCGGTCGTGGCGACTGTCGGCGCCGGCCCGGCGCTGGTGAGGGGACCGATGACCGATGACCGATGACCGAGGGCTGCTGGCGGGGCGACGTTGCGGGCTGCTGCTCGGCGGTGGCGACACCGCGGCCTGTGATCTCGCCGTCACGGTCACGGCGCGGGCCGAGAACGAGCGCCGAGACCCCACCACCGTGCGGGCCCCACCCACGGCGCGGGCCGAGAACGAGCGCTGGGCCCCCCACCACACCCGCCCTTCGCCACGGTGCGTGGTGAGGGGCGGGCATGGGTGAGGGCCTTGGCAGCGGTTCAGTCGAACTGATCAAAGAAGCCCATGATGTCGTCGTTGGCCGCGTCGACATCATCGTTCAGACCGAAGATCCATAGCGCTTCGACGGTGTCCGAGAAGTCCATTCCCTTAGCTCGGATGGTGGGGTTGTCGGGTGACGCAAGCGAGTCCGTCAGTCTCTGTGCTTCCTTCCACATGGCATCTGCGGGAGCCGGCATGGTGGTGGCCCTGGCCCAGTGCGACGCAGAACCATCGCTGGAGTTCAGATCAGGTGAATCACCACCACCGTCGTTACCATCCCCGACCTTATGGTAGTCGGTGTTCTGCTTGACGTAGGTCAAATCGCCAGGGGTGGTCTTTCCCTCGTTCCAGGAACTGTGCTGCACGATATGCACACGGGCTTTCGTGTCAACACCTGGGCGCTGCGACCTCATGGCGCGAACCAGGTCCGCGCTGAAATCCGACTGACCGGCGTCCACGACCCAGATCGATCCACCAGCATCCACGGCGCTGATGGCCTTGGTGGTGACCGCATTCAATGCGCCGCCGCTGTCGCTCAGCGCGTTCGACCAGTTCCCGTCGTACGCGATATCGAACAGGCTACTCGAGTCGAGCTGAGTACCCGACTGCGTGCCGATCGTCCCCTGTACTGCATGATATTTGACACCGTTGAAGCGGGGGTCGCGCAACATCGTACCGATCGCGGCCTGGGAATGGATGTCATCCGGGT
>JBOFLG010000248.1:0-3633 GCA_051657745.1 Dermatophilaceae bacterium | reverse complement strand
GCGGCGCTCAAGGGTGGCGGTGTGAAACCGCTGCCTCCGATCACCGGTCAGGATGCCGAGCTCGCCGCCATCCAGCGGATCCTGAGCGGCGACCAGGCGCTGACGATCTACAAGGCGATCAAGCCGCAGGCCGAGGATGCCGCCACAGCAGCCATCGCGCTGTCCACCGGCGGCAAGCCCAGCGCCTCGGCTGACAAGGAGGGCGTGCCCGCCACGCTGCTCGAGCCGGTCGTGGTCACCAAGGCGAACATCAAGGACACGGTCGTCGCGGACAAGTTCTACAAGGTCGCCGACATCTGCACGGCCGAGTACGCCAAGGCCTGCACCGCCGCTGGCCTCAGCTGAGACTGGTCACGTCATCCCGAGTCGTGTGTCGACAAGGCTGCTCCGGCAACCGTGTCGGCACACGACTCGGGGCCGGCCTGCTGACGGCCGAGCGTTCGTATGCCCGCCTGGTAGCTCCATCCCACCACCTCGTCTCGACGGGCGTCGGGGCCGCCACCCTGCCGCCCTCACGAAGGAGTGAGCCGCAGATGACCACCACCACTGCCACCGCGCCGGTGCTGTCGATGACCGGCATCTCGAAGCGTTTCGGTGCCGTCCAGGCGCTCACAGACATCGACTTCCACGTCGAGACCGGCGAGGTCGTGGCGCTGGTCGGCGACAACGGCGCCGGCAAATCCACCCTTGTCAAGGCGATCGCCGGGGTCTACACCCCCGACGCGGGCCAGGTGGTGTTCGACGGCGCTCCAGTCACCATCGCTTCGCCGTCGGAGGCGCAGCAGCTCGGCATCGCCACGGTGTTCCAGGACCTCGCGTTGTGCGACAACCTCGACGTGGTCGGCAACCTCTTCCTCGGCAACGAGGTGGTGCGTTCCGGCGCGCTCGACGAGGTCACCATGGAGCAGGAGTCCTGGCGCCTGCTTCGCGAGCTCAGCGCCAAGATCCCGAGCGTGCGGATCCCCGTCGCCAGTCTCTCCGGTGGCCAGCGCCAAACCGTGGCGATCGCCCGGAGCCTGCTCGGCAAGCCCAAAGTCGTGATGCTCGACGAGCCCACTGCCGCACTCGGCGTAGCCCAGACCGCGGAGGTGCTGAACCTGGTCGAGCGGCTCCGCGAGAACGGGCTCGGCGTCATCCTGATCAGCCACAACATGTCCGACGTGATGGCCGTCGCCGACCGGGTGGCGGTGCTCCGGCTCGGACGCAACAACGGCGAGTTCCAGGTGGCCGACACCAGCGCGCAGGAAATCATCGCCGCGATCACCGGAGCCACCACCAACGCCGTCACCGCCCGCGCCGCGCGTCGCACCGCATCCTAAGGAGGCCCAGTGAGCCAGACCCCTGAGACCACCACTGCCGCAGCCGATCCCACCGCGGCAGCAGTGGTACCGGCCGACCTCCAGGACGAGCGGCTGATCGCCAGCCAGGGCCTGCGCGGATGGTTCTCCGCCACCCTGAGCCGACTGCGTTCGGGTGACCTCGGCTCGCTTCCCGTGGTCGTCGGCCTGGTCCTCATCTGGGGGGTCTTCTACGCGCTCAACCCGGCGTTCCTCTCGGCCCGCAACCTGGTCAACCTCACCATCCAGATGGTGCCCGTCGGGGTCATCGCCATCGGCATCGTGCTCGTGCTGCTGCTCGGTGAGATCGACCTGTCGGTGGGTTCGATGTCCGGCCTGTCGGCTGCCGTGCTCGCGGTGTTGTTCGTCAACAACGGCGTGAGTATTTGGGTGGCGCTGCTCGCCGCGCTCGGCGTTGGTGCACTCTCGGGCCTGGTCTACGGCCTGCTGTTCACCCGGTTCGGCGTCCCCAGCTTCGTCATCACCCTCGCCGGCCTGCTCGCCCTGCTCGGCCTGCAGCTGCGCGTGCTTGGCACCGACGGCACGATCAATATCCCGTTCGAGTCCTCATTGGTGCGGTTCGCGTCGCAGCAGTTCCTGCCCGACACAGTCTCGTACGCCCTGGCCGCGGCGCTCCCGGCGCTGTACCTCGCGACGCGGCTGCGGGTGAACGCGCGCCGCTCGAAGGCTGGCCTGTCGACGGTTCCGCTGGTCATGCTCGCCGTCCGGGCCGGCGGCCTGGCTGCCGTCCTGCTCCTCGCCGTCGCCGTGCTCGGCCGGGACCGCGGCGTCTCGGTGATGGTGCTGACCTTCCTCGGGCTGGTCGTCATCATGGATCTCGCGATCCGGCGCACCACCTGGGGGCGTTCGGTGCTGGCCATCGGCGGCAACGTGGAGGCGGCCCGCCGCGCCGGCATCAACGTGCGGCGGGTCTACCTGTCGGTGTTCGC
The DNA here is from genome assembly GCA_051657745.1 of Dermatophilaceae bacterium. Lineage (GTDB taxonomy): Bacteria > Actinomycetota > Actinomycetes > Actinomycetales > Dermatophilaceae > JBOFLG01. Next base: position 1,346 of record JBOFLG010000248.1, on the reverse strand, counting down.
GCTGTGCTCGACGTTCGCCGCGCTGGGCGGCATCCTGGCGGCGGCCCGGCTCGCGTCGGCCAACCAGAGCAGCGGGGGAGCCGACACCAACCTCAACGCCATCGCGGCCGCGGTCATCGGCGGCACGTCGCTCTTTGGCGGGCGCGGGTCGGCGTACTCGGCGCTGCTCGGCATCCTCGTGATCTGGTCGATTTCCAACGGCCTCGACCTGCTCTCCGTCGAGGCCAACGTCAAGTACATCGTCACCGGAGCCGTGCTGCTGCTCGCGGTCATCATCGACAGCCTCAGCCGCCGGAGCCGGGCCGCCGCCGGGCGCGCCTGACCGCTCCCCGGCGTGGCGGGATGACGGGCGCACGGGCTGCGGTGGGATGACGGGCGCACGGACAGCAGGTGGGATGACGGGCGCACGGACAGCAGGTGGGATGACGGGCGGGAAGACGGTGCCGGCCCGGTCGGCATCCGCGACGTGGACCTGGACCCGGTCGCCGAGTTCCCGGGACGTAGCATCGGCCGCGTGGCCCTGACGGATCTTTCGCGCTGCTCGGCGGCGTCTCGCCACCGCGCCGACCCGATCGCCGGCACCGCACCGCATGCGGTGCGGTGGCTGCTGGTCGAACATCCCGGGCCGTGGGCCGCGCAGCCGCTTGCGACGCCACCGCTGCTCGGTCAGTTCGGGTCCGAGATCGACCTGCGCTGTGCGGAGTTCCAGGGCAGGGTCCTGCTGATTCGCCGGCCCGGCAGCCGGCCGGCGGGTGATCAGGTGCTGCGCTGGTTCGCGGTCGACACGGTGCGTCAGACCTGGGTTCGCGGTACCTGGCGGACCACGGCTGACCTTGCGGCGGCGGTGCGTTCGCTCGGCCGCGAGTTCGCCACCAGTGAGAGCCAGGCCCCGCCGATGGTGCTGGTCTGTACCCATGGCACCCGTGACGCCTGCTGCGCGGTGCGCGGTCGGCCCATCGTCGCCGCGCTGGCCCGCGAGTGGCCCGACGAGGTCTGGGAGTGCACTCACCTCGGCGGTCACCGGTTCGCCGGCACGGTGCTCTCGCTGCCCGACGGCACCTGCTTCGGACGCCTCGACACCGACACCGCACCCCGGGTGCTCACCGAGCATCGCAGCGGTCGGACCTCCGCCCGATATCTCCGCGGCAGCACCCGGCACGAACCGGTGGTCCAGGCCGCGGTGGCGGCTGTGCTGGAGCAGTACGGCCCGGCTCGGCTCGGTGATGTCGAGCCCGGCGTCGTCGATCGTGGTGACCGCGGAACCACCACCGTCGAACTGCTCGGCGACAGCCCATTTCCCGGCCGGTGTGTCGTGGAGGTGACCGCGGAGGCTCTGCCGGACGCGC
>JBOFLG010000247.1:0-12227 GCA_051657745.1 Dermatophilaceae bacterium | reverse complement strand
GCTCTGGCCGCCGCAATCGCGCTGTCGCCAATGTCCTCTGCCGCCCCCGACGTCTATGGCACGGCGTCCGGATATGACGAAGTAAAAGGGATTCGTGGAGTAGTTCACCGCGAATACTTCACAGCGAGATATCGGTGCGGAGAGCAACTCGGCAAGAACAATTTCATCGGAGAGTGGAGTCATGTGGCTCCGAATGATCGGACCCGGCGGAACCTCGACTGGCACCTCCGAAAAAATGGCTGCTCCTTCAGTTAGGAGAGTTGGTCACAGCAGCGGCGATCCGTACGAGATCGTTGATCTTGTCCGCTGCTGATGAGGCAGTGTCGTGGCTTCATAGCCGCGGCACTGCCTCGCGGCGCTGCACCTTCTGACCACCCCTGCAGATCCGAGGGTGGATGAGATGCCACGACATCACCAACCTGTACGGATCGAAACCAGGAGATTCCTCAGTTGACTCTCTGATGCGTCCGTCGATAACCTCCGGACGTGTCTTGAGAAAGCCACTCTGAGACATCTCCGCCAGTTGCATGGTAGGCATCCACTCGAAGAAATCGACACAAAGCCCCGGTTCGATTCTCGGCTCTTACTGCCTATGACGCCCCCCCCCGTTCCGCGTAATTCATGTCGGTGGGCCATGCACAAGTGGAACACATCTCCCATCAGGCATGCATGATAGAGGTACAAACACATGACCACGAGTAGGCGCAACACATCATCGCTCCGAACCCGCGCGCTGGCGACGACTGCCGCCCTGATGGCAGCCGTTGGCATCGCGGCCGCCGTCCCCGCAGCCTCCTCCGCATCGGGGGTTGGCGGTGCGATTTGGATCAACTACCAGAATCAGTATGGCAAGAATACGGCAACTCTCTACTACTCTTGCTACTCACAGCGGGGCGCAACCAGCTTCAGGCGGAACGTGCTGTCCATTCCATGGAAAGATCGGGATCAGAACAGAGCACTCTTCTGGCTTACTCAAAACAGTTGCCAAGAAAAGTACTGGAAGTTCTAGTTGTTGGATTTCCCAGGAGGGTCGGCGTAACGTCCCCAGTCGACCTGTAGTAAGAATCAGCGCACGGCAGGCGTGGGGCGAGGACACGAAGTCCCCGCCTCACGCCTGTTCTGCGTGACGTACACCGGCGTTTCACCCTTCGTGGGCGACCGGGTCACCGGCCAGGCGAATCGGCGCGACCAACTGCTCCACTGCCCGGCCGGGTCGACCCGGCGGCAGCGGCGAGTCGGGCGGGCCGGTGTCGCGGGTCGTCCCGGAGGGCGGGCGCCTTCGGGGAGCCTGACTGGCGCGACGTAACATGGTGGGTGCTGTGGTCGCGGCTGGCGCCGCACGCAGCCTGGCCTGCCCCCTCGCCCAAGGTGACTCGTGAGCAGTACGACCGTCCAGACCGTCGACCGTGTCGTCATCCGATTTGCCGGTGACTCCGGCGACGGGATGCAACTCACTGGCGACCGGTTCACCTCCGAGACTGCGCTGCTCGGTAACGACCTCTCCACGCTGCCAAACTTCCCGGCCGAGATCCGCGCCCCGCAGGGCACCCTCCCCGGGGTCAGTAGTTTCCAGTTGCACTTCGCCGACCACGACGTGCTCACCCCGGGCGACGCCCCGGACGTGCTCGTCGCGATGAATCCGGCCGCGCTCAAGGCCAACCTCGCCGACCTCCCCCGGGGCGCCACGGTCATCGTCAACACCGACGAGTTCACCAAGCGCAACCTCGCCAAGGTCGACTACGACACCAGCCCACTGGATGACGGCAGCCTGGATTCGTATCACGTGCACCCGGTGGCGCTGACCAGCATCACTGTCGAGGCCCTTGCCCGGTTCGACGGGCTCAGCCGTAAAGAGAAGGAACGGGCGAAGAACATGTTCGCCCTCGGCCTGCTGTCCTGGATGTATACCCGGCCCACCACCGGCACCGAGAAGTTCCTCGCCAAGAAGTTCGGCGACCGCCCCGACATCCTCGACGCCAACCTCACCGCCCTCACTGCCGGCTGGAACTACGGCGAGACAACTGAAGACTTCGCCAGTTCATACGTCGTCGGCCCGGCCCCGACCCCGCCGGGTACCTACCGCAACGTCACCGGCAACACCGCCCTCGCCCTGGGGCTGGTCGCTGCAGCGCACCGCGCGAGCCGCCCCCTGGTGCTTGGTTCATACCCCATCACCCCGGCATCCGACATCCTGCACGCACTCTCGGCGCTCAAGCGACACGGCGTCACCACTATCCAGGCCGAGGACGAGATCGCCGGCGTGGGCATCGCGCTCGGCGCCAGTTACGGCGGCGCGATCGGCGTCACCAGCACCTCCGGCCCAGGGCTGGCGCTGAAGGCCGAGACCATCGGCCTGGCAGTGTCGCTGGAGTTGCCACTGCTGGTGATCAACGTGCAGCGCGGCGGGCCGTCGACCGGCCTGCCCACCAAGACCGAGCAGGCCGACCTGCTGCAGGCACTGTTCGGGCGGAACGGTGAATCCCCGGTGCCGGTGATCGCGCCGTGCACTCCGGCCGACTGCTTCGCCGCCGCGATGGATGCCGTGCGGATCGCCACCGCCTACCGCACCCCGGTACTGCTGCTCTCCGACGGCTACCTCGCCAACGGGTCCGAGCCGTGGTCGGTGCCGTCGGTCGGTGACCTGCCTGACCTCACGGTGCGCTTCGCCGATGCACCCAACGGCACCAATGACGCCGGGGAACCGGTGTTCCACCCCTACCTGCGCGACCCTGACACCCTGGCTCGCCCGTGGGCAGTGCCTGGCACGGCCGGGCTGGAGCATCGCATCGGCGGCATCGAGAAGGCCGACATCACCGGCAACATCTCCTACGACCCCGACAACCACGAGCGGATGACGCACCTGCGTCAAGCGAAGATCGACGGAATCGTCGTACCCGACCTGGAGGTCGACGATCCCTCCGGTACGGCTCGGGTGCTGGTGCTGGGCTGGGGGTCGACCTACGGGCCGATCGCGGCCGCCACCCGGGTGGTGCGCAACGCCGGGCACGACGTCGCTCAGGCCCACCTGCGCCACCTCAGCCCGTTCCCCGCCAACCTCGGCGAGGTGCTGCGCCGCTACGACCGGGTGCTGTTGCCCGAGATGAACCTCGGCCAGCTCGCCCTGCTGCTGCGCGGCCGCTATCTCGTCGACATCCGCTCGTACACCTCGATGCGCGGCCTGCCGTTTACCACGGCCCAGCTCGCCGACGTCATCTCCAGCACCCTCAAGGAGCTCTCGTGACCGCCGTCGAGCTGGGGATGCCGGTCAGCGGCATCCAGCACGTCCCGCACCTTCCCGATGACGCACCGACACAGGTCAAACGCGACTTCACCTCCGACCAGGAGGTGCGCTGGTGCCCCGGGTGTGGCGACTACGTCATCCTCGCCGCGGTGCAGTCGTTCCTGCCTCAGCTGGGCCTCAAGCGCGAGAACATCGTGTTCGTCTCCGGCATCGGCTGCTCGAGCCGCTTCCCGTACTACCTCGACACGTACGGCATGCACTCCATCCACGGGCGGGCACCGGCGATCGCCACCGGCCTGGCCACCTCGCGCCCGGACCTGTCGGTCTGGGTGGTGACCGGCGACGGCGATGCGCTGTCGATCGGTGGCAACCACCTGATCCATGCGATCCGGCGCAACGTCAACCTCACCATCCTGCTGTTCAACAACCAGATCTATGGGTTGACCAAGGGGCAGTATTCGCCCACGTCACGGGTCGGGCAGGTCACCAAGTCCACACCGCTCGGTTCGGTCGACACCCCGTTCAACCCAGTGTCGCTGGCGCTCGGGGCCGAGGCCACGTTCGTGGCCCGGGCCATGGAAAGCGACCGCGCCGAGCTCACTGCGGTGCTCCGCGCCGCCGCTGAACACCGCGGCACCGCGCTGGTCGAGATCTACCAGAACTGCCCGATCTTCAACGACGGCGCATTCGAGGTGCTCAAGGACCGCACCCAGCAGCAGGCCCGGATTGTGCGGCTGCGGGCCGGTGAGGCCATCACCGTCGGCCCCGAGGGCGACCGAAAAGTGTTGGTGCGCAAAGGGTCCGGCACGATGAAGTTCATCGCCGAGGCGGAGGCCGCCACCGGCGAGTCCGGCGCGGTGGTCGAGCACGACCCCACACTCGATGACCCCGGGCAGGCGTTCCAGCTCTCCCGGCTGGACAGCCCCGAGATGACGCACGTGCCGATGGGCATCTTCCGGCAGGTTGTGCGCCCGGTGTACGACGACCTCGTGCGCGCCCAGGTCGACGACGCGGTCGCTGACGCGGGCGGGTCGGCATCCGACGATGACCTCGCCGAGTTACTTCGTGGCCGGGACGCCTGGACGGTCAGCTAAACCACGACCCCAGCACCAGGTTGCGCCGCGATTGCCCGACCCGGATGACGCGGGGTCGCCGAGCGATAGAGTCCGGGCATGCCGGTCCGCCCGATCCGCACAGTGCTCATCGCCAACCGCGGTGAGATCGCCGTTCGCATCGCGCGGGCCTGCCGCGACGCCGGCATCGGATCGGTCGCGGTGTACGCCGACCCCGACCGGAGCGCCCTGCACGTGCGCACCGCCGACGAGGCGTACGCGCTCGGTGGGTCCACCCCGGCCGACTCCTACCTGCTCCAGGACCGCCTGATCGAGATCGCGCAGCGGGCCGGTGCGGATGCCGTGCATCCCGGGTACGGGTTTCTCGCGGAGAACGGCGAGTTCGCCCAGAAGGTCATCGACGCCGGGCTGATCTGGGTCGGACCCGGCCCGGCCGCCATCGACGCACTCGGCGACAAGGTCACGGCGCGGCACATCGCGCTCGCCGCTCGGGCGCCGCTCGTGCCAGGCACCCCCGGCCCGGTCGATGGGCCCGACGACGTGATCGCCTTCGCCCAGGAGCACGGCCTCCCGGTGGCGATCAAGGCGGCATACGGCGGGGGTGGGCGTGGGCTGAAGGTGGCCCGCGCCATCGACGACATCCCCGAGTTGTTCGACTCCGCGGTGCGCGAGGCAGTCGCCGCATTCGGGCGCGGTGAGTGCTTCGTCGAACGCTTCCTCGACCATCCCCGGCACGTCGAAACCCAGTGTCTCGCCGATGAATACGGTGCGGTGGTGGTGGTGTCGACGCGCGACTGCTCGCTGCAGCGGCGCAACCAGAAGTTGGTCGAGGAGGCTCCTGCGCCATTCCTCAGCGAGGCTCAGCACACCGAGATCGTCCGGGCCTCGAAGGAGATTCTCCGGGCCGCTGGCTACGTCGGCGCGGGCACCTGTGAGTTCCTGGTCGGACCATCCGGCGACATCTCATTCCTCGAAGTCAACACCCGCCTGCAGGTCGAACATCCGGTCTCGGAGGAGGTCACCGGCCTCGACCTGGTCCGCGAGCAGCTGCGCATCGCGGCCGGTGAGCCGCTCGGCTACGACGACCCGCAGCCGCACGCGCACTCCATCGAGTTCCGGATCAACGGCGAGGATGCCGGGCGCGGCTTCCTCCCCGCCCCGGGCACGGTGACCCGGATGGTGGTGCCGTCGGGCCCTGGGGTGCGGTGGGATGCCGGCATCGTCGAGGGGGACACGGTCGCGGGCGCGTTCGACTCGATGATCGCCAAGCTCGTCGTCACCGGCCGCACCAGGCAGCAGGCGCTGGAGCGCGCTCGCCGGGCGCTCGCCGAGCTCGAGATCGAGGGGATGCCGACCGTTATCCCGTTTCATCGCCGGGTGGTCGTGGACCCGGCCTTCGCCCCGGCGGACGCCAGCGAGCCATTCACGGTGCATACCCGCTGGATCGAGACCGAATTCAGCGGCGACATCCCGCCCTTCTCAGGCCCGGTCGGCGACCGGCCCGACAACCAGACCCGGGAGCACCTGGTGGTCGAGGTCGACGGCAAGCGGCTCGAGGTGTCGCTGCCCGGTGGGCTCTCGTTCGGCGCGGGCCGCACGGCCAGCCCACCGCGGAAGGCGCCTCGCCGGTCCTCCTCCGGCAGGCGAGAGGCCGCGGCGGCATCCGGTGACGCCGTGACGGCGCCGATGCAGGGGACGATCGTGAAGGTCGCCATCTCGGACGGTGCCACGGTCGCTGCCGGTGACCTCGTGGTGGTCCTCGAGGCGATGAAGATGGAGCAGCCGATCACCGCGCATCGAGCCGGCATGGTCACTCGGCTGGCCGCTGAGGTCGGTGCGACGGTGTCCAGCGGAGCGGTGCTGTGCGAGATCACCGACGGCGGATGACGCCCGCGACCGCCACGACGGCCACGACCCGGGTCGCGGAAGTCGCGGCAGTCGCTCGGTGCGGCCTCAGTAGCGGGGCGGAGGTGGGGGCGGCGGGGTCGAGCCGCGATTCCAGCCGACGGTGCTGCTCCCGGCCGGCGGGAGGCCAAGGCCCTGGCGCAGGGCCCGGCTGCCCTTGGCGACCTTCGCGCCGTGACGGACCCCAGCACGTCGGCTGACCGCTGCCTCGACCCGGTCGATCACCGAGGACGCCTGCTGGGGGTTCCGTCGCGCGTAGTCCCGAGCGGCCCTGGCCAGACCGGCGAGCGCGGCGAGTTTGGTGGTGCGTCGTGGCATGTGGTTCTCCTTCGATGCGGGCCGAACTACTGGGATGAACCGTACGACGCCGTCGCGAGTTCCCGCGCCCGGAGGATGGCACCGCACTCGGACTGGGCTCAGCACCCGAGCCCTGCCTGCCGACCCGGGCGCTCGCGGGCTCAGTCGGTGGCGTGCAGCCGCCGGGCCGCCTCGGCGATCGAGCCGGTGAGCGATGGATAGACCGTGAAGGTCGAGGCCAGCTGGTCGACGTTCAACTGGTGCTGCACGGCGAGAGTCACGGGAAACACCAGTTCCGAGGCCCGGGGGGCGACGACGACACCCCCGAGTACGGCACCGGAGCCGTGGTGCGCAAACAGCTTGACGAACCCGTCCGTGATGCCGAGCATCTTGGCCCGCGGGTTCCGGGCCAGCGGCAGCATGACCACGTCGGCATCGACACGCCGTTCCTCGACATCGCGCTGGGACACCCCGACCGTGGCGATCTCAGGGTCGGTGAAGATGGTGGCCGACACCACCCCGAGCGCAAGCGGAGCCACCGCGTCACCGAGGGCGTGCTGCATCGCGATCCGGCCCTGCATCGCGGCCACCGAGGCCAGCGGAAGCACCCCGGTGCAGTCGCCGGCCGCGTAGACCCCTCGCACTGACGTGCGCGAGACCCGGTCGACGACGACGTGGCCCGCCGGCGACAACTCGATACCGTTCTCGCTCAGGCCGATTCCACTGGTACGCGGCACCGACCCGACCGCCAGCAGGGCGTGCGAACCGGCAACCTCGCGGCCGTCCTCGAGCCGCACCAGGACGCCGTCGGCGGTGCGTTCGATGGCCACCATCCGGGACTGGCCGAGCACGTCCATCCCCCGTGTGGTGAACACGTTCTCGATCACCGTGGCGGCGTCCGGGTCCTCGCCGGGCAGCACCCGCTCGCGCGAGGAGACGAGCACCACCTCGGAGCCGAGGCCGAGGTAGGCCTGGGCGAGCTCGGCGCCGGTGACTCCAGAGCCCACCACCACGAGCCGTTCGGGGAGGGTCGGCAGGTCGTACACCTGCTGCCAGGTCAGGATCCGCTCGCCGTCGGGCCGCGCGGTGTCCAGCACCCGCGGGGAGGCGCCGGTGGCGAGGAGCACGACGTCGGCGGCCAGGGTGAGCTCGCCGTCATCGGCGACCACCGCGACCTCGGTCGGTGTGGTGAGGGATGCCGTGCCGCTGACGACTCGGATGCCCACCTCGCGCAGCCGGCTGGTGATGTCGGCGCTCTGGGCTGCGGCGAGGTCGCGAACTCGGTGGTTCACCGCGCCGAGGTCGGCGACCGCGGTGTCGACCGGGTCACCCTCGCGATCGGTGAGGTGCACGCCGAGGTCGGCGGCAGTGGAGAACTCGCTGAGGTAGTCGGCGGTCGCGACGAGGGTCTTGCTGGGCACGCAGTCGGTGAGCACCGCAGCACCGCCGAGGCCGTGACGCTCCACCACCGTGACGTCGGCACCGAGGTGGGCGGCGACCAACGCTGCTTCATAGCCGCCCGGCCCACCCCCGACGACCACGACCGTGGCGGAATGGTGACTCACCCGCTCATCTTCGCACCGCGGTGCCGCCGCTCCGGACCCGCAGCGGCCGGAGGCAGCGTTCGCCCATTCGGAGCAGGCGACTCCCCCAAACGGCCCCCGTTAGACAAACCTGCGACAACGCTCGGGGTGGTGGTTCTAAATTCAGAGATGTCGCTCGACGGTCGGGCGGTCCACCACACAAAGGAATCACCATGAGCAACGTCAACGACAGCCTCAAGCTCGCCATGGACATCGACGGCGCGATCGGGGTCGCGCTGGTCGAGTACAGCAGCGGAATGACCCTCGGTACCCGTGGGGGTGGCGCCGACCTCGACCTGGAGATCGCGGCCGCCGCCAACACCGAGGTGGTCCGCGCCAAACTGCGCGCCGCCGAACGGCTCGGCCTCAGCGACAGCATCGAGGACATCCTGATCACCCTCTCCAGCCAGTACCACATGATCCGGATGATCTCCGGCAAGGACGGCGAAGGCCTGTTCCTCTACCTCGCCCTCAACAAGAGCCAGGCCAACCTCGCCATGGCCCGCCGCCAGCTGAGCGGGCTCGAACGCGACCTCGTCATCTGAGCGATGACCTGACTGGACGAGGACAGCCACCATGCCGACGACGCTGAAAGTCGTGGTCACCGGGCCATTCGGGGCCGGCAAGACCACCTTCATCACCGCGGTCTCCGACACTCCGGTCGTCAACACCGAGACCGGGGTCAGCGACGAGACCGCCGAACTGAAGTCGAACACCACCGTGGCGATGGACTACGGAAGCATCACGCTGCACGGTGACAGCGAGCACGATGGTGTCGAACTGCTGTTCTTCGGCACCCCGGGCCAGGCCCGATTCGAGTTCATGTGGCGCATCCTGTCCGAGGGGACCCATGGCTACGTCGTCCTCCTCGACGCCAGCCGACCCGAGAGCATCGACGAGGCGCGCGACATCCTGCGCGTCTTCACCGAACGCGACCCCGACCTCACGGTCGTCGTCGGCGCCGGCCGCACGGAGGCCGGCGCCGCGGGGCGCGCTCAACTCGACCAGGTCGCAGCGGCCCTCGGGCTGCCGTCGTCGGTGGTGTTCGCCGTCGATGCTCGCGACCCGAACAGCTGCCGCAGCCTGCTGTTGTCGCTGATGTTCGCCGTGTTCGACAACTCCACCGACTACGGCACGCAGGCAACTGTGGGCCCCGAGGGCCAGCCGGTCGCGATGGCGGCCGGGGCCGCATGAGCGCCTTCGACGACGCGGTCGCCGAACTGCATGCCGCGGTCGACGGCATCACCCGAATCCTGGTGTGCACCAGTGACGGACTCCCGATCGACGACACGCTCGGTGGCGTCACCGTCGGAAGCTCGGCCGCGACGGCGGCCGCGGTGCTCGGCATCGGCCACCACAGCGCGAGCATGTTGGGCCACGGGCAGTTCAGCGAGGCGGTGATCCGAAGCACCGACGGCTGCCTGGTCGTCTACGGCATCGGCGCGAACCGGGTGCTCGGAGTGTTCTGCGGCGACGGCGCCAACCTCACCCTGCTGCGTCGGGTGTGTAGCCGCATCGTGGGTGCGCTCGACATGGCCCCCGCCTGATCGGCGAGCCCACCGGCCCACCCGACCACGGATGCCAGATGCCGGGGCCCGCCCGGTGCGGCCGCGAACAGTAAGGCACAACCAGCAGTTCATGCGGCGGACGTGCGAACGATGACACCAACCTTAGACAAAGGTGGGACGAATCGGCCGTGCGGTGGGTACTGTCTCCTCGACCACCACCACCGGGCCGGCATCTCGGCCTGTTAAGACAGGGGCAGGGAAACCCACCATGAGCAACGTCATCGACACCCTCAAGTTCGCCATGGATATCGACGGAGCGCTCGGAGTAGCGCTCGTCGAGTACAGCAGCGGCATGACCCTCGGCACCCGCGGCGGCGGGCCCGAACTGGACCTCGAGATCGCCGCCGCCGCCAACACCGAGGTGGTCCGCGCCAAGTTGCGCGCCGCCGAACGGCTCGGCCTCAGCGACAGCATCGAAGACATCCTGATCACCCTCACCAGCCAGTACCACCTCATCCGGATGATCTCCGGTAAGGATGGCGAAGGGCTGTTCCTCTACCTGGCGCTGAACCGCAACCAGGCCAACCTCGCCTTGGCTCGCCGCCAGCTCAGCGGGCTCGAACGCGACCTGGTCATCTGAGGGGGCTGACTGATGTCGACGATTTTCAAAGTGGTGGTGACCGGTCCGTTCGGAGCCGGCAAGACCACCTTCATCAACGCCATCTCGGACACCCCCGTGGTCAAGACCGAGACCGGCGTCAGCGACGAGTCCGCAGCACGCAAGAGCAACACCACGGTGGCGATGGACTACGGCTCGATCACCCTGGACAGCAACAACCAGCACAACGGTGTCGAGCTCCTGTTCTTCGGCACCCCTGGGCAGGCCCGCTTCGAGTTCATGTGGCGCATCCTGTCCGAGGGGGCCAACGGCTGCGTGCTGCTGGTGGACACCAGTTCGGCAGACAGCATCACTGAGGCGGCCGACATCCTCGGCACGTTCCGGGAGCGGCATCCGGACCTTCCGGTCGTGGTCGGCGCCAGCCGTACCGAGCCAGGCGTTCGCGGCACCGCTCAGATCGCCCACCTGGCGACCACACTCGGCGTGCCACGAACTCAGGTGAGCGCCACCGATGCTCGGGACCCGGACCAGTGCCGCAGCCTGCTGCTGTCGCTGCTGTTCGAGGTGTTCGAGCGGATCGGTAGCGCCGACCCCGTGGAGTTGGCGAGCGCACCGGCGATTGGCGCGGTCGAGCGCGGCCCGATGCCTCTGGCAGTCTGAGCGGGGTCGGAGATGACCTCATTCCTCGACTCCATCGCCGAACTGCGACAGGACCTGCCCGGCATCCAGCGAGTCCTGCTGTGCAGCAGCGACGGTCTGCCCGTGGTCGACACCCGCGACGACGTCACCGGTGGCAGCGCTGCGGCCACCGCGGCCGCGGTCCTCGGCCTTGGGCGGCACACCGCAACGATGCTGGGTCAGGGCGAGTTCACCGAGGCGGTCATGCGGAGTAGCGACGGCTGCCTCGTGGTCTACGGAGCGGGCGACTCGCACGTCCTCGCGGTGTTCTGCACGACCGAGGTGAACATCACCCTGCTCGACCGCAAATGCCGCCGGCTCGTCGACAGCCTCGACCCCGACACCGCGCTGGTCGCCCTCATGGCCGGCTGACCGGCTCGGACGCACCTGGCAGCCGGCGCACCCGCACTAGGCTGCGGGCCGTGACCGATGCCGTGGAGCCGCACGAGAATGCCCTCGATGCGGCGGCCGCAGACCCCGCTGCGGTCGCGGCGGCCGCCGCCCGCGTCATCCGCGACCGCAGCGGCACCGCACGCCACGACCTCGCGCTCGTGCTGGGCTCCGGGTGGGGCCACGCCGCTGACCTGGTCGGCGAGACCATCGCCGAGATCGGCAACGCCGAGGTGCCCGGCTTCTCCCCCGCCGCCGTCAGCGGCCACTCGGGCACGATCCGGTCAGTAGCGGTCGCTGGCACTGACTGCCGGGCACTCGTCTACGGCACCCGCACCCACTACTACGAAGGCCGCGGGGTGCGGGCGGTCGTGCACGCCGTGCGTACCGCCGCGGCCGCTGGCTGCTCGACCATCGTGCTGACCAACGGCTGCGGCGGGCTCCGGGCGGAGTGGGCGCCGGGCACCCCGGTGCTGATCAGCGACCACATCAACCTCACCGGCGCGTCACCGCTGGAGGGTGCGACCTTTGTCGACCTCACCGACCTCTACTCAGCGCGGCTGCGAACGCTCGCTCGGGAGGTCGACCGCACCCTCGACGAGGGCGTCTACGTGCAGTTCCGTGGGCCGCAGTACGAAACGCCGGCGGAAGTGCGGATGGCGCGCACCCTCGGCGGCGATCTCGTCGGCATGTCGACCACGCTCGAGGCAATCGCCGCCCGGCAGGCCGGCCTGGAGGTGCTGGGCATCGCCCTGGTCACCAACCCGGCGGCCGGCCTGTCGGACTCGCCGCTCTCGCACCAGGAGGTGCTCGACGCGGGCCGGTCCGCGGCCGCCAGGTGCGGCCGGCTACTCGCCGACGTGGTGGCCCGAATCGCCGAGGCACCCCATGCCGGATGACGCCTCCGCGCCCCGCCGCGCCCCGCACCCGCCA
>JBOFLG010000246.1:0-2303 GCA_051657745.1 Dermatophilaceae bacterium | reverse complement strand
GCGTAGGCGTCGGCGATGGATGCCGCCAACTCGGTCTGCTCCGGGGTCTGCGGGTCCTCCGGGGCGGTCTGCGCGGCCAGGTCGAGCAACTCGGCCGCGGCCGCGCGCTTGGCGGCCACCGTACTGGCGGCCTGGATCGAGTCGTGGGTGCCGTAGGCGGCGATGAAGTTGCCCAGCGACTCGGGGTTGCGCAGCGAGAAGTGGAAATCCGCCCAGCTCTCATACGGGGTCAGCGCGGAGTTCTCGGTCTCGGCGTGGAACACCCGCCGAGCCTCGTTGAGCCGCGGCACCCCGGTCTCCCGAGCCCGGGCGATGTTCAGCGTCGCCAGGTCCAGCGGGAGCCCCAGCAGGTTGTTGCGCAGCGCCCCACCGACGAACTCGTCGATCTCGCTGCCGATCTGGCGGGTCGAGCCGCGCACGATACTGCCGGCGGCTTCATCCGGGGTCAGGGTTCCCGCACTGCCGCCGTCGGTGAACTCCTGCGGGTTGAGGAACGCCTCGATCAGGCCGATGTTGTTCCGTGAACCGTTGGCATTGGTGCGGGCCACGGTCTCGTTGAGCATCGAGTGCCCGAACCGGTAGACAGCGTGCGCGAACTCGGCCCGGATCGACGGGTCGATGGTGGTCCGGTAGCCGGTGCCGCCCTCACCGAAGAGGTTGACCATCGGCTGCATCTTGCGGGCGAACTCCTCGAACACCAAGTGCTGGTATTGCATCTCGGTAACCAGGCGGGACGCCTGGAAGAGCCGCTGCCCGTAGGTCCACCCGGCCGGGCCGGCCGTGGATCGCCAGGCGTCGATGTTCGCCGCGGTCTCGGTAGTGATCAGGCTGTCGATGTCGGCGACCAGCCGATTGTGCTCGGAGTGGAACACGTGGTGGACCGCGGTCAGGCCGATGTTCTCGTTGGTGCGGCCGTCGCCGGCGACGAAGTGCGCGGCGAGCATCTCGTCGTCGTAGGTGCTCCGGTCACCGTCGTCGGTGGTGCCGGGGTCGGTGTCGGGGTCCAACGGCACGATCTGGCTCGGGCCGTCGCTCGGGTCGCGGTCGCCGGTCGGCACCGCGTGGTGCGCGATGTCGTCGAGGAACGCGTGCCCGGTACGCACCACGTCCGCCGGCAGCGTCGTGCCGCTGACAGCGGTGGGCACCAGCCCCGAGGTGGTGACCAGTTGCGGCCGGCCGGTGTCGCTCAGCTCGAGGTTCCCGTAGGGGTCGGTGGCCAGCATCGGCACGTTGGTCACGTCGGTGTCGGCCAGCACCACGCCGAGCATGGCCCGCGCCTGGGACTTGATCGCGCCCCAGGTGGCGAGCCCGTCGCCGCCGGCGCCGCCGAGCAGCCGACCGTTGTCGCGCGGGGTCGTGGTGTCGTCGGCGCCTTCATCGACGCCGGTGGTGAACGGGTTGTCGCCCTGCACCCCGTCCGGCCCCGGCCCGGCCTCCGCGGTGTACTCGCGCAGGAAGGCTTGGTGCGACGGGTGCGAGCTGTACGTCTGGTTCTGGTCCACGAAAGAGGTGGTGGTGTTGGTGTGTTCGCGGCCTCCCGGGGTGTTGACGGCCCGGGTGAGCAGCATGAAGTTGGTGCGTCCGCCGGCGACGTACAGGTCGTCATCCGGGTTCAGCGGCATGTAGACGGTGCCGCCGCCCTTGCTGACGAGGTCAAGGCCGTGGTCGAAGAACTGGCCGAAGAGTGTGAACAGCCCGTTGAACGGAGCCGAGAGCCCCGCGTCGGGCGCCACATTGGGGATGGAGAGCGTCCCCGGGCCGGAACCGCCCGCGGCCGCCACCGCGGCCGGGTTGGCCGCGGACTGGTCCACGATCAGGTTGCTGACCAGCCGCGGCTCCGAGTCGATGACGGTGCCACTGGTCTGGTTGTACGAGGTCGGTCCGCTGGGCGCCGGGCCGGGTCCGTCCGGGTCGCCGGTCTGGGCCGAGCGGAAGCGCGCCGGCACGGCCCGCGGGAAGACGGTGTCGGCCGCGCCGAACTTCTCCTGCCCGGGGATGAGGTTGTTGCAGGTGCCGTCGACGGTCCGCAGGCCCCACGGCAGGGTGGTGCCCTGCTGGTTGCCGTTCGGGATCTGGTCGGCGGCTGTGCCCAGCAGCGTGCTGCAGGGCGCGGCCGCGGTGCGGGTGGCGGCGTGCCGCTCGGCGATCTGGATCTGTTTGAGGATGAAGCGCAGGTCGGATCGGTTCAGGTTGAAGCCCTGACCGACGGGCGCTGCCTGCGCCGTCGCACCGAGGAGACCCGGCGAGCCCACCAGGACCGCCAACGCCACCACGATCCGCAGGAATACCCCGCGTCTGGTCCG
>JBOFLG010000245.1:0-8902 GCA_051657745.1 Dermatophilaceae bacterium | reverse complement strand
CGCAGCGGCAGCGGCCCGACCTCGAGCACCGAGTCGGTCGGGCTCGGCAGGTACCCGATCATGAGTCGGCCCTCTCGACTGCGGCGATGAGTTGCTCGGGGGTGCCCGCCTGCTGGGTGATGTCCTCGCCGTCGAGGCGGACCGTCGGCGTTCCTTGGACACCGTCGCGACCGCTCCGGTCCTCGACGCTGTCGACGTACGCGTCGTACCGGCCGGAGTCTGAGCAGGTCTCCCAGGTACTCAGCGCCGAACCGTTGATGCCGGCCTGGTCGGCGAGCCGGCGCAGCTGCGCGTCGGTGAAGCCGTCGCCCTCGCGAGCCGGCTGGTTCGCGAACAGGAGGTCGTGGAACTCCTGGAACCGTCCGGCGTCGGCGGCGCAGAACGCGGCCGTGCCCGCTCGAGTCGAACTGTCGTTGCCCAGGGAGTCATCGAGGAAGTTCTTCACGTGGTAGACCAGCCGGACCTTGCCCTGCTTCGCGAGGTCGCGGATGGTGGACCCGATGGCCTTCTCGTAGAGGGCGCAGGCCGGGCACTGGAAGTCCTCGTAGACCTCCAGGGTCGGCGCTCCGGGCGCCGGGGTCACATCGGCGAACGCGACATAGCCGGCGCCCGACTCGGTGACCCCGCGCGGCAGGGTCAGCGTGGTGGAGCGACCGCCGTCGGCGTCATCCGCCCGACCCTGCGACCACACCACCCCCCCGACGATGGCGACGATCACCACAATCGCCACGACCGCGGCCACGATGACCGGGTTGACCCGAGGCCCGCCCGATGACGCGACCGCCTGGGCCTTGGCCTGCCGCGCATTCGGCGGAGTGATCCGTGCCGGTGCACGCTTCTTCTTCTGGGCGTTGGCCTTCTGGCTGGCCATGGGGCGAGGTCTCCTTCAGTGCTGCCGCAGTGACGCGGCGGGGTCAAGGTCAGCGGCCGAACAGCAACCGGTCGAGCGAGGCCATCGAGGCAGGATGCCGCCAGAGCCACGCTCCGGCCGCAGCGAACACCAGGTCGCGGGCGATGTCCTGCGGATAGTCGGTCTGACCGGCGGCTACCTGGCCACCACCACCGAAACATCCACAGTCGATGGTCAGCCCGCGCACCCACGCCTGGGCAATCCCGACGACGAACGCCAGCATGAGCATGGTCGACACGATGGCCACCGGCCGAGTGAAGAGGCCAAGCAGGAGCAGGATGCCGAGCGCGATCTCCGCGAACGGCAACCCGATGCCGATCCAGCCAGCCAGGTCGTACGGAAAGATCTCGAACGCCTGCACCGCACGCGCCGAGGTGAGTGGCTTGCCCACCTTGACTGCACCGGCCCAGATCAGCACCCCGGCGAGGAACAGCCGAGCGACCACCGAGAGCACCGCACGACCTCGGCGCTGGGACTCCAGGCCCACGTCGGCGGCCGGCGACGTGGTGGTCGTGCTCACCCGCGCCCCCCGCGCACGCCCTCGGACAGCTCTGCGGTCAGGGTGCGCAAGGCGTCCAGACCCTCGGCAGGTTCTCTGCCGCTGCCGAGGGCCCGCACCAGGGCGGACCCGGCGATGACGCCGTCGGCGTACTCGGCGATCTCGGCGGCCTGCGCACCGGTGGACACACCGAGACCAATACATACCGGCAGGTCGGTGACCGCCCGGACCCGCCCGACCAACCCGCGAGCGTCCCCGTCGATCTGCGTGCGGGCCCCGGTGACCCCCATGGTCGACGCGGCGTAGACAAACCCGCGGCACGACGAGGTGACCGTCGCCAGCCGATCAGGGGTGGACGACGGCGCGACCAGGAACACCCGGTCCAGCGCATGGTTGTCGCTGGCGGCGACCCACTCGTCGGCTTCGTCCGGGGTGAGGTCGGGCGTGATCAGACCCGCGCCCCCGGCCGCCGCCAACTCGGCAGCGAACCGCTCGACCCCGCGGTGCAGGACGACATTCCAGTAACTCATCACGACCGGCGCCGCCCCGGCCCGGCGGACCTCCGACACGACGGTGAAGACATCATCGACCCGCGCACCCGCGGCGAGCGCCGTGGCCATCGCCTGCTGGTTGACCGGGCCGTCGATGACCGGGTCGCTATACGGCACACCGACCTCGACGATGTCGCAACCGGCCTCGACCAGCACCCGGAATGCCGCACGCGAGACCTCCAGTGTCGGGTACCCGACCGGGAGGTAGCCGATCAGCGCGGCCCGGCCCTCGGCGCGGCATCCGGCAAAGACCTCGCCGAGACCGCGCACCTCGCCACCGTCCTGCGTCGCCGCAGTCACCGGCCGTCCTCACCGAGCAGCCCGAACCAGCCGGCGGCGGTGTGCATGTCCTTGTCGCCGCGCCCGGAGAGGTTCACCAGGAGCAGCGCGTCGGGCCCGAGCTCCCGGCCGACCACCATGGTGCCGGCGAGCGCGTGCGCCGACTCCAGCGCAGGGATGATGCCCTCGGTGCGGCAGAGCAGCAGGAACGCCTCCATGACCTGATCGTCGGTGGCGTACCGGTACTCGGCGCGCCCGGAGTCACGGAGAAAGGCATGTTCGGGCCCGACGCTCGGGTAGTCGAGACCGGCCGAGACCGAGTGCGACTCTTCGGTCTGGCCGTCCTCGTCCTGCATGAGGTAACTCATCGCGCCGTGCAGCACCCCTGGAGTGGCGTCGGCCGCGAACCGCGCTGCATGCCGCCCGGACTCGATGCCCTCGCCGCCAGCCTCGACCCCGATCAGCCGCACGGCGTCATCCGGCACGAAGGCGTGAAAGATGCCGAGCGCGTTCGAACCGCCGCCGACACAGGCGAGCACAGCGTCGGGCAACCGGCCGGCGAGTTCCAGCATCTGACCGCGGGCCTCCTCGCCGATGACCGCGTGAAAGTCGCGGACCATCTCGGGGAAGGGGTGCGGGCCGGTCACCGTGCCGATGACGTAATGCGTGGTGCGCACATTCGTGACCCAGTCCCGCATCGCCTCATTGATGGCGTCCTTGAGGGTGGCGCTGCCGTGCTCGACCGGCACCACCTCGGCGCCGAGAATCTTCATCCGCGCGACGTTCAGCGCCTGGCGCTCGGTGTCGACCTTGCCCATATAGACGGTGCACTCCAGGCCCATCAGCGCCGCGGCGGTGGCGGTGGCGACGCCGTGCTGCCCGGCACCGGTCTCGGCAATTACCCGGCTCTTCCCCATCCGCAGAGTCAGCAACGCCTGGGCGAGCACGTTGTTGATCTTGTGCGAACCCGTGTGGTTGAGGTCCTCGCGTTTGAGGATGACGCGCGCGCCGCCGCAATGCGCGGCGAACCGCGGCACCTCGGTGAGGATCGACGGCCGACCGGTGTAGGTGCGGTGCAGCCGGCTCAGCTCGGCGGTGAACTCGGGGTCGACCACGGCCTTCTGCCGAGCCTCGTCGAGCTGCTCCAGCGCCGGCACCAGGGCTTCGGGGACGTAGCGGCCGCCGAACCGACCGAACCGGCCGGGCCTGGACACCGGCTGCGGCGCCGCACCCGTCGCCGCGCTCACCGCCGCGCCACCTGGGCGCCCGCCGCGATGATCGCTGCGGCCGCCGCGCGCGGCTCACCGGTTCGCACCAGCGCCTCCCCCACCAGCACCGCGTCGGCGCCCTGGTCGGCATAGGCACCGGCCGCCTCGGGGCCGTCGATGCCGGACTCGGCCACCGTGATCACGCCGTCGGGCAGCAGCGGACGCAGCCGCGAGAACGTCTCGGGGTGGATCTGAAGGGTCTTCAAATCGCGGGCGTTGACCCCGACGACGGTCGCCCCCGCAGCCAGCGCCCTCGCTGTCTCGGCTTCGTCGTGCACCTCGACCAGCGCGGTCATCGCGAGCTCGTCGACCCGCTGGAGCAACGCGGCGAGCACGGCGTCCTCGAGCGCCGCGACGATGAGCAGCACCAGGTCGGCGCCATGCGCACGGGCCTCCCACACCTGGTAGTCGGTGACCACGAAGTCCTTGCGAAGCACCGGCACCTCGACCGCGGCCCGCACCGCGTCAAGGTCGGCGAGCGTGCCGCCGAACCGGCGCTGCTCAGTGAGCACCGACACTGCGGCAGCACCGCCCTGGACGTACTCGGCGGCCAGACCCGCCGGGTCGGGGATCCCGGACAACTCACCCTTACTTGGGCTGGCCCGCTTCACCTCGGCGATCAGGGACAGGCCCGGCCGGGCCAGGGCACTGGCAGCGTCGAGCGGCGGCCGGGCCGCCTCCGCAGCGGCGGAGACCACGGCGAGCGGGCGCCGAGCCTCGCGAACGGCGAGATCCTGACGGACCCCGGCGACGATGGAGTCAAGAACGGTGGTCATCGGCCGACGACCGTCACCGGATCGACGGGGTCGTGTCGCGGTCTCGCTCGGCCGCACCGTACCCGGCCATGGACAGCACCTTGCCAGCGACGGCGCCAGCGACCGCGAGCGCCACCCCGCCAGCGAACAGCCAGGGGTTCGGCCAGAGCACCGCAGCCGACATCACGGCCGACGCGACGATGATGACGGCCACCGCGGTCCAGGCCGCGATGCTGTGCCCGTGGTCGTCGTCATGATCGCTCATCGCAGACACCTTCCTCGGATGGATGCCGGCCCGGGCCGGCTGCGCAATTCTGTCAGCCCGGGCGCGGTGGACGTGAGTCGGGCCGCCCCGGATGCGCGGTGGGCTGCTCCCGCGCGGAATCGGTCGGGTCCGGCCCGGCGAAATCGGTCGGGTCCTGCCCGGCGGACAGTCGATCCCAGTCGCTCGAGATCCGTTCACCACGCGGCCCGGCGGCGTCTGCGCTGCGCGGGATGTCGTACCGCGATGTCGGCGCACCCCAGGATCGGGCGCCCAGCACACCGGCCAGGAGACCGACCGCACCGACCACGACGGCGGCCAGCGCTAGCCAGGGCCACCCGGTCGCTGCGGCCTCGGTGGTGGCGACCGTTCCAGTGCGGCCGACCCGCGTCGCGGCCAACGGCCCCAATGCGCCACCGGGATCAACGAGTACCCGCACGATCAGCGATGTCGCGCCGGCGAGGCACAGCGCATAGCCGACGAGCGCAACCACCCGCCCCACCCGCCCGGCGGTGATCACCGCGACCACGGCCGCAGCCACGGCCAGGGCCACCCCGGAGAGGCCGGGGGCCACCTCGCTGCCGGTGGCGCTGACGCCGGTAGCGCCGAGCACCGCATCATCGACCGCACCAGTGGCCCACGGCTGGAACCCGGCAGCAAGCAGACCCAGCGCCGCGAGCACGCCGAGCAGCGCGACCGAACCCTTCCGCCGCAGCCGCGTCACGTCATCCTCGGCGTCACCGTATGCAGTGCGGATGCCGTGGCGACCGCGCGCAGCACCGCCGCGGCCTTGGCCTGGCACTCCGCGTGCTCACTCGCCGGCACCGAGTCAGCGACGATGCCCGCGCCAGCCTGCACGTAGGCGATGTCGTCCTTGATGACCGCAGTGCGGATCGCGATGGCCATATCAAGATCACCGTGGAAGTCGAGATAGCCGACCACGCCGCCGTAGATGCCGCGGCGGGAGCATTCGTAGCGGTCGATCAGCGCCATCGCCCGTGGCTTCGGAGCCCCGGACAGAGTCCCAGCAGGAAAGGTCGAGGCAAGCACCTGGTAGGCATCGACTCCCGCCCGGGTGTCACCGGCGACCGTGGACTCCAGATGCGTCACATGGCTGTACCGCCGCACGTTCATGAACTCGACGACGTCCACGGTGCCCGGCTGGCACACCCGCTGGAGGTCGTTGCGGCCCAGGTCGACGAGCATCACGTGCTCGGCTCGCTCCTTCGGGTCGGCGAGCAGGTCGTCGGCGAGCCGCACGTCGTCCTCGGGAGTCTTCCCGCGCGGGCGCGACCCCGCGATCGGGTGGGTGATCGCCTTCCCCCCGGTGACCCGCACCAACGCCTCCGGTGAACTGCCGACCACCGCGAACGACCCACCATCGGGCATCGGCAGCCGGAACAGGTACATGTACGGACTCGGGTTCGACGCCCGCAAGGCACGGTAGACCTCGAGCGGGTCAGCCGGACAGTCGAGGGAGAACCGCTGCGAGAGCACCACCTGGAACACCTCACCGGCCCGGATGTCCTCCTTCGCGAGCTCGACAATCTCCTCGTACCGCGCCCCGGACGTGTTCGTGCGCACCTGGGACAGGGCCTGCTCCGCCGCGCTCTCGTCCACCACGGCCACGGTGCTCGGCGCGGGCGCGGCAAGCGCCCCGGTCATCACATCGAGGCGGGCCACGGCATCCGCCCAGGCCTGCTCGGCCCGGTCGGGAGTGTCGTCGTAGTTGATCGCGTTGGCCACCAGCAGCACCGAGCCGTCCGCGTGATCGAGCACGGCGAGATCGGTGGCGAGCAGCATCGCCACCTCGGGCAGGCCGAGGTCGTCGGGATTGTCGTCGGGGACTCGTTCCCAGTGACGCACCGCGTCGTAGCCGATGGCGCCGACCATGCCGCCAGTCAGGGGAGGCAGTCCGGCCACCGGTTCGGTGGCCAGCGCCGCCATCGTGGCCTGGAGGACGTCGGTGGCCAGACCCGTCGTGGGCACGCCCGCGGGTGGCTCACCAACCCAGTGCGCCTGACCGCCGACCTCGGTGAGGGTGGCCCGGCTCGCCGCACCGATGATCGACCACCGCGACCAGACCCCGTCATGATCAGCCGACTCCAGCAGAAACGTGCCCGGCCGCTCCCCCGCGAGCTTGCGGTACAACCCCACCGGCGTCTCACCATCAGCCATCAACCGGCGAACCACCGGGATCACCCGCCGGTCCCGGGCCAGCACCCCAAACGCGTCGAGCGAGGGCCAGGTACGGCCGAACGCCAGATCAGGCGCCTCCACCGGAACGGATGACGACCGCTCACCGGTCGTGGTCGTCATCCGAGCTCACCCGCCGTGGTGGCGGTACGGAGCACCCCGGCATCGAAGCAGGTACGAGCACCGGTATGGCACGCGACACCCGTCTGGTCGACGCGGACCAGCAACGTGTCGCCGTCGCAGTCCAAGGCCACCGAGCGCACCTGCTGCACGTGCCCGGAGGTGTCGCCCTTGCGCCAGTACTCCTGACGGCTGCGCGACCAGTAGGTGGCCCGGCCAGTGGTGAGGGTCCGGTGCAGCGCCTCGTCATCCATCCACCCCAGCATCAGCACCTCGCCGGTGTCATGCTGCTGCACCACCACCGGAACCAACCCGACACGGTCACGGGTCAGCCGGGCAGCGAGCGCAGGGTCAAGGGCGGTGGAGCCCGGTGCGGCAGGGCCAACAGTCACCCCACCATTCTGCCGGTCCGACGCCGACGCCGAGATCACGGTCCGCGGTCGGTCGAAAATCACTGCGCCGCAGGGCATGCCAGTACGTCGTCGCTCAGCACCGTGAGATGGGGGGCGAAGGCCGCAGTGAGAGCGTCGAGCATCACGCGGCCCTTGTCGGCGGTTGCCGCGGAGGGAGTGCCGATGATGCCGGTCGGTGTGTATCCGCGGATCCCGAGGAGGAGAAGGTCGGGCCGCTCGGGTGCCTCGTGGTCGGCATTCTGCCAGCCGTCGCGGACCAGATGTGGCGCGCCGTGCAGCAAGAGGGAGGTCTCGCCCTCGCCGCCGTGCATGTCGGCGCTGGCATCGCTGGTGAGCTGTGCGGCGGAGCGCGCTGTGCCCCAGTCGGTTCGGCCGGGGAACACAATCATCCGGCGAGCGGCCTCACCGGTGGTGGCGCTGGCTTCCTGGGCGATGTTGGACAGCACGTAGTTGCCGCCGTGCCCATTGACGAGGGCGAGCCGGTGGATGCCGGCCCGTGCGAGGTCGTCGGCAATGTCGGTGATGAGTCGGTGCAGCGTGGCCGAGGTGATGCTGACCGTGCCCGGGAACCCGGCGTGTTCGTGCGAGCAGGAGATCGTTACCGGGGGCAAGAGGAACAGGTCGTACGCGTCCGCGACACGGGAGGCAATGAGGCCGGCGATGATGGTGTCGGTAGCCAGCGGCAGGTGGGAACCGTGCTGCTCGAAGCTCCCGACGGGTAGCACGGCCACCGAGGCGGAGCGCCGGCCCTCCTCCACCGATGTCGCTGCGGTGACGAAGTCCACCTACCCACCTTCCGGTCCAATCGCGCTGGCGTCGTTCGTTGTCACTGTACGGCGGTCAGGCGGTCAGGCGGTCTGCGAACTCGGCGACCTCAGGCACACGGGCCAGGCCCGCCGCTACGTCGGACCGTGCCGACCGGCCCCCGTCGAGGGGCGGGGCAACCGGGTGGCCACGGCATCCGCCGACCTCAACACGCGCCACCACCGGGCGGATCAACAAGACTCACGCCACCACCGGGCGGACCGACAACCCGAATGGGCCCAGGGTCGTGCTCGCTAGAGGGAGCCGGCGAACGACCTGATGTCGCGGATGGTGGCGGCGTACACGTCGGGCATGGCCTCGCCGAAGAGGACGTCGCCGGCGTGGCTGGTGCCGTTGACGGTTCGGCTCACCGCAGACACGCCAGCGTCGAGCAGCCTGCGGTAGTAGGCCAGCCCCTCGTCGCGGACCGGGTCGAGCTGGTTGACCGAGATCACATGCGGCGGCAGACCCCGCAGATCATCGACGGTGGCGTGATACGGCCAGGCCAGGGCGTTGGTGGCGTGTTCGCCGGACGGGTCGTAGGCCACGGCGAGGGTGCTCATCTGCTCGCACGACATGAAGTAGCCATCGTTCTCCACCAATGAGGTCAACTCCGGCGGCGGCGCAGCGTAGGCGTTGGAGATGTAGGGGCACTGCGCGTAGACGCCGTCAATCTGGTCGAGCTGCCCGTCCCGTTTCGCTGCCAGCGTGGTCGCCAGTGCCAGATTGCCGCCGCCCGACTCGCCCGACACGATGATCGTGGAGATGCCGAGCCGCTCCCGGCTCGCCGCCAGCCACGCGAGCGCCGAGGTGCAGTCATGAAGGCCCGCCGGGAACGGGTGAGG
>JBOFLG010000244.1:0-11075 GCA_051657745.1 Dermatophilaceae bacterium | reverse complement strand
CGAGCGTAGCTACCTACGACTCAAGCAGTGGAGAGGTATCGCGACCCGCTACGACAAACACGCCCGCACGTTCCTCGGTGGAGTCCTCCTCGCCGCCAGCATCCTCCACACCAAAACCCATTAGGAGACACGCTCTAGGAGCAGCGGGACAGCGACGCTGGTGTCGAGGGCGAGGATCTGACTCAACGACGGCCGGCGTCGATGAGGTCGAATACCACGTCGTCGTTGATCTCGGTCTCGCTGGTGCCGACGAGCACCCCGCCCCGCTCGACCAACCGTGCCGTGCGACCACCAGGAACCAGGTGGAGCCCGGCGCCGTGGCGCGAGATATCAACGAGCGTTCCGGGGGTGATACCCAGGGCGTCACGGAGTTGTTTGGGCAGCACGACCCGACCGACCGAATCCACCCTCACCTTCATAGGGAACAGAGTACCAATGCGCTCCCAGTCTTCCTCGGGTCAGCGCCCTCCGGCCCGGCGTGCGCCGCGCAGATCCAGGCCGTCGTGGCCGGTTCTTCGAGTCCTACATCTCGGACCTCATCGAGCGCGATGTCAGGCAGGTATCGGAGATCGAGCGGGTCGCCGACCTGCGCCGGCTCCTCGGGGCGCTCGGTGCCCAGATGGCGTCGCTCGTCGTCCCCGCCAACCTGGCCAATTCGCTCACCGTCCCCGCGAGCACGGTGAAGCGCTACCTCGACCTGCTCGAGGTGCTGTTCGTCATCCACCGCATCCCTGCCTGGTCAACCAACCGCACCACTCGGGCGGTGTCCACCCCCAAGGTCGTCGTCGCCGACGCGGGTGTCGCGGCGCATCTGGCTGGGATCACGCTCCGGCACGCCCGCCAGGTGACCACTCCGGTGGGGCCGCTGATCGAGAACTTCGTCCTCGGCGAGCTAGCCCGCCAACTCGGCTGGGCCAGTGAGCCGGTGGCTCTGCATCACTACTGCAACCGCGATGGATATGAGGTCGACGCCGTGCTCGAACATGCCTCGGGCGACGTCGTCGCGATCGAGGTCAAAGCCGCCGAGACGGTGCGGGCTGACGACTTCCGCGGCATCCGGCACCTGGAGCGCCGCCTCGGCGACAAACTCGTCGCAGGGATCGTGCTGTACGCCGGGGCGGCGCCACTCCCGTTCGGCGATCGGCTGCGGGCCTGGCCGATTTCGGCGCTGTGGACAGCGCGCGCCTGAACCGGGGTTCGCTCGGCGTCGATTCGCGCATGCCGCCTGCGCGGTGGGCGCCACCATCCCCTCCGGCGATGTGAAGCGAACTGTGCTGCGAGAGAGCCACATTCACTCAGGTTGAGAAATCGGATGAAGTTCCGTCGGCCATGGACGAGGCTCACGCCGCGGACGACCAGGCCGGTGGCCTGATCGGCGTGGCCGCGGAGCGTTCCGCGTTGACGGCGCGGCCCTGCTCGCAGTTGCCAGTTGGCGCTTAACTCACTCAGTGAGAGCGCGATTCGACTGTACGGTAGATCGACGACCCGTGGTGCGACGGCCGATGGTGGGCAAGGAGGTTGCTCAACTCGGCGTAGGCGTCGAGGGTGCTCACTCCGACGAGCTCGGCGAGTCGGCGCATGCTGATGAAGTCGGCTCCGCGCTCCGCCGCTTCATGAGCGTGCCGGTCGATGATCGGGAGGTCGTTGATGCTGATGACGTGCGGACGGGTTCCGGCTCGCTGGGCGGCTTTCGCCGTCTCGTAGTCGAGCTCTGACTTTCCGGTCAGGCTCCGAATGAGGTCGCTGGCCTCGCTCAGCGTTCGAGTCTCAGTGAGTGAGGCACCTGGAACGGTGCTGCCGATGTCAGCCAACTCAACGACGTGGGCGCACGGAGTGTCGTCAGTGAGCAGCACCTGATCCCCGGCATCCCTGACCTCGACCTGGCCGCGGTAGCCATCGACGGCGGCGGCGAGGAGGCCTGAGGCCTCGGATGGGTGCCAGGCGAACACCTGACGCGTGCCGTTCTGGTCGGCGGCGGTGAGCGGGGGTAGCCCCACGGAATGCGCACGGTCGAGGCGGAGCGTCAGGATTTCTGGGTCAAGTTCGCCGTCGATCGACGGAGCAGCAATGACAAGTCGGGTGGGGAGGCCGGTGCGCATGCATGCCGCCAAAGCCAGCTGGTCCGCCAACGGGCTACGCAATCCCTCGTCGCGGCCATCGGTCAAGACATCGCCGCCCACATCGACAAGCGTCAGGTGGTCAAGGTCGAAGAGTTCGGCGGTGGCCATCATCTGGTCGGCCATGCCCAATGCCCCACGAGAGGGATCGAGCAAGATCAGTCGAGCAGGCAATGTCGCGGCAAGCCGAGGGAGCGATGAACCAGCGGGTGCTCGGGCGCGTGTCTCGGCCACGATTTCGACGGTTCCCGGTCCATGGTGACGCACTCCCACGAAGTCGGACGCGGCCCGGGGCCCCGGCATTGGATCCACCATGAGCCGATCCCAGGAGTACGTCATGATCGTGGGCGGGCTCACGACGCCGAGAACTCGACCCAAAATCGCACTCGTGATGGCGTCGCCTCCACCGCCAGCGGCAACCACAAGGGTCTTCACAGCCGGAACGGTACTCGTACCGGCCGCCACTACCTCGCTCCTACACTGGCGAGTGGCCAATGGTGACTTGCCGCAGACCGAGATGTGAGAGCCGTGCCTGAGATTCAACACGTACTACCGAAATATCTGCAGATCGCGGGCCATATTCGGGACCAGATCGTGCGGGGTGACCTGCTGCCCGGGGCCGAAGTGCCGTCGGAACGTGAGTTGGCAACCTCCTGGGGCGTCGCGCGCCCAACGGCTGCGCGAGCGCTACACGCCTTGCGGAGTCAAGGTCTGGTCTCATCGGTGCGAGGCTCTGGGACCTATGTTCGAGACCCAGGCGCGGCACCCCGAGCACGCGAGCGCTACGAGCGTGCCATCGACGGGGCGAGTATGTACGGGCAGGGCGAGAAGGTCGAGTTCCTGTCCACGGAACTCACCTCAGCCCCTCCGCACGTTGCCGACGCGCTGCAGCTTGAGGACAGCGCCCAAGTGGTGCGGAGGGCTCGGTTGCTGCGGAACGCCGACGCGCGGGTGATCGAGTTATCGACATCATGGTTCGCTGGCGAACTTGCCATTGCAGCACCTAGATTACTCGAGCCCGAGCGGCTTGTCGGCGGCACGGCTCGCTACCTGGCCGAAGTCACCGGCCGCCAGGCTTCCTATGGACGCGACCAAGTCGCCGCTCGGCTAGCGACACCGAAAGAGGCGCGGCTCCTCCGCCTCGTGGAGCCGGCGGCGGTCCTCACCTACCGGTTCACAGTCTTCACTACCGACGACCGGCCCATCCAAACGGACGACTCGACCTATCCGCCGGAGCAGTGGGCGTTTCGCCAGGAGTACTCGCTGACGTAGGCCACCGGTCCTGACCGAGGCTGAGTCCCCGACCAACCATCCCGACGGCCATAGCCGACTCCTGCACTCTCTAGGATCAGTCGCATGCGCGACGACGTGATGGGGACAGTTGAGGCAAGTTGGGGTCTTGGGCTCGCCCGATCCGCCTCCAACACATGCCTCAGCGCTGCCTGATGATCACGTGGAGCGGGTGCGGCACGCGGCTCGTTGCCTGCGCAGAAACGATGCGCCATATCGCGAGCCGTATCGTTCCCGCGCACCGAGCGGGCGGGAGGGCTGCGCGATGGAGCAGTTGAGCATCCGCGCCTCACGGAGATACGGGACGCTGTCCCCGCTTCGGTACCCGGGCGGCAAGGCGGCCCTTGCTGGCCTGTTCGCCGATCTCATCAGCAGACTCGGGATTGCCCGTCCCGTCTACGTCGAGCCGTACGCCGGCGGGGCTGGAGCGGGCGTCGCTCTCTTGCGGCAAGGCCTCGTACGCCGGCTGGTCATCAACGACTTCGACCCGGCGGTCCATGCGTTCTGGCGCTCGGCCATAGAAAACAACGCCGAACTCGTCGAACTCGTGCGTACCGCGCCGCTCACCGTCGACGAGTGGAGACGTCAGCGAGAGGTCTACCGCGGTGGCGATGTCGCCGACCTCCTCGCCCTCGGATTCTCTTTCTTCTACCTCAACCGCACTAACCGATCCGGCGTGCTGCGCGGCGGCGTCATCGGTGGTCTCTCCCAGGCGGGGCAGTACAAGATCGATGCACGGTTCAACCGCCAGACGCTCGCTGAACGCATCCTCGCTCTCGGCGCCCTAGCCGACCGGATCACCGTCTCCGACCTGGACGGGCGCAGCGTGATCCGCACGTACGCCCACGACCCGTCGGTGTTCATGTATATCGACCCTCCCTACGTTCGCGCTGGGTCCCGGCTCTACTTGAACGCTTTCGATGCCCATGACCACCAGGCACTGGCTCGCATCGTCGACGAGGTCGATGGGGCCCATTGGCTCATGACATATGACGTCGCGTCGTTGATCCAAAAGATGTACGCCCACCACTTCCAGGGCCGCTATGAACTCAACTACTCCGCGCGCCACCCGGGGTTCACTGACGAACTCATGATCGCGTCGCCCGCCGTCGCAACCGCACTGCTCAGGGGGTGGCGGGCGCCTGCTGCAGAAGGAACTGCACCAGAGGCTGTAGTTCCTGCCATGCGTCACGCACCTGCTGAGCCTCGATAACCATCGCGGGGTCGTGCCCGGCGGCGTTGAACCACGACCCCGAACCGGGGCGGTCCTTGGGTGCAAGAGAGTTCTGCAGCAACCGGATCGAGCGTTCCAAGGACTTCGTGCTCCCGTAGTCCTTGGCCACACGCGGCACCACCTGGCTCAGCATCCCGGCAACAGTCGTGTCACCGCGGCGCGTGTAGTGGTGCTTGATCAAGGACTCGACGACGGAGCGCAGCAGCATGGCGGCCGCCGCGGGATGGGTCGTGATGTCGATGCTTCGCAGTTCGAAGAAGCGCTTCTCCAAACCCACGGGTGCGTTCGTGAGTTGCAACTCACCGAGGACGAGCTTTCGCTTGGAGTCTGGGCTGTTCGGGCCGACAGGTGTACTGGACGGCCCTGTCGGGAAGGACGTTTCCGGCGTGATCGACAACCCCGGGGCACCGCCTACCAGACTGCTCGGCCGCGGCTGTCCAGCAACGAAATCGGTCGGCGAGTCGCCTGAGTAGGTATCAGCATACGGTGCGGATGTAGATGCGATTGTCGGAGCAGGTGCGGTCGGCGAGGCGGCGTCTGCCAACGTTCGCAACTCGTCGACGAGATCCTGGTACGGCTGCTCCTTCTTGTGGTTCAGCACCTTGCGTGTGCTGAGTTCGCCGCTGCGAAAGCCGCGCAGCAGCCTTTCGAGAACGGCGATCTGTCCCGGGGTCTGCGGGCGGGAGACCACGTCCCCCTCGTCGTCGAAGTCGAAGCCGAGCAGCGGGCGGATGCTCCGATCTCGATAGGCGTACTCGAACGCAGACATCTTCAGGTCCGCTCCGGTCGCGTACTCGGCAAGGCCGGTGTCGGTGAACGCGGTGTCCTTCAGAGCCTGGCGCACGCGCCCCATCTTCACGAGACGTACGACGTCCTTGATCCCGGTCTGTGTGGCCCGCAGCGTCTTGAGGTCGGCACCGCCAGCAAGTTGAGCAAGGACGAACTTCGCCTGTTCGTCCAGCCCCCACCGCTTCTTGTCCTCCCCGATGTGCTGGCGGGCCAGTACCGGCGCCGCCGCGGCACGATCTGGATAGACGGTCACATAGATCCCGTCCGGCAGGTCGTCGGCATCGGTCTGGTATCGACGAATCAGCGTCCTCAGGGAGTCCTGGTGCTTCGGCACAAGAGATGGGTCACGCAGGGCGCGGAGTGCGCTCACGCGCCGGTTCGCTTCGAGAACGACGTAGCGCCTGTTCTCCTCGACGACGAGGGGCACCTCGTTGGTCCGATAGCCCTCACGCAGTAGCGAGTTGGCCACGCTCATGACGTCCTCCTCGTCGAATAGGAGGTTGAACGCCATCGCCTCGTCCGGTTGCTCGACTGCAAACCGGAAGTTGTTCAAGTCGAGCGCCAATGCATCGACTTTCACGTGACGAACGTCCTCAGGAACTCGAGCCACCGGCATCCCTCCGCTTGGCGAGCCGGCTGGCCCCAGCGCGCATTGCCTCTAAGCGTACTCGCGAAGACAGTTCTGGCCTTGCATTGCAAGGTGGCATATGCCACTCTACTGGCTAAGTAGATCCACCATGATCAGGAGGGGCAATGCGACACGGGCAGCGCGGTACCGCAGGGGTTGAGAGGGGTAGCGATTCGGCGAGCGTGGAAGACGTCGACTGGAACGTCGGCGCTCTCGGTGCTGCCGACACCACCGGACCGAGGGCCGAACCCATCCAGATACGAAACCGGGTCGCTGCGTGTGTCGAAGCGGTCAGCCGTCTCCAGCGTGACCTTCGAGACGACATCCCGGACGCCGCGCAGCACCTCGATCTGGCCCTCGGAGATCTCCTCGACGCCTACGACGCAGTCGAACTGACTAGCGACGCTGCGCACACCCACCGGCCCGGCCAGAACTGAGCCCTACGCACCGGCTCTCGCACCCCCGGCCAAGAACACCCGTTCCGGCGTCACGCAGAGGCTGGCGTCGGAACGGGACTTGGCCGACCACTGCGAGCGGCTCGTCATTCGCGTCACACTCGAATCGGATGCCCAACGAGTGCGGTGGTGATGGCAACCAGCCGACAACCTACGACTCGGGGAAGCTCATCATCAGAGTGCCGCGGGGATGTCCTCATCAGAGTGCCGCGAGGATGTCCTCGACGCGGTCCTTGGCGTCACCGAACAGCATCGAGGTGTTCGGCCGGAAGAACAGCGGGTTCTGCACCCCGGCATACCCAGTGGCCATCGACCGCTTGAACACCACCACAGTGCCCGCCTCCCACACCCGCAGCACCGGCATCCCCGCAATCGGCGACCCCGGATCCTCCTGCGCTGCCGGGTTCACGGTGTCGTTGGCCCCGATCACCAGCACGACATCAGTAGCGGCGAGGTCGTCGTTGACCTCGTCCATCTCGAGCACGATGTCGTAGGGCACCTTGGCCTCGGCGAGAAGCACATTCATGTGCCCCGGCAGCCGACCCGCTACCGGGTGGATGCCGAACCGCACCTCGACCCCGCGCTCACGCAACCGGCGCGACAACTCGGCCACCGGATACTGAGCCTGCGCCACCGCCATCCCGTACCCCGGGGTGATGACCACCGAGCGTGCGTTCGCGAGCAACTCGGCCGCACCCGCTGGGGTCACCTCACAGTGCTCACCGACCTCGCCGTCGGTGCTGACCGTGCCCGCCTCGACCCCGAACCCGCCCGCGATCACCGAGAGGAACGAGCGGTTCATCGCGCGGCACATGATGTACGACAGGTACGCACCGGAGGAGCCGACAAGCGCGCCGGTAATGATCAACAGGTCATTACCGAGGAGGAAGCCAGCCGCGGCCGCCGCCCACCCCGAGTAGCTGTTGAGCATCGACACCACCACCGGCATGTCGCCGCCGCCGATCGATGCCACCAAATGCCAGCCGAGGGCTAGGGCGAGCAGCGTGATGAGGCCGAGGAGCGTGGACTTCGCCGCCGTGGACTCGTCCGGAAGCGCGGTATAGACGAGGGTGAACAGCCCGGATGACGCGAGCGCGCCGACGTTGAGCCAGTGACGGCCCGGCAGCATCAGTGGAGCGGAGGAGACCCGAGCCGACAGCTTGAGGAACGCGACGACCGAGCCGGTGAGAGTCACCGCACCGATGAACACCCCCACCGCGACCTCGACATCATGGATGGCTGGGTAGGGAGTCTTCTCGTACGCGCTGTTCCAGCCGACGAGGACTGCCGCGAGCCCGACGAAACTATGCAGTAGTGCGATCAACTCGGGCATGCCGGTCATCTCGACCTTGCGCGCCCGGTTGAGTCCGATAGCAGCACCGATTGCCATCGCGCCGGCGATCAGTAACAGCCCGACCCAGCCGCTGCCGTCCCGGTCGTTGCCACCGTTGCCGAGGGGTGCTGCATCGATGCCGACCGTCGCGGCGACAACGGTGGCTGCCAGCGCGACCGCCATCCCGATCACGCCGAACACGTTGCCGCGGCGCGCGGTCTCGTGTTTCGACAACCCGGCGAGCGCGAGGATGAAGAGCAGACCGGCCAGGATGTACGCGCCCTGGACAAGCGTCAGCGTCATCGGGCCGGCTCCTCGCGGCGGAACATCTGCAACATCCGCGCCGTCACCCGGAAACCACCGAACACGTTGACGCTCGCGACGAGAATGGCGAGAAACGCCAACACCGACACCGCCGCGTTCCCCTGCCCCACTTGCACCAAGGCCCCGACGACGATGATCCCGCTGATCGCGTTGGTCACCGACATCAGCGGGGTGTGCAGCGCGTGGTGCACGTTGCCGATGACGTAGAACCCGACGACGACCGACAATACGAAGACCATAAGGTGTCCAAGGAACGGCTCAGGAGCGAGAGCCGCTCCGAGCAGAAACACGGCGCCTCCTACGGCGAGCAGCGCCAGCCGCTCACCCTTCCCGAGAGCGCGCCGCGGCCGTGGGCGGAGAGATCCGTCGTTGACGGCGCCGACCCCAGCGTCCTGCACCGACTCAGCGGATGCCGACACGATGGCCGGCGGGGGGACCGTCGGGGCCGACACCGAAACCGGAGGTGGTGGCCAGAGCACCTGGCCGTCGTGCACCGTCGTCATGCCGCGCTGAACGACATCGTCGAGATCGAGCACAACCTCACCGTCCTTGCCGGGGGTGAGCAGGGTCATGAGGTTGGCCAGGTTCGTCCCAAACAGTTGCGACGCCTGGGTGGGCAACCGGCTGGGCAAGTCGGTGTACCCCAGGATGGTGACGCCGTTGGCGGTGACGACCCGCTGGCCCGGGACGGTGCCTTCGACGTTGCCGCCGTTCGCGGCCGCCATGTCGACGACGACCGCGCCCGCCTTCATCGACGCCACCATCTCGGCGGTCAGTAGCTGAGGCGCCGGGCGCCCAGGGATCAGTGCGGTGGTGACGACGATGTCGACATCGGCTGCCTGCGCGGCATACAACTCGGCTGCCTTCGCGTCGAAATCGGCGCTGGTTTCCTGTGCGTAGCCATCCGCCGACGGGCCGGTGTCACCGACATCGATACGGAGGAACTCGGCCCCCAGCGACTCGACTTGCTCGGCCACCTCGGGTCGGGCGTCGAACGCCCGGACCACGGCGCCGAGGCTGCCTGCGGTACCGATCGCAGCCAAGCCGGCGACACCTGCGCCGACAACGAGCACCTTGGCGGGTGGCACCTTTCCCGCCGCGGTGACCTGCCCGGTGAAAAAGGCCCCGAACTCGTGGGCTGCCTCGATCACCGCGCGGTAGCCGCCGATGTTCGCCATCGACGAGAGCACGTCGAGGGACTGCGCGCGCGAGATGCGTGGCACCGCGTCCATCGCCAGCGCAGTGACGCCGCGTGCGGCGAGCCGGCCAGTGAGCGCTGGGTCGAAGGCCGGCGCGAGCAGCGCGACGAGCACCTGGCCCGCCCGAAGGTGATCGACCTCGAGGGCAGCAGGTGGGTTGATCTTGAGGATGACGTCAGCGTTCCACACCTCGGGCCCGACGATGTCAGCCCCAGCCTCCATGTACGCGGCGTCGCTAAAACTGGCCGAGCGACCGGCGCCGGATTCGACGAACACGGTGTACCCGAGCGCAAGCAGTTTTCGAGTCGTCGCCGGAG
The DNA here is from genome assembly GCA_051657745.1 of Dermatophilaceae bacterium. GTDB lineage: Bacteria > Actinomycetota > Actinomycetes > Actinomycetales > Dermatophilaceae > JBOFLG01. Next base: position 1,389 of record JBOFLG010000244.1, on the reverse strand, counting down.
TGGCAGCAACCCGAGTTTCACCCGAGCGGGACTCCCGAGGGACTCCGATGCGCACGAATGCTTCCTCTCGTCAGTGGGTGCCTTCGTGTGCACGAACCTATCTGGTCGTTCCGCCACCCACCCGGCGGCGACACGCTGGGCTGGCCGATCAGCACGGCCCGAGCCGTGGGCGTCAGGACGCCAGGTGGCGGAATCCGGCTTTTTCGGCGGCGTGGTCGTCGTAGAACCAGACGTCCGGCTCGCGCTCGTCGTATGCCGCGTCGCCAGGAGTCACGAAAGTCATCGAGTCGCGGTATGCCTGAACCGCGTGCCCGAGCGGCTGGGCGCCATCCGTGACGGGCGCTGCGGACCCCACGCTGTAGCCACCGTCGCGCACTTCCTCCAGGCTGGAGATCCGCCGCCCGGATGCCGCCACCTCGTCCCCGATCGCAGCACTGTTCTCGCCGCCGGGTGGCGGAACATCAGCATCGGGAGTACTCCTGGCCTGGCCCGCAGCATCCGTCTGAGGCGTCGATGCACCAAACACGGCGGAGTCGCCGTTGTCGAGTGCCACGTCGGCGGGACTGGTCCTGTCGACGTCGGAGGATGACGCCGCATACTCAGCAGAATCGGCTCCGACCAGATCCTCATCGCCTGCGGGGTCGGCGGACCCGAACGCATCGCGGGCAGTGCTGATCGGAAACGCGCTCAAGGCAAGGTCCTCCAACGAGGCCACCGACCTGCTCGGCACAACACTCACCTCGGCGCTGATCATGTGATCGCCACCATCGGCGTTCTCGGCCTCACCGGCGTTCTCGGCCTCACCGTCACCACCACTCACGACGTCGACCACGTCACTAGCGCCAGTGTCGATGTCGGCGCCGCTGTCGACCACGACGTCGACCACGTCACCAGCACCAGTGTCGATGTCGGCGCCGCTGTCGACCACGACGTCGACCACGTCACCAGCACCAGTGTCGATGTCGGCGCCGCTGTCGACCACGACGTCCACCACGCCGTCCTCATCAACCACGTCATCGACGCCATCCAGATCACCAACGCCGCCCTCACTGGGAACCACCCCGCCGCCCGCGGTCACGTCATCAACACCGCCAGCAGCACCCACGTCGCCGACACCACTCACGACGTCGGCCTCACCCCCGACCACCTCGCCAGCACCACTCACGACGTCGGCCTCACCCCCGACCACCTCGCCAGCACCACTCACGACATCAGCCCCGCTGTCGACCACGTCGTCAACCACACTCACCTCACCAACCGCGTCATCGGCGCCATCCACATCGGCAGCGCCGGCCACGTCGCTCGCACTCTCGACCTCGCCACCAACCACCTCGTCGGCACCGGCCACGTCGCTCGCACTCTCGACCTCGCCACCAACCACCTCGTCGG
>JBOFLG010000243.1:0-5937 GCA_051657745.1 Dermatophilaceae bacterium | reverse complement strand
GCCGGAACCGCCCAGCGATCAACTCCACCACCGCATCCAACGACGCAACCCACCCAGCAACATCCACCACCCGATGATCATCACCACCGGACGATCCTCAGCCCCTCACGACACGCCGATCTGCCGTTGCAGTACTAGGACGGAGCGGTTGTCGTCTCCGTGGGGCGGTCGTCATCCGCTGTCCGGGACGTCGGCACTGCCGTCTCGCGGTGGCACTAGCACAGGCCGAGGTCGCTGGTTCGTCGGGGTTCATGTCGACTTTGTGCATGGCTTCACATGACCGTAGGCTGACCGACGGAGCACTTCCGCGGGCCGGGGCGCTCACCTTCTATCCTCTCCCGGGCCCGCGGGCATGGAAGGAGTGGGTGACGCCGCGTGTCCACCGCAGCAGCCGCCCGTCGGGGTATCCCGGCAGCTTCGGTGGCCCGTCTTCCCGGGTATCTTCGGGCGATCACCGGGCTGGCGCGGGTGGGGGTGGCCTCGGTGAGTTCCGAGGAACTGGCCAACAGCGCTGGCGTCTCCTCCGCGATGCTCCGCAAAGATCTGTCGCACCTGGGCTCGTACGGCGTCCGTGGTGTCGGGTATGACGTCGAGCGCCTCGCGTCCGAGATCGCCTCAGTTCTGGGCCTGACCCAGGACTGGCCGGTGGCCATCGTCGGAATGGGAAACCTGGGCCGGGCACTGGCTGCCTACCGGGGTTTCGCTGAGCGCGGTTTCCGGGTCATCGCGCTCTTGGACCGCGACCCGCGGGTGGTCGGCGACGACGTCGCCGGCCAGCGGGTGAGGCCGATGGCTGACCTCCCGGACCTGGTGCGGGACCAAGGGCTGGCGATCGGGGTCATCGCCACTCCCGACGAGGGCGCCCAGGAGGCCTGCGACGCGCTTGTTGGTGCAGGCATCCGCTCCGTGCTCAACTTCGCGCCGGCGGTGCTCGTGGTTCCCGACGAGGTCGTGGTGCGAAAGGTCGACCTCTCGACCGAGTTGCAGATCCTCGCGTTCCACGGCCAGCGGGTCGTCGATGACGCGTCGTTGCCAATTCCGCGGGCGGTGGTGGCGCCGTGAGTTTGGTCGTGCTCGGTCTGTCCCATCACGGGGCTCCACTGTCGTTGCTTGAGTCGGTGGCGCTCGACGCCGATGCGTGCACTCAGCTCGAGGCGGCCGTGTTGCGGTCGGAGCACGTGCGTGAGGCGGTCGTCGTCTCGACCTGCAACCGCACTGAGGTCTATATCGAGGCGGCCACGTTCCATGGCGCGATCGCCGATCTCACGGCCGCATTCGGCGACCTCACAGGCCGTGACCGCGCCATCGTGCAACCGCATCTCTTCGTGCACTACGAGGAGCGCGCCATCGCGCACATCTTCGCGGTCGCCGCGGGCTTGGACTCGATGGCGGTGGGCGAGGCCCAGATCATCGGTCAGGTGCGTCGAACCCTGGTTCGCGCCCAACGTCAGGGCCATGTCGGTCCGGCGCTGAACATCGTTCTGCAGCAGGCGCTTCGGGTCGCCAAGCGAGTGCACACCGACACCGGGATCGACAGCGTGAGCGGCTCGCTGGTGCAGGCTGGCCTGGCTCGCGCTACGTCCCTGGTGGGCTCGCTCACCACCCTCACGGTGCTCGTCATCGGTGCGGGTGGGATGGGTGCGCTCGCCGCCACAATCGCGGCACGCGAAGGCGCTCAGGCCGTGGTCATCGCCAACCGCAACGAGGGCCGCGCTCGCACGGTCGCCGCCCGGATCCGCGGCAACGCTCGGGCGCTTGCTGATCTCCCGGAGGCCCTGAGCGAGGCAGACGTGGTGGTGTCCTCCACCGGCGCACCAGGCCGGGTCGTGACCGTCGATGCGGCCCGTGCGGCATCGGCACGTCGTGTCGGCCGGCCTCAGGTGTACGTCGACCTCGCCCTTCCGCACGACGTCGAACTCGGCGTCGCGGCACTGCCGGGAATCGTCCGAGTGGGTCTGGCCGAACTGGGCGACGACCTCGCTGCCGCCGGCGCCACGCCGCAGGTCGCCGCCGCTCGTGACCTGGTCACTGCCGAGGTGGCCGCGTACCTGACCGCTCGCTCGGCGGCCGAGGTTGCCCCCACTGTCACCGCATTGCGTAGCCGCGCCGGTCGCGTTGTCGATGACGAGTTGCGGCGTCTGGAACGGCGCACTCCCGGTTTGGGCGAGGCCGAACGGGCGGAGGTTCGCAGAGCGGTAGAGCGGGTCGTCGACAAGTTGCTCCACACGCCCACCGTGCGCGTCAAGGAGTTCGCCCGGGACGGTCACGGTGGTAGCTACGCCCGGGCCCTGTCCGAACTGTTCGACCTCGACCCGCGCGAGGTGTCGCTGGTGTCCGCGCCAGCTCAGGTGCCGGATCTCGTCGACCTGGCCGAGCGTGGCGACCGAGGCGGTGACCGCGGATGACGGCGCTCCGCCTCGGTACCCGTAGTTCGGCGCTCGCCACCGCCCAGTCGGCCTGGGTGGCGGCCAGGCTGCGCGCGGCGGGCCACCACGTCGAGCTGGTCGAGATCACCACCGCCGGCGACCAGGACCGCACCACACCGCTCGCCGCAATGGGCGGCACCGGGGTGTTCGTGTCCGCCCTGCGTGACGCACTTCTCGAGGGTCGGGTCGATCTCGCCGTGCACTCGCTCAAGGATCTTCCGACCGCACCCGACCCGCGGGTCTCCATTGCGGCGATACCGGTCCGCGAGGACCCGCGCGACGCGTTGGTCGCGCGCAACGGCCTGACCCTCGGCGAACTTCCCGCCGGGTCCACGGTCGGCACCGGCTCGCCGCGCCGGGCTGCCCAGCTTGCCGCTCTCGGGCTGGGAGTGGAGACGGTCGGCATCCGCGGCAACGTCGACACCAGGCTTCGCGCAGTGGCCGACGGGCACGTCGATGCAGTCGTGCTGGCGGCCGCTGGCCTGCGTCGCCTCGGCCGGCTCGATGCGGCTACCGAAGTCCTCGACCCAATTCAGATGTTGCCCGCTCCGGGCCAGGGCGCGCTCGCGGTGGAGGTCCGGACCGGCGACCCGCGCACCGTGGCCGTGGCCGCTCTGGACCACCCCGATACCCGGGCCGCGGTCACCGCCGAGCGAGCGCTGCTCGCTGCGCTCGAGGCCGGGTGCTCGGCGCCGGTCGGTGCCCTCGCCGAGGTCGTCGACGGCCCGGATGACGCCGAGCTCTCGGTGCGCGCAGTGGTCGCGGCCACGGACGGCTCGTGGGAGTTGCGGCGCAGCCTCACGGGCGCGCCCAGCGACCCGGCCGGGCTTGGGCGCCGGCTTGCCGCAGTCCTCCTCGGCGATGGTGCCGCCGACCTCCTCGTCACGTCCATGCCCCCGACCGCCGATCGAACCCAGATATCGGAGCGTGCCCTGTGAGCCCCTCGCGCTCGTCCATCCCGTCCATCTCTCGCGTGCCCGCACGCGTCGCCTTTGTCGGCGCTGGCCCGGGCGACCCGGGCTTGCTCACCGTCCGCGGTGGTGAGTTGCTCGGCGTCGCCGATGCCGTGGTCATCGACCAGGTCGCGCGGGACTCCGTCGTCGAGCGGTGGTGCCGCCCCGACGTCGACGTGGTCGATGCCGGTCACGGCGACCACGGTGAGCAGTTGACGCACGCCGCACGCGCCAAGTTGGTGGTCAAGGCGGCAAAGGCCCACCCTGGCGGTCTGCTGGTGCGGATCATGGACGGCGACCCCGCGATGTTCAACGGGCTGGCCGAAGAGGCCCAGGCCTGTGCCAAGGCCGGGATCGCTGTGGAAGTGGTCCCGGGAGTCAGTTCGGTGACCGCCGTCCCGTCGTACGCCGGTGTCCCACTCACCTCCGCGACATCGACCGGGGTGCACGTTGTTGTCGCGCGGAGCCCAGCGCCGGATCTCACCGGTGCGCTCGACCCGAAGGTGACGGTCGTGGTGATCGGCGCTCCAGACAAGGCAGCCCGGACCCTGGAGAGTTTGCTCGCCGCGGGTCGGGACGCCGCTACCCCGGTCGCCGTGACGGAGCGGGGCACGACTACTGAGCAGCGCACTGTCGTCACCACGTTGGATGGCGCCGCGGCAGTGGTCACCGAGCGCCGTTTCCCGGTGCTCGCGGTGGTCGGCCCCACGGTTCCGCTCCGAGACACGCTGTCCTGGTTCGAGACCAAGCCGTTGTTCGGCTGGGACGTCCTGGTTCCGCGCACCAAGGAGCAGTCCGGCACGACCATCGCCCGGCTGGAGCATCACGGTGCACAGGCCACGGTGGTGCCCACGATCTCGGTCGAGCCGCCGCGCACGCCGCAGCAGCTCGAGCGGGCGGTTAAAGGGATGGTCACCGGCCGGTACGAGTGGATCGGGTTCACCTCGGTCAACGCGGTTCGGGCGATTCGGGAGAAGTTCGATGAGTTCGGCCTGGACGCTCGGTCGTTCGCCGGCCTGAAGGTCGCAGCGGTTGGCGGGGTCACCGCTGACGCGCTGCGGGAGTGGGGGATCAACCCGGACCTCGTCCCGGCCGAGGATCAGTCCGCGCAGGGGCTGCTCGAGGTCTGGCCGCCGTTCGATGCCGATCTCGACCCAATCAATCGGGTATTCCTGCCGCGCGCTGACATCGCCACCGACACCCTGGTGGCTGGACTGGTGGCCTCTGGCTGGGAGGTCGACGACGTCACCGCCTACCGCACCGTGCGTGCCGCGCCACCGGCCCAGTCGATCCGTGATGCGATCAAGGCGGGGGCGTTCGACGCGGTGCTCTTTACCTCGAGTTCGACGGTGCGCAATCTCGTCGGCATCGCTGGAAAGCCGCACCCGAGCACGGTGATTGCGTGCATCGGGCCAGCCACCGCTCGGGCCGCTGAGGAGCATGGCCTGCGGGTCGATGTGTTGGCGTCCGAACCGGCGGCTGACGCATTGGTCGACGCGCTCGCCGACCATGGCCGCGCGATCGCCGGCGCTGCTGCGGAGTCCGGCCAGGAGGTCATGCGTCCCAGTCAGAAGCGTGCCGGTGGTCGCCGGCGCGCTACCTGAGCCCACGTCATCCGGCATGGAGTATCCGACTGGGCGGCCGCGCCGGCTGCGCCGGACCTCGGCGCTGCGACGGTTGGTCGCCGAGACCCGGCTGCACGCGGCGGACATGGTGCTGCCGGTGTTCGTGCGCGAGGGCATCGATGCACCGGTGCCGGTGTCGGCGATGCCGGGCGTGGTGCAGCACTCGCTCGATTCCCTGGTCGCCGAGGCGAAGCGGTGTGTGGCAGCCGGGCTGGGGGGAATCATGCTGTTCGGTGTGCCGGCGGCCAAGGACGCTCGCGGGTCGGGAGCCGACGACCCGGGCGGCATCCTCAACGTGGCGCTGGGCGCGGTGGTCGACGCGGTCGGGGACGACCTCGTAGTCATGGCCGACCTCTGCCTCGACGAGTTCACCGACCACGGCCACTGTGGCGTGCTCGCCTCCGATGGGTCGGTCGACAATGATGCGACGCTCGACCGGTATGCCGCGACGGCGCTCGCGCAGGCCGCTACCGGGGCGCATATGCTCGGCCTGTCGGGGATGATGGACGGCCAGGTGGGGCATGTGCGCGCGGCGCTCGACGCGGCGGGGTTCACCGACACGGCGATCCTGGCCTACGCAGCCAAGTACACCTCGGGGTTGTACGGCCCGTTCCGCGAGGCAGTGGGTTCTTCGCTCATCGGTGACCGGGCCGCCTATCAGCAGGATCCGGCGAACGCCGTGGAGGCGCTTCGCGAGCTCGAGCTGGATGTGGCGGAGGGCGCAGACCTCGTGATGGTCAAGCCGGCTGGGCCACATCTGGATATTGTCCGCGCGGTGGCCGAGGCATCGCCGGTTCCGGTTGCGGCGTATCAGATCTCGGGTGAGTACGCCCAGATCGTGGCGGCCGCCGACCGCGGGTGGGTCGACCGGGAGCGGGTGATGATGGAGTCATTGGTCGGCATCCGGCGAGCGGGCGCGGGCGTCATCCTCAC
>JBOFLG010000242.1:0-2010 GCA_051657745.1 Dermatophilaceae bacterium | reverse complement strand
TGTGATGTCCCGCGACACCGTTGACAGGTGTCGCGGGACATCGTTGCATTTCTAGGTCTTCTTGGGTGGTCCTGGTGGGCGGCCGAGTGGCTGGTAGTCCTTGGTGGGGTCGAGGGTGAGCTCGCGGAGGAGTTCGCCGTTGTCGGCGTCGACGATGCGGATGTGGAGGTCGGCGATCAGGGCGAGGACGCGTTTGCCGCGGTGCTCGCGGCCGAGCCCGATGTGGCGCAGCTGGCTGTCGTAGCGCACGGTGATCACGCCGCTGGTGTCGGCCTTGTCGCGGCGGACCCGGTAGTGGGCCGGGATCGGGGGTTTGGTCGGGTGGGCCTTGGGGCGGGTGTCGTAGGCCTGTTGTGGGGTCCGGCGGTTGATGGCTCGGTGGGGTCGGACGGTGTTGTAGTAGCGGCGGAACCGGTCCAGCTGGCGTTGCAGGGTGGGCAGGTCCGGTGCGGGTGGTTGTGCGGCGAGCCACTTCTTCTGGGTCTGGTGGAAGCGTTCGACCTTGCCGCAGGTCTGTGGGTGGTAGGGGCGGGAGTGGTGGAACCGGACGCCGAGCATGTCGAGCTCGACCTCGAGGGCGACCCGGCCGCCGCGGCGGGGTTTGCCGGTGAAGATTGCGCCGTTGTCGGTGAGCACACTGGCGGGGATGCCGTAGCGGCGGAACGCGACCCGGAAGCCGGCCAGGACGTCGGGGCCGGTGGTGCTGGCCCGGGCGGTGGAGAGCAGGTCGAGCCTGCAGTGGTCGTCGATGATGTTGAGGATCTCCACGCCGGTGCCGTCGGCGAGGTGCCAGTGGGTAGTGTCGGCCTGCCATCGCTCGTTGGGTTGGATGGCGCAGAACCGCTTCCCGGCGCCCTTGGGGCGCTTCCTCGGTTGGGGGGTGACGAACCCGCGGCGGGTCAGGATCCGCCAGATCGTTGAGACCGCCGGCAGTGGCACGCCGGGGACCTCGGTGGCCAGATGGGCGCGGATGGTCTCGGCGCCGGCGTCCAGGCCCTGCTTGGACAGATCCTTACGCAACCGCACAATCCGGTCCTCCACCTCCAGGCTCACCGAGCGGGGGTTGGTATGCGGCCTTCGAGATCGTGGGGTGAACGCCGCCTCGGCCTCGGCGTCGTAGCGCTTGATCAGTTGCTGGACCCAGTAGCGGGAGATCTTGTAGTCCCGAGCGACCTCGCTCTTGGAGCGTCCCTCGACCTTGACCGAGACGATGACGAGTTCCGCGAGCGACATGCCGCACCTCCGGGGTAGGTGCCAACCATGTCGCGGGACAGGTGCCAACTATCTCGTGACACCGGACACTGCCGGGGGCACCACCGCCTGACCTGCACGAACGTCGGATCAGGACGGCGAGCGACAGCGCCAGACCGCGCAGATGGGCACCAAATGGGCACAGGTCAGCGCTCCCCCAAGTCCGCCGCCGGGACGTGGAGCCCGTCGAGGGCGTACACGAGGGCGTCCAGCTCGTCGTCGTACAGGTGCGCGTAGATGCGCGCCGTCGTCGTGATCGACTCGTGCCCCATCGCCTTCTGGATGAACCTCAGGTAGGCGCCCGACATTCGCGCGAGGCTGCCGAAGGTGCGCCGCAGGTCGTGCGGTGTCGCCCTGAACCCGCAGCGCTTCAACGCCCCGTCGAACCCGGCACGGCGGCGCCAGTTCCGCACCCGGAGGTAGTCGCCATCGGGCGACGGGAACACCAACGCATCGGGAGCGCCGGCCGTCGATCCGTGCCTTCAGGTACGGCGCGAGCCGAGCCGGTACCGGGACATGCCGGTGACCGGCACGGCTCTCGGCTGGTCCACGTCCATGCGCCCGTCGACCTCAGTCACCCGCTGCACTACGTGCACCCGTCGTCGTTCCAGGCTGACGTCCTCACACCGCAGCGCGGCCAACTCGGACCACCGGAGCCCGAGATGCGCGAGCGCCACGACCCCGTCCTTGTCCGTGGTCACGGCGTCGGCCAGGTCGTGCACCTCGCGAATCGTCAGAACGCGTTCACGAGCCGGTGCC
>JBOFLG010000241.1:0-5075 GCA_051657745.1 Dermatophilaceae bacterium | reverse complement strand
CGTTCGCACGGTGTCGGGTGGGCGTGCACCGGGCCGGATGTGTGCGCCGCAGCTCGCGATCTACCGGCGGCGGGGTGCGGTAGCGACGGACCCCACCGCGCAGGGGAGTTGCAGGTAGGTGAGCGGGCCGACCCCCATGCGATACGCCTCATGCACGGGGGTCGGCGGCGTCAGCTGCTCCGCCTGCCGCCCGTCCGCCTGGTGTCTCCGACGGACGCCTGCCGCCTCGGCTGCCGATGAGGGAGGCCGGCTCGCCGCGGCGGGTGACGAGACCTATGTTCTGTCGGCGCCGGGCTGTCGACCAGTAGTGGGCGTCATCGACATCTGCTGACACCTGTCATGACGACCTGGCTGGGGAGACCATGGGCCATGTCGGATGACGCGGTCACCGGGTGGGGCCGGCCGGGGCGAGAGCAGGGTGGCTGCCGGAGCGGCGGGGTGCCTGCCGGAGCGGCGGGGTGCCTGCCGGAGCGGCGGGTGGTGACCAACGGAACGCGGGTGAGGTGGCTGGTGGAGCGAGGGGTGGTGACCGACGGAACGCGGGCGAGGTGGCTGGTGGAGCGTGAGCGGGGGAGGCAGCGATGGTGACCCGGCGTCACGCCGAACGTGGGCGAGCCCGGCCCCCTGCCAGGACCGGGCTCGACCAGGTACGTGTGAGCTCAGGCGGCGTGTTGCTGCCGCATCGCTCGTGGGTGAGACCAGCGCATCTCCATCCGCACACGGCCGTCGGCCGTCCTGACAGGGACCCAGCGCACGGCCAGGCCGATGCGCTCGGACGTGGTCCGCTTCTTCATGGGCCCTCCTCTCGATCACTTTTCGAACCTGCGCAATGGTAGCCGATCAAGGTCCGCAAAGTGAACAATCAATGAATAAGTCAGGTGCTGGTCAGGCGGATGGCGGAGACCGCTCGCCGTGGCGCGCTCTCGCCACGGCGAGGGCCGACGCAGACGGCGCCGACGGACGACGTGGTCTCGGCGGTGCCCGGCGCCCTCACTACAGTTCTGCGCATGGGTGCGACCAGAGTTGCGGTGATCGGTGCCGCGGGCCGGATGGGTGCCACCGTCTGCGGTGCGGTGGAGCACGACGAGCACCTCGAGCTCGTCGGCCGGTTCGACGTCGGAGACGACCTCGATGATCTCGCCGGCGCGGAGGTCGTCGTCGAGTTCTCCACGCCCGACGCCTCGCCGCGCACTGTGGCGTACTGCGTCGAGCGCGGGGTGCACGTGGTTGTCGGCACCACCGGGTGGGATGACGCTCGCCTCGCGACGCTTCAGGCTCACCTCGCCGAACGCCCCGGTGTCGGAGTGCTCGTGGCGCCCAACTTCGCGATCGGCGCGCTGCTGATGATGTCGTTCGCCCGGCAGGCGGCGCCGTTTTACGAGTCCGTGGAGGTCGTTGAGCTGCACCACCCTGCGAAGGTCGACGCGCCGTCCGGAACCGCCTCGCGCACAGCCGAACTCATCGGGTCCGCGCGCGCACAGGCCGGCCTCGCGCTGCCTCCCGACGCCACCACCTCCGACCCGGGTGGGGCGCGCGGGGCGCGGGTGCACGGCATCCCGGTGCATTCGGTGCGGCTGCGCGGCCTGGTCGCTCACCAGGAGGTGCTGTTCGGTGGTGAGGGGGAGCAGCTCACCATCCGGCACGACTCGTTCGACCGGTCCTCGTTCATGCCCGGGGTGCTCGCCGCGGTTCGTGAGGTGGGCAACCGCCCGGGCCTGACCGTCGGGCTCGAGCACTACCTCGGGCTGGACTGACCGGCGCGGGCGCTGCGCGGCGAGCTGATCGGCCCCCTGGTCTTCGCCTGATGGCGTGATGCCGCGCCTGCAGACTCGCCCTATTGGTCGTTTCTGCCGGGGGTGTCTCGCCCTCAGGTAACGCGGAGGTTTCCGGGGGCTCACGATCCGGCTGGCCGGGCCGGTGCGCGGGATGTTGCGGGCGGTTCACGTAGCCCGCCGTACCCGGAAACACCCAGTTCGTAGCGTCGACGGCGTCCGACAGCGAGGTGGGCGCCCTCGCCAGAGCGTCCGCTTGCGAACCGCGTCAGTGAAAGAGGGCAGCGCTCATGACCACCACCACACCGGGCCACGTACCTGCGCCGCCCGCCCCCCCGGGCGGCACGCCGACCGACACCCTGCTCGACACCGGCAGGCCCGGAGCCGCCGGCAGCCCGGCCGGCTCCGAGGGCACCAGCCGCGGCCGGTGGATTGAGCACTGGGACCCCGAGGACACCGCGTTCTGGGAGACCCGCGGCCGTGGCATCGCCCGCCGCAACCTCGTCTACTCCATTGTCGCCGAGCACATCGGTTTCTCCGTCTGGCTGCTGTGGTCGATCGTCGTGGTCGCGATGAGCGGCACCTTCGACGCGAGTGGCGTGCTCACCGCATCCGGGGCGAACGGCTGGGCGCTCACCGCCGGGCAGGCACTCACCATCGTCGCTGTGGCGTCCGGGGTGGGTGCGTTCCTACGCATCCCCTACACCTTCGCGGTGCCGATCTTCGGCGGCCGCAACTGGACCGTGGTGTCGGCCCTGCTGCTGCTCGTGCCGACCCTCGGCCTGGCCTGGGTGGTGCAGAACCCCGACGTGCCGTTCTGGGTGCTGTTGCTCATCGCAGGCACGGCCGGGTTCGGCGGCGGCAACTTCGCCTCGTCGATGGCGAACATCTCCTTCTTCTACCCCGAGCGCGAGAAGGGCTGGGCCCTCGGCCTCAACGCAGCCGGCGGCAATATCGGTGTGGCAGTAGCGCAAAAGGCGGTGCCGCTGGCGATCGGCCTGGGCGGGATCGCTGCTGGTCTCGCCAACGCCGCGTTCCTCTACGTGCCGCTGGCGCTGGTCGCGGCCTACCTCGCATACCGGCACATGGACAACCTCCGCGACGCCAAGGCCGACCCCGGCCCCACCGCCCGGGCCACCCGGCACCTGCACACCTGGTTGATGGCGCTGCTCTACATCGGCACCTTCGGTTCGTTCATCGGGTATAGCGCGGCGTTCCCGACCCTGCTCAAGGTGGTCTTCGAGCGGCCCGACATCGCGCTCAGCTGGGGCTTCCTCGGGGCGCTCGTCGGCTCGCTGTCGCGCCCGTTCGGGGGCCGGCTGTCCGACCGGTTCGGTGGCGCGGTGGTCACCCTCGGTGCGTTCCTCGCCATGGCCGGTGCCGGGCTGGTCGCGGTGTACGGCGTGCAGAACCGCAGCCTGCCGGTGTTCTTCGTCAGTTTCATGGCGCTGTTCGTGGCCACCGGTGTGGGTAACGGGTCGACCTACCGGATGATCCCGGCCATCTTCACCCGCCTCGGCGCCCGCGATCGCGACGGGGCCAGCGGCCGCGCCCGCGACGGTGCCGGCGTGCTGGAGTACAAGCGCCGGGCAGCTGGGGCGGTCGGCATCATCTCCTCGGTCGGCGCGTTCGGCGGGTTCGTCATCCCCTTCGTCTACAAGTACGCGAACGAGACCCACGGCTCGATCATCCCGGCGCTCGAGATCTACATCGGCGTCTTCCTCGCCATGGCCGTCATCACCTGGGCCGTCTACCTGCGCCGCGGCGCCACGATGGCCCGGGTCTGACCAGTGTCGACCGCGACCCACTGCCCCTACTGTGCGCTGCAGTGCGCGCAGGCACTCGTACCGACGCCGGATGCCGCGGCGCCGGTGCGGGTGGCGGCGCGGGACTTCCCGACCAACCGGGGCGGGATGTGCCAGAAGGGCTGGACCTCCGCGGAGGTGCTCGCCGCCGCCGACCGGCTGACCACGCCGCTGCTCCGGCGCGGCGGGCGGGGCGCCCCGCTGGAGCCGGCCAGCTGGGACGAGGCCCTGAGCGTCATTCACGACCGGCTGGTGGCGCTGCAGCACGAGCACGGTCCGCAGTCGGTGGCGGTGTTCGGCGGTGGTGGCCTCACCAACGAAAAGGCCTACACCCTGGGCAAGTTCGCCCGGGTGGTGCTGCGCACGCCGTACCTCGACTACAACGGGCGGTTCTGTATGAGTTCGGCGGCGGCTGCGGCGAACCGCACCCTCGGCGTCGACCGTGGCCTCACCTTCCCGCTGGCCGACCTCGGCGGCGCCGACGCGGTGCTGGTGCTCGGCTCCAACCCGGCCGCGACCATGCCCCCGCTGGTGCAGCACCTCGCCGGGGTCCGCTCGCGCGGCGGGCTGGTGGTGGTGGACCCGCGACGCTCGGCCACCGCCCGGCTCACCGAGGACGGCGCCGGCAGGCACCTCGCCCCCGTGCCCGGTACCGACCTGGTGGTGCTGCTCGCACTCACCCACGTGCTCGTCGCCGAGGGCCTGGCCGACGAGGCGTACCTGCGCGAGCGGACCACCGGCTGGGATGCCGTGGCCGCCTCGGTCGCGCGGTGGTGGCCCGAGCGGGCCGAGGCGGTGTGCGGGGTGCCAGCGGACGAACTGCGCACGGCGGCGCGGCGATTGGCCGCTGCGGCACCGGTGCACGGTGGCCGCGGGGCGTACGTCCTCACCGGTCGCGGAATGGAGCAGTCGACCCAGGGCACCGCCGGGGTGTCCGCAGCGATCACCCTCGCGTGCGCGCTGGGGTTGGTGGGCCGGGTCGGCTCGGGCTACGGCCCCCTCACCGGGCAGGGCAACGGCCAAGGCGGGCGCGAGCACGGGATGAAGAGCGACCAGCTGCCCGGCTACCGGATGATCGCCGACCCGGCCGCCCGCGCCCACGTCGCCGGGGTGTGGGGTATCGACCCGGCCGGCCTGCCCGGCCCCGGTGTGCCGGCCGTTGAACTGCTCGCTCGGCTCGGCGTGGGCGACGGGCCGCGAGCCCTGCTCGTGCACGGCTCCAACGTGGCGGTCTCGGCGCCGAACGTCACCGCAGTGCGGGCCGCGCTAGCCCGCCTGGACCTGCTGGTGGTGGCCGACGTGGTGCCCTCGGAGACAGCGGAACTCGCCGACGTGGTGCTCCCGGTGACCCAGTGGGCCGAAGAGGAGGGCACGATGACCACCCTCGAGGGCCGCGTCATCCGGCGCCGCAAGGCCCTGGACCCGCCGGGGGAGGCCCGTGACGAGTTGTGGGTGTGGGCCGAGCTGGCCCGCCGCTTCGGCGTCGACGGCTTCACCG